>NZ_BAAAJE010000002.1:86578-167593 GCF_039526625.1 Nocardioides aquiterrae
CGGCCGCCGGCGCGCCGGGCACCGCGGCACCGACCTCGGCACCGACGGACGCCGCGGCGCCGTCCCAGTCCCCGCAGCCGACCCAGCAGCTCACCCAGCAGCCGTCGCAGCAACCCAGCCAGCAGCCGCCCCCCTCGACGCCGCCTCCCGCGCCGTCGACGCCGCCGTCCGCTCCGCCGCAGTCGCCGCTGGTGCAGCTCGACGTCGACGTCTCCATCGGCCCGGGCGGCGTGGGCGCCACCGCGGGCGGCTCGGTGGTCGGCCAGCAGCTGCCGTCCGTGGGGGCGACGATCCCCGTCCCCTGAGCCGGCCGGGCAGGACCGGACCCGACCGGGCATGACTGGCGTCGGGAGCCGCGGGGTACACAGGAGGGCATGACCGTCAGCAGAATGATCGCCCGCCCGATGCTCGCGTCGATCTTCGTCGTCGGTGCCGCCGCCGCGCTGAAGAACACGTCGGGACCGGCCGAGAAGGCCGACCCGGTCACCTCGCGGCTGGTGCCGCTGGCCCGGAAGGCGGGGATCCCGCTCCCGGAGGACCCGGAGACGCTGGTGAAGCTGAACGCCGGCGTGCAGATCGGCGCGGGTCTCGCGCTCGCGACCGGCCGGATGCCGCGGCTCTCGGCGGCGGTCCTGGCCGGGTCGCTGATCCCGACCACCGCCGCCGGTCACCGGTTCTGGGAGGCCGACGACGACGCGACGCGCACCCAGCAGCGCCTGCACTTCTTCAAGAACGTGGCCCTGGTCGGCGGCCTGATCATCGCGGCCGGCGACACCGAGGGCCGGCCCGGCGTCGCCTGGCGCGCCCGGCACGCCGCCAAGGACGCCAAGCGGGAGGCGAAGCTGATCAAGGCGAAGGTGCACCCGTGACCCCTCGGTAGGCTGCCGCCCGTGACCGAGCCCTGGCCAACCCCGCGCGCCCGCCACCCCGTCGACGCGGTCGTCTCGCTGCCGGGCAGCAAGTCGCTCACCAACCGCGCGCTGGTGCTGGCCGCGATCGCGGACGGGCCGTCGGTCGTCCGGAGGGCGCTGCGGTCGCGGGACACCACGCTCATGGCCGCGGCGCTGACCTCGCTCGGCAGCGCCGTCGACACCTCGGGCGAGGACTGGCGGGTCACCCCCGGCCCGTTCACCGCGGACGCCCAGGTCGACTGCGGCCTGGCGGGGACCGTGATGCGGTTCGTGCCCCCGATCGCCGGGCTGTCGACCGGCACGGTGTCCTTCGACGGCGACGAGCACATGCGGCAGCGGCCGGTCGGCGAGATCCTCGGCGCGCTCCGCGCCCTCGGCGTCGACGTACCCGGGGAGTCCCTGCCGTTCGCGGTGCACGGGACCGGCTCGGTGCGTGGCGGGACCGTCGTCGTCGACGCGTCGGCGTCGTCCCAGTTCATCTCCGCGCTGCTGCTGGCCGGCGCTCGGTACGACGAGGGCGTCGACGTGCGCCACGACGGCAAGCCCGTGCCGTCGCTGCCGCACATCGACATGACCGTCGCGATGCTGCGCGAGCACGGCGTCGACGTGGACGCCCCGTCGTCGAGTGGCGACGCGAACCGGTGGCGCGTCGCCCCGGGACCGGTCCGCCCGGTGGATCACCTGATCGAGCCGGACCTGTCGAACGCCGCGCCGTTCCTCGCGCTCGCCGCGGTGTCCGGGGGCAGCATCACCGTCCGCGACTGGCCGCGGCAGACGACCCAGGCCGGCGACGCGCTGCGCGACATCCTCACCGCGATGGGGTGCGAGGTGGCGTTCGTGGACGAGGGCCTGCAGGTCACCGGCAGCGGCACGCTGCTCGGGATCGACGTGGACCTGCACGACGTCGGCGAGCTGACCCCGGCCGTCGCGGCGCTCTGCGCGCTGGCGGAGGCGCCGTCGCACCTGCGCGGCGTCGGGCACATCCGCGGCCACGAGACCGACCGGCTGGCCGCGCTGGCGAGGGAGCTCGGCGGCCTCGGGGCGAAGGTGACCGAGCATGCCGACGGGCTCGACATCGAGCCCGCTCCCCTGCACGGCGGCGTGTTCCACACCTACGCCGACCACCGGATGGCGCACGCCGGCGTGATCGTCGGCGCCGCGGTCGAGGACGTGCTGGTGGAGGACATCGCGACCACCGGCAAGACGTTCCCGGACTTCGCGGACTTCTGGTCCGGGCTGATCACTCCCGAGGGCTGAGCGCGGTGACCGGGCGGTACTCCGACCAGGACGTCGAGCACTACGACCGTCCCCGTCGGCGTACGCGCCCGCGCACCAAGGAGCGGCCCACCTACGACGACGCGGAGGACGGCGTGGTCGTCACCGTCGACCGGGGGCGGTTCACGCTGCTGGTCGACGACCGGACCGTGCTGGCGATGAAGGCCCGGCCGCTGGGCCGCAAGGGCGTGGTCGTCGGCGACCGCGTCCGGGTCGTCGGCGACACCTCCGGCGCCGACGGCGCCCTCGCACGGATCGTCGAGGTCGTCGAGCGCAGCACGACGCTGCGACGGACCGCCGACGACGACGACCCGGTCGAGCGGGTGATCGTCGCGAACGCCGACCAGCTCGTCGTCGTCACCGCGCTCGCGGACCCGGAGCCCCAGCCGCGGCTGATCGACCGCGCGCTCGTGGCGGCGTACGACGCCGGCATGCAGCCGTTGCTGTGCCTGACCAAGTCCGACCTCGCCGACCCGGAGACGCTGCTGACGACCTACCGGTCGCTCGGCGTGCCGTGGGTGATCACCCGCAAGGGCGGCGACCTGACCGAGCTGCGCGAGCGGCTGCGCGGTCGCACCAGCGTGCTGCTCGGCTCCAGCGGCGTCGGCAAGTCGACGCTGGTCAACGCGCTGATCCCGGACGCCGGGCGCGACGTCGGCGTCGTCAACGCCGTGACCGGGCGCGGCCGGCACACCTCCACCTCGGCGTACCTGCTGGAGATCCCCGAGCTCGACGCGTGGATCGTGGACACGCCCGGGATCCGGTCCTTCGGGCTCGCCCACGTGCAGCCCGAGCGCCTGATCGAGGCGTTCCCCGACCTCGACGAGATGACCGAGGACTGCCCGCGCGGGTGCACCCACGGCGACGACGAGCCCGAGTGCGGCCTCGACGAGGCGGTCCGGAAGGGCGAGGCCGACCCGGTGCGGGTCGAGTCGTTCCGCCGGCTGCTGGCCGCGCGGAGCGAGCCGGCCTACTAAGACCCCCAGACCGACCGCGCGCCGGCCTCCCCCGTCAGCACGACGTACGCGAGGGTGACGGTTCCCGCGACCACCAGGGCCGAGCTCAGCACGATGCGGATCGTGCCCACCCGGGCGTGCAGCCACGCGGCGGCCACCGCCACGACCGCGAGGCCGGTCGTCACCCAGCGCAGGATGTTGGCGTAGCGGGCGTGCTGGTCGATCTTCGCCGCGACCGGGGGCTGGTTGAAGAAGTCCTTGGTGCCGCGGAAGTTGATGCCGGTGTAGTACGCCGTCCAGATCGCCGCCGTCGCCACCAGCACGAGGACGACCATCGGCCAGCGGAGCCCGTCGCGCCAGCCCGGCAGCACCGCGTAGAGGATCGCGGCCAGCGCCGCGAGCGGGCCGAGCACCACGGCCGCGTGCACGACGAGCGGGTGGAGCGGAAGTCCGTTGATCTCCATGCCCTGGCCTACGGCCCACGGGGCCGGCGGGTTCACTAGGGTGGCGACGTGGCCACGGACTACACGGACGACCTGCGCCTGGCGCACGTGCTCGCCGACGACGCCGACTCGATCACCGAGAGCCGGTTCCGGGCGCTCGACCTGCACGTGATGAGCAAGCCCGACCTCACGCCGGTCACCGACGCGGACCAGGCCGTCGAGGAGTCGATCCGCCGCACGCTCTCACGGGTGCGGTCCCGCGACGCGGTGACCGGCGAGGAGCAGGGCTCCACCGGGCACAGCCAGCGCCGCTGGGTGATCGACCCGATCGACGGCACCAAGAACTTCGTCCGCGGCGTGCCGGTCTGGGCGACGCTGATCTCGCTGGTCGTCGACGACGAGGTCGTCCTCGGCGTGGTGTCCGCTCCCCTCCTCCAGCGGCGCTGGTGGGCCTCCACCGGGAGCGGTGCGTGGACCGGCCGGTCGCTGCTCAAGGCGACGCGCTGCCAGGTGTCCGACGTCCGCCGGCTCGAGGACGCCTCGCTGTCCTACGCCTCGCTGTCCGGCTGGGACGAGCGGGACCGGCTCGACGACTTCCTCGCGCTGATGCGGCGCTGCTGGCGCACCCGGGCGTACGGCGACTTCTGGTCCTACATGCTGCTCGCCGAGGGCGCCGTCGACATCGCGGCCGAGCCCGAGCTCGAGGTGTACGACATGGCCGCCCTCGACGTGATCGTCCGCGAGGCCGGCGGCCGGTTCACGTCGCTGGACGGCACCGACGGCCCGTTCGGCGGCAACGCGCTGGCCAGCAACGGCCACCTCCACGAGGCCGCGCTGTCGTTCCTCGGCACGCTGCCCGACGACGAGGACGACCCGGACGTGCGCCGTACCGGCCCCGGTTCGGTCTCGGACCTGCGCGACCACCGGCGCGACTGACCCGCGGACAGAGGGGTGACGGCCGCCACTGCGGGCGGCTACCTTCGGGTCATGCGGATCGGCGACGTTCTGAAGGCCAAGCCCAGTCGTGAGGTGGTCACGATCGGTCCGGAGGCCGGCGTGCGGGAGCTCCTCGCGCGGCTGTCCGAGCACAACGTCGGCGCGCTCATCGTGAGCTCGGACGGCACGACCGTCGCCGGCATCGTGAGCGAGCGCGACGTCGTGCGCCACCTGCACAGCGACGGCACCGTCATCAACAACACGGTGGGCGCGATCATGACCGAGGTCGTGCAGACGTGCGACGAGGACACGCCCCTCGACGAGCTGATGAAGACCATGACCGAGCGGCGGATCCGGCACGTGCCCGTCGTCCACGAGGGCCGGCTGACCGGCATCATCAGCATCGGCGACGTGGTCAAGCACAAGATCGACCAGCTGGAGTTCGAGCGCGACCAGCTCGACAGCTACCTGCACCAGACCTGAGCGCTACTGGCTCTCGCTCTCGGCGAGCACGAGCGCGAGGTCGTCGTTCATCCGGTTGCCGGCGTACGACAGCAGGTGCTCCACGAGGCGGTCCAGCGCCTCCTCGACGCTGCCCTCGCCGATCTCGGCGGCGTAGACGTCCAGCGGGAAGAACTCCCCCGTCTTGTCCCGCGCCTCGACCAGGCCGTCGGTGTAGAAGAGCATCCGGGCGCCGGTCGGCCAGGAGTGCTCGGTCAGGCCGGGGTCCGAGCCCATGCCGAGCGGCACCGTCGGCTCGCCGGTGTCGACCTCGGTGACCTGCTCGTCGTGGACCAGCAGAGGCGGGTGGTGGCCGCAGTTGGCGAGCGTGACCTTGTCGCCGTGGAACTCGCCGACGATCGCGGTCACGAACTCCTCGTCGGCCACGAGCCGCTGCAGCGTCTCGTCGATGGTGCGGGACAGGGCCGCGAGGTCGGGCTCCGTGAACGCCGCGGCCCGGAAGGCGCCGAGCACCGACGCCGCCGTCTGCACGGCCTCGAGGCCCTTGCCGCGGACGTCACCGACGATCACGCGCACGCCGTACGGCGTGGCCGCGACCTCGTAGAGGTCCCCGCCGACGAGCGCCTCCGCCGTCGCCGAGACGTAGCGGGCGGAGAGGCCGACCGACCCGATCGCGGTCGGGATCGAGCGCAGCACGGCGCGCTGGGCAGTCTCGGCGATCACCGTCATCCGCTCCAGGCGCCCCTCGCGGCGCTCCCGGAGCGCGGCACCCTGGATGGCGACCAGGCCGAGCAGACCGCACAGCAGCACGCGGGCCAGCCAGTCGACGGTGCTGGTGTCGTCGTGCCACTGGTGGGCGAGCAGGCCGAGCAGCACCGCGGCGATCGCGAGGTATGCCGTGCGGCGCGGCGTGGTCATCAGGCTCGCGACGACCGCGCCCGAGGCGAAGACCGCGATCAGCTGGACCTCGGTCGTCATCGAGAGCAGGACGAGGAGGGCGAGCACGGCCGCCCCGACAGCGAGCCCGAGGTCGAGCCGGCGCCAGGGTGCGCGTGCGGAGGTCACCTGGGCATGATGTCAGGCCGCTCCAGGCCCCGCGCACCGAACGCGACGACTCGCGACCGGAAGGATCCGGGAACTCGCCCCACCGGACCACGCCGTAGGCTGGAGCGATGGACAAGCCCGAGATCGACTTCCCCGACTTCGACCCGCCCGCCGACCTCGAGATCACCGAGATCACCGAGGGCTCCGGGGCCGAGGCCACGCCCGGCGCCACGGTCTCGGTCCACTACGTCGGCGTCGCCCACTCGACCGGCGAGGAGTTCGACGCGTCGTACAACCGCGGCGAGCCGCTGAACTTCCGGCTCGGCGTCGGCCAGGTCATCTCCGGCTGGGACCAGGGCGTCCAGGGCATGAAGGTCGGCGGCCGCCGCCAGCTCGTGATCCCGCCGCACCTGGGGTACGGCGACCGCGGCGCCGGCGGCGTGATCAAGCCGGGCGAGACGTTGATCTTCGTGGTGGACCTGCTCGACGTGCGCTGAGCCGCCGGTCACCAGGGCAGGCCGTCGTCGGCGCCCTCCGCGGCGACCCGGGCGGCGTGCCCGGCCACCTGGACCACGTCGCCCTGCACCAGCTGACGACCGCGCCGGGTCTCGACCTCGTCGTTGACGCGCACCCTCCCGGCGGCGATCAGGGGCTTCGCCTCCGAGCCGGACTCGACGAGGTTCGCCAGCTTCAGGAACTGCCCGAGCCGGATGGACTCGTCGCGGATCGGGACGTCGTACGGCTCGGCCATGGGGTCATTGTCCCAGCACGAGCCCGCGCAGCCGAGCGAGGCGGGGTGCGTCGACCCCCGCGTCGCCCAGATACGCGGCGACGTCGGTGTCGCGCAGCCACCCGAGGAGCACGGGCCGCCGGTCGGCGAGCGCGGCGTCCAGCGCGTCCGGCTCCCACGCCTCGTCCGGCGCCGCCACCCACTCCCCGCTGACGGGGTCGTAGCCGAGGCCGTGGCCGCGGTGGTCCGCGGCGCCGCGGAACCCCTGCTCGTAGTGGTCCGCGACCGCCTCGTCCTCGACGCCGGCCAACCCGAGCAGCATCGAGGCGACCAGGCCGGTGCGGTCCCGCCCGCCCGCGCAGTGGACGAGCACGCCGCCCTCCGCGTCGGCGATCGCGGTGAACACGGCCGCGAACTTCTCCGGGTACCGGGCGAGGTTCGGCGCCCAGGAGCGCGGGTGGTCGAGCCAGGGCCCGCACTCCGCGAGGAAGTCCGGGTCGTCCGGGTCCTCGGTCGGTGCGTGCACGATCCGGACGCCGTCGACGTCCCGCACGTCCGCGCGCTCGACGTCGTTGCGGAGATCCACCACGGTCGTCAGCCCCGCGGCGCGGGCCGCGGCCCAGCCGGGTCCGGTGATCGACTCCGGCGCCGCCGACCGCCAGACCCGCCCCTGCGCCGTCGTCCCGCCGCCGCGGACCGGCAGGCCGCCGAGGTCCATGAGGTTGCGCGCGCCGTCCCACACGGGCGCCATCGTGGCACGCGGACGGGGCCGCGGCGCGGCTCTCGGGTCGTGTGCCTGAGACCGCGCCATAGCGCGTTGTCAGGCACACGACCCGAAAGTGGCGGACCGCAAGCCGAGAGCCGGCCGCAACCACCCACCCGCCGTCCCGCTTCGCTGCCCCGTCGGTCGCAACCCTGACAACCCGCAGGCCGCCGGCAGTTACTCGACTTCTTGGGTCTCGACAAGCTCGACCAACGGCGTCGCACCTCAGCCGAGGACGACCGACACCGCGTGGATCAGCACGCCCACGAGCCCGCCGACGATGGTGCCGTTGATGCGGATGAACTGCAGGTCGCGGCCGACGTGCAGCTCGATCCGGCGGGCGGCCTCCTTGCCGTCCCAGCGCTCGATGGTGTGCGTGATGACGGTGGTGACCTCGGCGCCGTAGCGCTCGACGGCGAACACCGCGGCGTCGGCGGCGAGCGCGTCGAGGCGGGCCCGGAAGACGTCGTCCGACAGCAACCGGGCCGAGAACGAGGAGACCTCGGCCAGCAGCCGGGTGCGGACGGCGCCCGCGGGGTCGCGCAGCGAGGAGAGCAGCGAACGACGCAGCGCGTTCCACAGCGAGACCGTCGAGGCGAGCACCTGGGGGTGGTCGAGCAGGCGCTCCTTGAGCCGCTCGGTGCGCTCCTGGGCGGCGGGGTCGTGCTGGAGGTCGTGGGCGAGCTGGTCGAGCATCGAGTCCAGCGCCTCGCGGACGTGGTGGCGCGGGTCGTCGCGGATGTCCGCCACCCAGCGGACCAGCTCGCGGTGCAGGCGCGAGGTCACGGCCTCGTTGAGCCGGGTGGGCGCCCACCAGGGGGCGCGCTCGCCGAGCACCTCCGCGACGGTGTCCGGGTTCGCCACCAGCCAGCGGTGCAGCTCGTCGAGACCGAGGTCGACCAGGCCGTGGTGGAGGTCGTCGCGGATCGTCTCCTCGAGCAGCGACCCGAGCAGCGGCGCGATCGGCTCCTCGCGGAACCGCGGGACCAGCGCGTCGCGGAACAGCTCCTCGATGTGGGAGTCCTGCACCCGGTGCAGCCCGATCGCGAGGACGTCGGCGACCTCGTCGACGGCCCGCCGCGCGTGCTCGGGGTCCGCGAGCCAGCGGCCCAGCCGCAGCGTGACCGTCGCCGCGGCCACCCGGTCGCGGATGATCCCCTCCTGCAGGAAGTTCTCCCCCACGAACTCCTCCAGGCCGCGCCCCAGCTCGTCCTTGCGCTTCGGGATCAGCGCGGTGTGCGGGATCGGCAGCCCGAGCGGGTGCTTGAACAGCGCGGTGACCGCGAACCAGTCGGCGATCGCACCGACCATCGAGGCCTCGGCGCCCGCGTTGACGAAGCCGAGGAACCCGTCCTGGTCCAGCGTGGCCACGTAGACGAGGGCGGCGAACAGCAGCAGCGACACGGCGAGCGTGCGCATCCGGCGCAGGCCCTGGCGGCGTACGGCGTCGGCGGCGGGGTTGGGGGTGATCATGGCGATAGTGCTCATTGCCCGCCATCCTCGCGCACTGCCCCACATGCCAGAATGCGCCGCATGCCACGCACGGTCATCACCTTCGGCACGTTCGACGTCTTCCACGTCGGGCACCTGCGGGTGATCGAGCGCGCCGCCGCCCTGGGCGACCGCCTCGTCGTGGGCGTCTCCGCCGACGAGCTCAACCTGCGCAAGAAGGGCCGCGAGCCGGTGTTCAGCCAGGCCGAGCGGCTCGCGATCGTCGCCGCGCTCAAGCCGGTCGACGAGGTGTTCGTCGAGGAGAGCCTCGAGCTCAAGCGGGACTACATCGTGCAGTACGGCGCGGACGTGCTCGTGATGGGCGACGACTGGGCCGGCCGGTTCGACGAGTTCGAGGACATCTGCGAGGTCGTCTACCTGCCCCGGACGCCCGCCATCTCCACCACCGCCTTGATCGAGAAGATCTCCGGCGGGAGCTGATCCCACCGCCTGGTTTGGGCGCACCCACCCGCCGGGCAGGCTCGAAGAGCCGAACCCGCCTTTCGTTCTCGAGGAGAAAGATGCGTCGACCGCTCGTCGTGGTGGCCCTCACCGCCGCCCTGGGCCTCTCCGGTCTCCTGCCCGCCACCGCGAGCGAAGCACCCGAGCCGTCCGCTCCCTCGAGCCCCGCGCAGGCGCTCGCGACGGTCCAGCGCCTGCTCGACCTGTCGGCGCCGCTCGCGCGCACGGCGCGGACCGGCCGGCCCGAGGTGTCGCTGGCGATGCGTGACCTGTTCGCCGCGCTGCCGCGGCTCGACGACGCGGACCGGCGTACGGCGCAGGGCTACCTCGCCCGCCCCACGGACGGCGCCGCCGACGGCCTGGGCGACGGCTACACGGTCCCCGCGAAGAAGAAGTGCCGCAACCACCTCTGCATCCACTGGGTGCCGACCACGGCCGACGCGCCGCCCAGCACCGCCTGGGTGAAGAAGAACCTGTCGTTCATGAACAAGGTGTGGCGCGTCGAGGTGCGCAAGATGGGCTACCGCAAGCCGGTCAGCGACCGGCACCGGGGCGGCAACGCGAAGTTCGACGTGTACCTGAAGGAGCTCGGCTCCCGCGGGATCTACGGCTACTGCACCCCCGAGCGGCGGGCCCCGGGCCAGAAGTGGCTGGCCTCGGGCTACTGCGTGCTCGACAACGACTTCGCCGAGGCCCAGTACGGCGCCCCGCCGGTGCAGAGCCTGCGGGTGACGGGCGCCCACGAGTTCTTCCACGCGGTGCAGTTCGCCTACGACTACGGCGAGGACCCGTGGCTGATGGAGAGCACCGCCACCTGGATGGAGGAGCGGGTCGCCGACGACGTCAACGACAACCGGCAGTACCTCCCCTACGGGCAGGTCGGCGCGCCCGGGCAGGCGCTGGACCTGTTCAACCGGCAGGGCTTCAACCAGTACGGCAACTGGACGTTCTTCGAGTACCTCAGCCACCGGTTCGGCCTCGGCGTCGTCAAGCAGATCTGGGCTCGGGCGGGCGCCTACCGCGGCGCCGGTCACCAGTACTCGACGACCGCGGTCAAGGGCGTGCTGAAGAAGCACGGCGGCTTCGGCTCGGTGTACCGCGGGTTCGCGGCCGCCAACACCGCCCCCGGCCACTACTACCCCGAGGGGAAGGCCTGGCCGGTCGCCCCGACGTTCGCCGGCTGGACCCTGACGCACGACGCGCCGCGCCAGCACGCCCGCACGACGATCAGCCACATGTCCTCGCGCAACGCGATCGTCCGGCCGGCCGCGAGCATGAAGGACAAGCGCTGGCGGCTGCGGGTCGTCGTCGACGGGCCCGCGGGCAAGACCGAGCCGTCGGCGTACGTCCTGTCGAAGACCAAGCGCGGGTTCAACGGCACCCCGATCCGCCTCAACGGCAAGGGCAAGGGGCACGCGCTGGTCGGCTTCGGCGCGAGCCGGGTCGTGTGGGCGAAGGTCGTGCTCGTCAACGGCTCGACCCGGTTCTCGTGCTGGCACCGCACCTCGTGGTCCTGCCAGGGCAAGGCCCGCGACGACCAGGAGGGCTTCGCGGTCCGGGTGACGGCGGTGCCGCCCCGGAAGAAGTGAGATTGGCCCGAACGCCTTGTCGGGTATTGGCGCTGCGGCCGGACCTCTGGCCCCCTAGATTGTGCGCGTGACGCGCGCCCTCACCCCCGACACCATCCCCGCCGACGACCCCGTCGCCGCCGGTGGCCTCGGGGTCCCGCAGGGCGCGGCGCTCACGCTCGGCGCGGTGCTCGGCACCGGCGTGATCTCGCTGCCGGCACTCGCCGCCCACGAGGCCGGACCGGCGTCCCTGGTCGCCTGGCTGGCGCTGGTGCTGCTCTCCGTGCCGCTCGCGACCACCTTCGCGGCCCTCGGCGCCCGCTACCCCGACGGCGGCGGCGTCTCGACGTACGCCCGGCGCGCCTTCGGCGCCCGGGTCGCGACGGTGATCGGGTGGTGCTTCTACTTCGCGATCCCGCTGGGCGCCCCGGCCGCGGCCGGCTTCGCCGGGGCGTACGTCGCGGACAGCGCGGGCGGCGGCCGGCAGACGCAGCTGCTCACCGCCGGCGCGCTGATCGGGGTGGTCGCGGTCATGAACTGGTTCGGGATCCGCGTCTCCGGCCGGGTCCAGCTGGTCATCGCCGGCACGCTCGCGCTGCTGCTGCTCGTCGCCACGCTGGTCTCGCTCCCCCACGCGACCACCGCCAACCTGACCCCGTTCGCCCCGCACGGGTACGCCGCGATCGGCACCGCCGCCGCCCTGCTCATCTGGGCGTTCGCCGGGTGGGAGGTCGTGACCTCGCTGTCGTCGGAGTACCGCAACCCGGCGCACGACATCGGCCGCGCGACCGTGATCGCGCTCGTCGTGATGGGCGTGATGTACCTCGGCGTCGCGTTCGCCACCGTCGCGGTGCTCGGCCCGCACACCGGCAAGGCGCCGCTCTCGGACCTGCTCGTGATCGGGTTCGGCGAGCCGGCCCGCACGGTGACCACCGTGGTCGCTGTGCTGCTCTCGCTGGGTGCGATGAACGCCTACTTCGCCGGCAGCGCCCGGCTCGGCGGCGCGCTCGGCCGGGACGGCTCGCTGCCGGCGTGGTTCGCGCACGGTTCGAGCGCCGGCCAGGTGCCGCGACGCTCCCTGGTCGTGGTCACCGCCGGGGCGCTGGGCACCCTCCTCGCGATCGCGGTGTCCGGGATCGCGATCGAGAAGACGATGCTGCTGGTCACCGGGGCCTTCGCGATCGTGTACCTGGTGGGCACCGCCGCCGCGATCCGGCTGCTCCCCCGCGGGACCTGGGTCTGGCGCGGCAGCGTCGTCGCGTTCGTGTCGTCCCTGGCGCTGCTCGGGCTGACCGGCCGCTACCTGCTGCCGCAGCTCATCGTCGGGCTCGCCGCGGTGGTGTGGCTGTCCCGCGCCCGAGCAGCCGCGCCAGCCGCTCCAGACCCGGCGTGACCGCGTCGGTCCGGGCCGCACCGTAGCCGAACACCAGCCCGGACACCGGCGCGCCGGCGGCGTACGACGAGAGCGCCTCGACCGCCACCCCGGCCCCGGCCGTCGCCGCGACGACCGCCGCGTCGTCGGTGGGCTCGCGGAAGAGCGCCGTCACGTGCAGCCCGGCCGCGGACGGCACCACCTCGAGCTGCGGCAGCAGCCGCTCGATCCCCTCGAGGACCAGGGCACGGCGCTCGGCGTACGCCTTGTGCGCGCGCCGCAGGTGCCGACCGAGCAGGCCGTCGGAGACGAAGCGCGCCAGCGCGACCTGCTCCGCGGGCGCGCCGTACCCGTCGGCGAGCTGGCGGGCCCCGAGCAGCGCGTCGCGCAGGCTGCGCGGGGCGACCAGGTAGCCGGAGCGCAGCGCCGGGATCAGCGACTTCGAGAACGTCCCCACGTAGATCACCCGGCCGTGCCGGTCCAGCGCGTGCAGCGTCTCCAGGGGCCGCTCGGTGAACCGGAACTCGCTGTCGTAGTCGTCCTCGACGATCGCGACGCTCGCCCGGTTGGCGAGCTCCAGCAGGGCCTGCCGGCGCGCGAGCGAGAGCGGCGGACCCAGCGGGAACTGGTGCGACGGCGTCGTGAACACCAGCCGGGCCCGCTCCGGGACCTCCGCGACCACCAGCCCGTCACCGTCCACGCGGACCGGCACCACGCGGGCGCCGTACGACGCGAACAGCTCGCGCGCGAACGGGTAGCCGGGGTCCTCGACCGCGACCACGTCACCGGGCTCGAGCAGCACCCGGGCGACCAGGTCGAGCGCCTGCTGGGTGCCGTGCGTGACGACCACGTCGTCGGAATCCGCGGCCACGCCGCGCCCGAGGGACAGGTAGCGGGCGATGGCGGCCCGCAGCTCGGGGTGGCCGGCCGGCCCGGCGTACGTGCCCGGATGGTGCGCCCCGCCCCGGAGCTCGGCGGCCACCAGCCGGCGCCAGGTGTCGAACGGGAACAGCCCGGCGTCGGGGATACCGGCCCGGAAGTCGTACGGCGGCGGGGCGCTCTCGCCGCTCACCGGGAGCGGGCGGAACGTCCACCCCGGCCTGGGGTCCAGCGCCCCCGGGTGCCGCGGCGCGGGTGCCGGGGCCGCGAGGCCGGCGACGTACGTCCCGTCACCGACCCGGGCCTCGAGGAAGCCCTCGGCCACCAGTCGCTCGTACGCCGTCGCGACGGTGTTGCGCGCGACGCCGAGGTCCTGCGCGAGGGCGCGGGTCGGCGGGAGCCGGTCGCCGACGCCGAGGCGGCCGGAGCGGATCGCGTCGAGCAGCGCCCGGTAGATCGCGCCGGTACGGTCGCCGCGCGCGTCGAGGTCCACCGGCAGGTCCACGGCGACACACTAGGTCCGTGCACCGACCCCTCGCCTGGGCGACGCTCGTGGCCCTCGCCTCCACCGGGCTGCTGGCCGTGGCCGTCGGCGCCGGCTGGCTGGGCCCGGACGTCGGTCGCGGTGCCCACTTCTGCGAGGCCGCCCGGGACGGGTGGGTGAAGCAGCCGGCGAACACCTTCTCGAACCTCGGCTTCGTCGCGGCCGGGCTGGCGATCGCGGCGCAGGCGACCCGGTGGCCGCTGGGCGGCCTGGCGACGCCGTACGCCTGCCTGGTGGTGCTCCTCGGGCCGGCGAGCGCGGCGATGCACGCCACCCAGTCGTCGCTGGGCGGCCGGTTCGACCTGCTGAGCATGTACCTGGTGGCGTCGTTCGCGGCGGCGTACGCGCTGATGCGGTGGGTGCGCCAGGGGCGGACCTTCTTCTGGCAGCTGTTCCTGCTCTTCGTCGCCGCATGCGAGCTGGTCGGGCTGGCCGGCGACGGCGTGCCGGTCGTGCAGCAGGCGGGCAACGTCGCGTTCGCCGTGCTGCTGGCCGTCGCGATCGCGACCGAGGTGCGGCTGCACCGCCGCGACCACGGCACCGACCTGCGCTGGGGCGCCGCGGCGCTCGGCACGATCCTGCTCGCCTTCGCGATCTGGAACGCCACGAGGTCGCGCTGGTGCGACCCGCACTCGCTGCTGCAGGGCCACGCCGCCTGGCACCTGCTCGGCGCGGCGTCCGCCTACCTGCTGTTCCGGCTGTGGGCGAGCCCCGGCAAAGAAACCCCGGAGGGGGTGTTTCGGACCGCCGACCAGGTGGTATGACGTGGTCTAGATCACAGCCGTGGCATGGGGGACGGCGACGTTCTTGGGGAGGGAGAAGTCGCTGCATGCGCTCGGCATGCCGCGCTGGGGTGGCGGTCTGACGACGTGTGCGTCGTTTCTCCGAAGGTTGGCCTGCGGGCCGGACTCTGGGAGAGAACACCATGTCGAAACAACTCGTGCTCGCGCTCGGCGCGGGCGACGCGGCACGTCGACCCCTGGCATCCCACGGACGCGGACGCCCGGGTGCGAAGTGGTCCTGCGCGCTGGATCGGATCCCACTGGTGCTCGCCCTGGTCTCCAGCCTGCTCACCAGCGCTTCGGTGCTCGGCGGGGCAGGCCGAGGCGGGGGTCTCCGACCCCCGGGCGGTGGCGTCAGTCCCCCCTGGCGCCACCGCCGCTCCCCACCCCGGACGTAGGTGGCGGCGGGCCTCGTGCGACGACCTGACCACGCCCGCAGACGTGGGGGTTCTGCGTCCAGGCCTAGTAGAAGCCGTACCGGTCGAGCGGGCCGACCAGCTGCTCCTCCTCGTAGGCGAGGTGCGCGGTCAGCGTGGTCGCCAGCTCGTCCACGGCGGTCCGCAGCCGGCCGAGCCCGTCGGGCGCCGATAGGACCGCGACCAGCGCCCGGTCGACGGCCTCGAGCGCCCCGTGGATGACGTGGTGCTCCTGCTCCAGACGGTCCAGGACCGGACCGAGGGTCGGGTCGCTGCGGCGCAGGTGCGGGAAGACCGAGCTGTCCTCGATGGTGTGGTGGGTGGCGACGAGGCGGCAGTAGGACTGGCAGTAGGCACCCAGCGTCCACTCGTTCTGGCGCAGCGTCATCTGGTTGATCGCCCCTCGCGCGGCGGCCGGGTCGAGCGCGCCGGACTCGACCTGCCCGATGAGGTCGAAGACCTGGACGAGCTCCGCGCGCAGGTGGTCGTGCACGTCGACCAGGTGCCGGCCGGTCGAGGTGGGAGCGGCGGCCGGCCGCTCCGCCAGCGGCGCCGGGTTGCCCTCCCGCGCGGCGCGGACCAGCTCGCGGACGGCGGGCGCGACCTCCGCGCCGAAGCGCCGGATCAGCTCCGGGTCGTCGCCGGTGACGATGAACGTGCTGGTGCCGTGCTCGAGCGTGAGCTCGGCGAGCCACTCCGCCCAGGCGGGATCCCCGGAGGGTTCGACGTTGTAGAGGCGCCGCACGGCGACCGGGTCGCGGCCGGCGGCGACCGCCGCCTCGTCGATCCGGGCGTTGCTCTCCGCCAGCGCTTCCGGCGGGACGTACGACTGGCTGGGCAGCCACCCGTCCCCCACCCGCCCGGTCAGGGCCAGCATCTTCGGCCCGACCGCCCCGACCCAGACCTCCACGTCGTGCACGGGCGCGGGTCCGCGCTCCCACGTGCGCCGGATCGTCGCGATGCCCTCGTCGAGGGCCCGCCGGGCCTCGCCCGGCGTACGGCGGGGGCCGCCGGCCTGGACGATCGCGTCCCAGAACGCGCCGGCGCCGATGCCCAGCTCGACCCGGCCGCGGCTGAGCACGTCCAGGCTCGCGACGGTCGTGGCGAGCACGTACGGCGGGCGCAGGGGCAGGTTGCTGACGTTGGTCGTCGCGCGCAACGTGGTGGTGCGGGCCAGCACGGTCGCCACCAGGGCCCAGGCGTCGAGGAACCGCCGCTGGTACGGGTGGTCCTGGAAGGTCGCCAACTCCAGCCCCGCCGACTCGGTCAGCAGCGCGAGCTCGACGGCCCGCTCCGCATGGCCGGCGTCCGGCGTGATGAACGTGCCGAACTGGAGATCGTGGCCGTAGTCGGTCATGCGCCCATCCTGCCGGTGAGGTGGGCCGTCGCCGTGGCGGCACGGCGGGTGGTTGCGGCCTGCGCCCTCCGCTGGTCGAGCTCGTCGAGACCCCGGAAGCCGGGTGACTGCCGGTGGGCTGCGGGTTGCCTTCGGTTGCGGTCGGGTGCCGGCTCGCTGGCCGCGGCTCCGTTGGTCGAGCTCGTCGAGACCCCGGAAGCCGGGACACCGGTGGTCGAGCTCGTCGAGACCCCGGAAGCCGAGACACCGTTGGTCGAGCTCGTCGAGACCCCGGAAGCCGAGACACCGTTGGTCGAGCTCGTCGAGACCCCGGAAGCCGAGCGACTGCCTGCGTCTTCCGGGTGGTCTCCGGTTGCGACCGCCATGGCAGCAAAGCGGGACGGCGGGCGGGTGGTTGCGGCCGGCTCCCGGGTCGCGGTTCGCGGCTTTCGAGTCGTGTGCCTGAGACCGCGCCATAGCGCGGTCTCAGGCACACGACCCTGAAACTCACGATGCTCAGAACCCCTGTGGACACAGGGGATTCTCGCCAGAGGCGATGTCGGTGGCCAGTGCTTGAGTAGACCCATGAACACCCCGCCGGTCACCCGCGAACAGCAGGTGATCGACGCCGCCCGCGAGCAGCAAGCCATCGAGAACATCGCCGCGATCCGCAAGCTCCAGCTCGCCGTGGAGTGGGTGGAGCTGCACCCCGGTGACCAGGTCGACACCAGCATCGAGTGGGGGATGCGGGACCTGGAGATCGCCGGCGACGGCGCACCGACCATCGACGAGGGCGCGGTCGCGGAGTTCGCGCTCGCCATCGGGGTGTCCACCGACTCCGGCCGGCTCTATCTCGGTGATGCGGTGGAGCTGAAGTACCGGCTCCCGCGGATCTGGGCGAAGGTCACCGCCGGGGTGGTTCCGGTGTGGAAGGCCCGCAAGGTCGCCCAGGCCACCCGCTCCCTGCCCATCGACGGTGCGGCGTTCGTGGACCGTGCGCTGTACTTCGTACTCAGGAAGTGCTCGTTCGCCGAGATCGACCGGCAGGTCGACCAGGCCCGGGCCGAGTTCGACCCCGAGGCCGCCGAGGAACGCCGCCGCAAGGCCGCGGAGAAGCGGCGCTTCGACGTGCACCTGCGCGACATGACCCACGACGGACTGGTCCCGGTCACCGGGATGCTCGACCTCGCCGACGCGGTCGCCCTCGACCAGCGGATCGCCGCCAAGGCCGCCACCCTGGATCCCGCGCTGCCCTTGGACGTGCGGCGTGCGGCCGCCGCCGGGATGCTCGGCGCCACCGACCACCCCGACCAAGGGATCGTCATCTACGCCCACGTCCGCCCCGACCAGACCAGACCATGGTCGACGTCGACAACACCCGGTCGGTGATCACCCCCGACCACCTGCGCGAGTGGTGCCAGGCCGCGGGCACGAAGGTCACCGTCCGCCCGGTGATCGACCTCAACGAGGAGATCACCACTGAGGACTACCGGCCCACCGACCAGCTGGCCGAGCAGGTCCGGCTGCGGCACCCCGAGTGCGTGTTCCCGCACTGCCACTGGTCGTCGCGGCACTGCGACCTCGACCACGTCATCCCCTGGCCCGCTGGCCCCACCGCCACCTCGAACCTCGCGCCCCTGTGCCGCGGCCACCACCGCCTGAAGACCCACACCCCCTGGACCTACCACTGGGAACCCGGCACCGGGTTCGTGTGGACCGACCCCCACGGCCAGCGACATATCAACTGACCAGGACCCCGCCGACCACGGCCGGCGGGGCCATCACCGTGCTCGGAGGCCGTCTTCGGCGGTGACCACAACGGTCGACCCCCGCGGACCGCAAGCCGGCACGCCACCGCAACCAAGCACCGCAACCCCAGCAGACGGTGACCACATATCCCGTCACCGTCGGTCGCAACCCCTGCGGGCCAGAAGGTACGGGCACCAGCGGTGGGATGTGACCACGCGCGACGGCGAAGCTGCGCTGGTGCTGAGGGTGTGACGTCGGGCCGCCCCCTATCCGGCGTCACTGAGCAGCGTGTGCCCGCCGCGCGCCTTGGCGGCGAGGTACCGGGCGTTCGAGGGCGACAGGTGCACGGCCGTGGGGACGAGCTCGACGGACAGGCCGTGCGCGGAGAGCTGCGAGCCCTTGTCCGGGTTGTTGCTGAGCAGCGAGAGCCGGGAGACGCCGAGGGCGGTGAGCATCTGCGCGGCGGCGGTGTAGTCGCGGGCGTCGGCGGCGTACCCGAGGGCGAGGTTGGCCTCGTAGGTGTCCAGGCCGTCGTCCTGGAGGGCGTAGGCGTCGAGCTTCGCGTAGAGGCCGATCCCGCGGCCCTCCTGGCGCAGGTAGAGCAGGTAGCCGCCGGCGGCGGAGATCCGGCGCACCGCCTCGTGCAGCTGCGGGCCGCAGTCGCAGCGCTCGGAGCCGAGCACGTCGCCGGTCAGGCACTCGCTGTGCACGCGGACGAGGGGTACGGCGCCGGGCGTGCCGAGCCGGATCGCGAGGTGCTCCGCGCCGTCGGCGAGCCCGTTGAACGTCACGACGTCGGCGACGCCCGACCAGCCGTGCAGGCGGACCGGCAGCGTGATGCAGGTGCGGATGGTGGCGTTCATGCGGACTCCTCGAAGCGCTCGGAGAGCGCGTAGCGCAGCAGGACGACCTCGCCGATGCGCTGCACGTCGGCGAGCCGGGCGGGGCGGTCGGGGCCGATGGGGAACGGACCGTCGCCGACGAAGCGCCGGGCCCGCGAGTCGCCGACGAAGAACGGGGCGACGACCAGCTGCAGCTCGTCGGCGGCGTCCTCGGCGAGGAACTGGGTGTGGATCGAGCCGCCGCCCTCGACCATCAGCCGGCGTACCCCGCGCTCGGCGAGGTCGGCCGCGACCGCGGACATCGAGACGCGCGCGCCGCCGTCCACGACGGTCGCCGAGGCGCCCAGCCGGGACCGGGCGGCCCGGAAGGACGCGGACGGGCAGTAGACGAGCTTCTCCGACTCCCCCGTCGTGAAGAACCGGGACGCCGGGTCGAGCCGGGCCCCGCGGGTGACGGTGACCTTGACCGGCGACGGCTTGAGGCCGCGCGCGATCCGGTCCAGGCGCCGCTCGGGGCACCGGACCAGCAGCCGCGGGTTGTCGTTGCGGACCGTCGTCGCGCCGACCAGGATCGCGTCGCAGCCCGCGCGGACGTCGTCGACCCGGTCCAGGTCGGCGTCGTTGGACAGCATCAGCCGCTCGTCGCCGGCGCTGTCGAGGTAGCCGTCGATGGACATGCCGCAGCTGAGCAGCGTGTACGGGCGGTCAGCCACGGGCGGCTCCCCTCGTCAGCAGGACGGCACCCGGCAGCGTGGCGACGAGCGCGAGCACGCCGTACAGCACCGCGACCGTGGTGCCCTGGGCCGCGCCCAGCCCGGCCGCCGCGAACGCCCACGCGGCGACGCCCTCCCGCGGTCCCCACCCCGCGACGTTGAGCGGGATCGCGGCCGCCAGCATCACCAGCAGCGCCAGCGGCAGCAGGTCCGCGAGCGAGGCCGAGGTCCCGGCCGCGTCGGCGGCCACCAGGAACACCACGACGTGCCCGGCCGCGGCGACGAGCGACGTCGCGACCACGGCCGGCCAGCGCGCGAGGGCTACGGCCACGACGGCCGCGAGGAGCGCCGAGGCCCCGGGGGCCGGCCCGAGGAGGAGGACGGCGCCGGCGGCGACGACCTGCACGAGCTGGCCGGTCCCGCGGTCCGCGACCACCGGCACCGCACCGTGCCGCACGGCGCGGTGCACGTCCCCGACGACGCCGCCGGGCAGCGTCGCGTTGAGGAACTGCGAGCGGTAGTACGCCGCGACCGCCTCGCGCAGCGGCACCTCGGTGCCGAGCCGGCGGGCCAGCGCCCGCCACCGCCACGCGCACGCGACCGTCGTGACGGCGGTGATCGCGACGGCAGCCACCAGCGCGAGCGGACCGGCGGAGCGGATCGCGTCGGCGAACGGCTGCGGCCCGACCCGCCAGACGACCACGGCGAGGACCGCGGCACCGCCGAGCACGCGCAGCCACCTCACCGGGCCGCCTCCAGCGCCTGCGCCACGAGCGCCGCCGTCCGGTCCCAGCCGGTGAGCTCGGTACGGCGGGCGCGCGCGGCCGCCCGCAGCGACGACCGGTGCGACGGGGACGTCAGCCACTCCCGCAGCGCGGCCGCCAGCGCGTCGGGGTCGCCCGGCGGCACCAGGACGCCGCCGTCGCCGAGCGCCTCACGCACGCCCCCGACGTCGGACGCCACGACCGGCACCCCGCGCGCGAGCGCCTCGGTGACGACCATGCCGTACGCCTCGGCCCGCGACGCCAGCACCAGCAGGTCGGCCTCGGCGTACGTCGCGTCGAGCTGCGCGCGGGTCAGCGGACCGGTCAGGCGCACGGTCGCCGGCAGCGACGCCGCGAAGTCCGGCTCGACCGCCGTGGACCCCACGCCCCGGCACGACCACGCGAGGTCGTCGATCCGGCGCAGCGCGGCCGCGAGCACGTCGTACCCCTTGAGCGCGGTGACCGCGCCGACGCTCAACAGCGACGCCCCCGAGGCCGACCCGGGGCTGACCGGCGCCGGGTCGACGCCGGGCTCGGCGACGACGACGCGGTCGAGGCCGTAGCAGGCGGCGAGCCGGTCCCGCGTCCAGCGGCTGGTCGCGACGACGCCCGCGGCGGCCTGGAGGACCGGTCCCTCCCACCACTGCCACCGCGGCATGTGCACCAGGACGACGACCCGCACCCGGGACGACTCCGGGAGCAGCGCCGGTGACGCGAGCAGCCCGTCGACGAGCGCGACCGCACCGTCCGGCACGGTCGCCACGGAGGTGTGCTCGACCATCCCGAGCGCGTCGGCGACCCGGCGGTCGTAGACGTTGCCGCCCGACGGCCGCTGCGGGTCGTCGACGTCCGCGGGGCGCACCAGGTGGATCACAGCTGCCTCTCGTAGCTCGCCCACGCCACGTGCGACTCGTGCAGGGTCACCACCAGCCGGGTGGCGGGGCCGAGCCCGGCGGCCCGCCCGGCCAGCCGGTCGGCGACCGCCCTGGCCAGCACCTCGGTCGAGGTGTTGACGCCCGCGAACGCGGGCTCCTCGTCGAGGTTGCGGTAGGTCAGCTCGCCGAGCACCTCGTGCAGCAGCTCCGTGGCCGCACCGATGTCGAGCAGGATCCCGTCCGGGCCGAGCTCCGGCCCGGAGAAGGCCGCGTCCACGACGTACGTCGCCCCGTGCAGCCGCTGCGCCGGTCCGAAGACCGCGCCGCGAAAGCTGTGCGCGACCATCATGTGGTCGCGTACCGACACCGTGAACACTCAGGGCACCTCCGGGTAGGCGATCGTGTGGCACAGCGCCGGCAGCGAGCCGGCCTCGAGCCGGGCCATCACCTCGGGCAGCTCGGCGAACGGCGACTCCCCGGTCAGCAGCAGGTCGAACGCCGGGTCGCGCAGCAGCCGCAGCGCCATCGCGAGCCGGTCGGCGTGGGTACGGCGGGCGCGGCCGGCCACCACGCCGACCTGGCTCGACCGCAGCCGCAGCCGCCGGGAGTGGAACGCGCCGCCGAGCGAGAGGTGCACGCGCCGGTCGCCGTACCAGCTCAGGTCCAGCACGGTGCCCTCCGGCGCGAGCAGCTCGAGGGAGAGCTGGAGACCGGACGCCGTCGCGCTGGTGTGCACGACGGCGTCCCGCTGGCCGTCCGCGTCCCGGGGGATGGAGAACGCGACGCCCAGCTGCTCCGCGACGCCGGCCCGCGCGGGCTCGACGTCGACGAGGGTGACCTCCACCTCGGGGATGCGGGCCAGCAGCCGGGCGACGCTGCACCCGACCATCCCGGCCCCGACCACGGTGACCCGGTCGCCGACGAGCGGCGCGAGGTCCCAGACGGCGTTGAGCGCGGTCTCGACCGTGCCGGCGAGCACCGCCCGCCGCGCCGGCACGCCGTCCGGCACCGGGACGACCGACGACGCCGGGACGACGTACGCCGTCTGGTGCGGGTGCAGGCAGAACACCGTCCGTCCCACGAGCGGATCGGGGCCCGCCTCGACGACCCCCACGTTGAGGTAGCCGTACTTCACCGGTCCGGGGAACGACCCGTCCTGGAACGGCGCCCGCATCTCCTCCCACTGGCTCTGCGGGACCCCGCCGCGGAACACCAGGGTCTCGGTGCCCCGGCTGACGCCGGAGTGCAGCGTGCGCACGAGGACCTCGCCGGGGCCCGGCCCGGCAACCGCGACGGGGCGGATCTCCCCGTGCCCGGGCGCGCGGACCCAGAAGGCTGCTGCCGTGAACCCCGACGGCGCCGTCTCCGTACGACTGGTCACACCCCACACACGGAGGCAGCGTGCGCCTGGTTCAGCGACCCGCAGATGTCGTCACCGGGGTCCGCGCCGCGCTCGCGGTCGCGGTGGCCGTGCTCGGGCCCGACGGCCGGGTGCTCTGGATCCTGGTCGCGGCGCTCGCGCTGGACTGGGTCGACGGCCGGGTCGCCCGGCGCACCGGCACCGCGTCCCCGTTCGGCGCGCGCTTCGACATGGAGACCGACGCGTTCCTGATCGCCGTGCTCAGCGCGTACGCCGCTCCGGCGTACGGCTGGTGGGTCCTGCTCATCGGCGCCGCCCGCTACCTGCTCTGGCTGGCCGAGCGGGTGCTGCCCTGGCTGCGGCGGCCGGTGCCGCCGCGGCCCTGGCGCAAGGTGGTCGCCGCGGTCCAGGGCGTCGTGCTCGCCGTCGCGGTCGCCGGCGTGCTGCCGCACGCGCTCACCGAGGCGCTGCTGCTGGCCGCGCTCGCGCTGCTGGCCGAGTCGTTCGGCCGCGACGTGTGGTGGCTGTGGCGGACGCGGTACGCCGACGCGCCGTACCCGCGCGGCGGCGGGCTCACCCTGGTCGCCCTGGGCACGGTCTGGGTCGCCCTCGTCCTGCCGGACAGCCCCGGCGACCTGGTCCGACTGCCGGTCGAGGTGCTGGCGCTGGTCGCGGCCGCGCTGCTCCCGTGGCGCCACGCCCAGCGGGCGGCGGCGATGGGGCTGGGCGTGGTGCTCGGCGCCCTGGTGGTGGTCAAGGCGCTCGACGTCGGCTTCGAGAGGATCCTGGACCGCCCGTTCGACCCGACCGTCGACTGGGTCTACCTGGGTCCCGGTGTCGGCGTGCTGGGCGACTCGATCGGCGTCGCCGCCGCCCGGGCCACCGCGGTCGCCGCGGTCGTCCTCGTGCTCACCGTGCTCGTGGCGATCCCCCTCGCCACCGTCCGCGCCACCCGGGCCGTGGCCGGGCACCGCCGCGCGGCGACGGTGCTCGGCGCCGTGGTCGCGCTGGCCGCGGTCGCGCAGGTCGGCTCGACCAACGCCGCGGTGCTGGCCTACGACGAGGTCGTGCAGGTCCGCGCCGACCTGGCGGACCAGCGGACCTTCGGCCGCGAGATCGCCGCGGACCCGTTCGCGGGCCGGGCACACCTCCTCCGGGGCCTGCGCGGCAAGGACGTGCTGGTCGTGTTCGTCGAGTCCTACGGCCGCGTGGCCGTGCAGGGCACCGGCTTCGGCGGCGTCGACGCGGTGCTCGACGACGGGACCCGGCGGCTGCGGGCGGCCGGCTACCGGGCCCGCAGCGCGTTCCTCACCTCGCCGACGTTCGGCGCCGCGAGCTGGCTCGCGCACTCGACGCTCCAGTCCGGGCTGTGGGTGGACAGCCAGCGCCGCTACGACCAGCTGGTCGGCGCCGACCGGCTGACGCTCACCTCGGCGTTCGAGAGGGCCGGCTGGCGCACGGTCTTCGACGTGCCGGCGAACACCCGGGACTGGCCCGAGGGCCGCGACTTCTACGGCTTCGACCGGCTCTACGACTCCCGGAACGTGGGGTACGCGGGGCCGCAGTTCGGCTACGCGCCGATGCCCGACCAGTTCACGCTGCACCGGTTCCAGCAGCTGGAGCTCGACCCCCGCGACCGGGGGCCCGTGTTCGCCGAGCTGGACCTGGTCTCCAGCCACCACCCCTGGGCGCCGTCGCCGCTGCCGGTGCCCTGGGACCGCGTGGGCGACGGGTCGGTGTTCACCGGGGCGCCGACGCAGCCCGGCTCCCCGGACGTGCGGACCCTCTACGGGCAGTCGATCGAGTACACGATGGGCACGCTCGTCTCCTGGTTGGAGCAGCACCCGGACCCGGACCTGGTCCTGCTGGTCCTGGGCGACCACCAGCCGCACTCGTACGTGACCGGCCCCGACCCGGGGCACGACGTACCGGTCTCGCTGATCGCGCAGGACCCCTCCGTCGTACGCCGGATCGCCGGCTGGGGCTGGCAGCCGGGGATCCGTCCCGCGCCGGACGCACCGGTCTGGCGCATGGACGCCGTGCGGGACCGGCTCCTCGCGGCGTTCAGCTCCTGAGCTCGAGCAGCGGGTGGCCCGCGGCGTCCCGGACCTCGACCGAGGCGATCTGGTCGGTCGTCAGGGCGGTCGCCCCGGTGACGCGCATCGTCCGGCCCGGCAGGCCCTTCCACGTCGCGACCTGCTCGGTGCCGCCGTCCCGGGTGTGCACCACGAGCGCGTAGGTGTGCTCGCCCTCCAGGTAGGCGCTCGCCGGCTCGTCGTAGCTGCAGGTCAGGTCGAGCCGGGTGCCCCACAGCACCGAGGTCAGCGACACCTCGCCCCACACGGCCGTCTGGTCGAGCTGGGTCATCTCCCGGGCCGCGGCGACGGTGGGGGTCGCCTGTGGGGTCGGGCCGTCGTCACCGGTCGCCGCGACGACGGCGACGGTGCCGGCCCCCAGCGCGACCACCGCGGCGGCCGCGGCCAGGCCGACGCCCCAGCGCCGGCGGTGCTGCGACCGGCGTACCTCCCGGACCAGGCTGGGCAGCAGCGTGTCCGGCACCGGCTCCGGCTCCCGAGGGGACTCGACCACCTCCGGGGAGACCTGCGCGAGCAGCCCGGGGAGGCCGGCCAGGTCGCGGACCGCGGCCGAGCAGGACGGGCAGGTCGCGAGGTGCCGCTCGAAGGCGAGCCGCTCCTCGGGCGCGAGCGCGCCGAGCACGTAGGCGGCGTCGAGGTGGGCGAGCTCGCACGTGCTCATGCGACGACCCCCATCTCCTCGAGGGCCAGCCGGAGCGCGCGCAGCGCGTAGTGGGTGCGGGACTTCACGGTTCCTTCCGGTACGCCGAGCTTGCGGGACGCCTCGGCCACCGACTGGCCGCGGTAGTAGCACTCGAGCAGCACGGCCCGGTGCTCGGGCGACAGCCGGGTGAGCGCGTCGGCGACCACCCAGGAGAGCAGCAGCTGGTCGGTGCGGTCCGCGTCCGCGGACACCTCGGGTACGTCGGCGACCGCGAGCTCGCTCTGCGACCGCTTGGTGCGCCACTCGTCGATCACGATGTTGCGGGCGACCTTGAACAGCCAGGCCCGGACCGAGCCGGACGCCGGATCCAGGCTCGGGAAGCTGCGCCAGGCGCGCAGCAGCGTCTCCTGCACGACGTCCTCCGCGCGCGCGTGGTCGTTGCCCGTCAGGCGCAGGCAGTAGCCCCACAGCGCGGCGGCGTGCTCGTCGTGCAGCTGGGTCATCAATGCAACCGGGCTCTCGGCCATCACACCTCCACCCCTGTCACGTCGGGGCGGCCCGGGCGGTTCAATCAGGCCGCCGCCTTCTCCTCCAGCGCCCGCGTCAGCAGCGCGACCAGCGCCTCGAGCTGGACGTCGACCGACGACCCGACCTCCTCGTCCGAGCCGTCGAGCGCGACGGCCGCGAGGCCCGCCTTGCTGTCGATCAGCTCGGCGATCCGGGTGTCGATCGTCTGCGAGGCGATGATCCGCCAGGCCGTGACCGGCTCCTCCTGGCCGATGCGGTGCACGCGGTCGATCGCCTGGGTCTGCTCCGCGTCGGTCCACGACAGCTCGGCGAGCACGACGTTGGAGGCGACCTGGAGGTTGACGCCGACGCCGGCCGCGGTGAGCGAGCAGACGATGACCTGGACCTCGGGGTCGTTGACGAAGGCGTCGATGTTGCGCTGGCGCACCGCGGTCGTCTGGTCGCCACGGATCGAGGAGAACTTGATGCCGCGCGACGCGAAGGTCTCCTCGGCCTGGTCCATGACCTCGATGTGCTTGGCGAAGAACACGACCTTGCCGACGC
This sequence comes from Nocardioides aquiterrae, assembly GCF_039526625.1. Lineage (NCBI taxonomy): Bacteria > Bacillati > Actinomycetota > Actinomycetes > Propionibacteriales > Nocardioidaceae > Nocardioides > Nocardioides aquiterrae. The sequence continues at coordinate 113,062 of NZ_BAAAJE010000002.1, forward strand.
TGCGCGCCAGCTGGGCGGCGTAGTCCGCCGCCAGGCCGGCCTTCGCGCGGCCGATCCGGCGCATCATGCTGAACACGTTCTCGCCGGTCGAGGTGTCCATGTCCTCGCGCTCCCACGTCGCGACGCGGCGGACCAGCTCGTGGTCGATGCCCTCGACGGTCGGACCGGACTTGCGGGTCTGCAGCGCCACCTCGTAGCGCTCGACCAGGCGGCGGGCCAGCTCGCGCTCGGCCTCGCGGATCGAGCGGCCGGCGTCGTCGTCCAGCTCGACCGGCAGGTCGGCGACCCGGCGGGCGGGGATGTCGGCGGCGACGTCGATCTTGCGGCGCCGGACGATGCCCATGTCGACGACCGCGCGGCGCGCGTTCGGGTAGAAGCCGGGGTCGGCCGGGGTGAGGCCGGTGTCCTCGAGCGCGTCCATCAGCGCGCCGAGCGGCTTCTTCTCGTCGATCCAGCCGAGGAACTCCCAGATCGCCTGGAAGTCCTCGATGTCGTTGATCAGCGGGGTACCGGTCAGCGCCATCAGCAGCGGGCGGCCGAAGCGGCTGCGGATCCGGTCGGAGAGGTGCAGCACGTGCTGGGAGCGCTGCGACGACTTGTTCTTGATGAAGTGCGCCTCGTCCACGACCATGCCGCGCATGCCGTGGTTGCCGAGCCAGCCGACGTGCCGGTCGAGGATCTCGTAGTTGACCACGAAGATGTCGGCGTACCCGTCGACGTCCTCGCCGTCGCCGTGGATGACCGTCACGGTCTTCTCCGGCGTCCAGAGGCCGACCTCGCGGGCCCAGTTCATCTTCACGACGTTCGGCACGACGACCAGCAGCGGGTAGGCGTCGGCGGCCTGCGCGGCGAGGAGCGCTTGCGCGGTCTTGCCCAGGCCGGGCTCGTCGGCGAGCAGGAAGGTGCGGTGGCCGTCGGCGGCCCCCGCGACCAGCTGGGCCTGGTGGTGCATCAGCTCGCGGCCGGCGGGCAGCCGGACGTCGGCGGCCTCCGGCAGCGGCATGCAGGAGACGCCGTTGCTGGAGTACTCGAAGGAGCGGAACAGCGGCCCGAGCAGCTCCCAGCCGGCCAGGCGGCGAGCCCGGCCGGAGCCCTGCTGGACGGCCGAGAAGTCGGGCACCAGGAACGGGTTGGCCAGCTGCCGGGAGATCACCGACTGCGGGACGACGCGGCGGTTGGCGACCGCCGGGGCCTCGGCCGGGTCGGGCTCGACGACCTCCTCCTCGGGGACCTCGAGGCCGGCCTGCTGCTTCATCCGCCGCAGCAGGTCGCGCGCCTCGTCGGTCACCTCGGCGTCCTCGGCGAGCAGCGCGAGCAGCGACGGGTGGACCGCGGCGGTCTTGGCGAGGATCGTGGCGATGCCGTCCAGCCGCTTGAGCTGGTCCGCGCGGTGCGCCTCGGTGGCCTCGGCGTCGGCCTTCACGCTGGCCCGCTCCTCGCGGACCAGCAGGGCGACGACCTGGAACTTGGTGCGCGTCGAGCCGTTCACGGCGCCGCGCTGGACCGCGGTCTCCACCTCGCGCACCGCACGGGCCAGGACCGGGATGATGCCCTCGTTGTCGAGGGCACGGCCCCGGCGCTGGTTGCGCGCGGGCGTACGACGGTTCGCCTGCTGGCGTTGGCCCTGTCGAGCCAAGGACCCCTCCTCCGGAGTGCCCGAGTACAGAAGCTGCGGCTCAGGGACGGCCCGGGCGAGCCGCGCTGAGCGATCGATCTGGGACCACCGGTCAGACGGTCGGTCCTGGTGCTGCACCACCCCGCCGACAGACGAAAGGAACGTCGGCGCACCACCAGCGTACCAGCCGGGCGCCCGTCGGCGGGCACCCCTACGTTGACGCCATGACCTCTCCCCCCGACTCCCCGATCGCCTCCCCCGTCGTCCTGGTCCCCGGCTGGTGGCTCGGGGCGTGGGCGTGGGACGACGTAGCCGGTCGCCTCCGGGCCGACGGCCACGACGTCACGGCGCTCACGCTCCCGGGCCTGGAGCCCGACCACCCCGACCGCGGCTCGGTGTCGCTGGCCGACCAGGCCGACGCGATCGTCGCCGCGATCGAGGCCCACGAGCGGCCGGTCGTGCTGGCCGTGCACAGCGGCGCCAGCCAGCCCGGCTACCTCGCCAGCGACCGGGTGCCCGACCGGATCGCGACGCTGGTCTACGTCGACACCGCTCCCGGCACCGGCGCGATCAACCCGGACTTCGCCGACGCCGAGTACCCGCTGCCCGCGACCTGGGAGGAGCTCGGCGAGAACCTCGACGGCATCAGCGAGCAGCAGCTCGCCGAGTTCCGCGAGCGCGCCGTGCCCGAGCCCGCCGGGCCGATGCGGGACGCGCCCGAGCTGTCGAACGATGCACGGCTCGACGTCCCGTCGGTGGTGGTCGCCACCGCGTTCCCCTCCGGCGAGTACCAGAAGGCCGCCGCCGAGGGCGCGCCCTGGCTGGCCGGCCTCAACGACCTGCGGCGCCTCGAGTACGTCGACCTGCCGACGTCGCACTGGCCGATGTGGTCGCGGCCGGCCGACCTGGCGCGGATCCTGGACGAGGTGGCACGGCGGCCGGCTCGCCCGGTGTGACCGGCAGGACCGGCAGCCGGCGTCCGAATTGGTTGTCGTCGGCAAGCATATGTAGCCTGCACCGGTGTCCACCGCTCCACGCCACCCGATGCTCCCGGTCGTCGTTCTGTGCTTCGGCGGCCTGTGCGCGGCGCTGACCCAGACACTCGTGATCCCGATCCAGAGCGAGCTGCCCGGGTTCCTCGGCACCTCCGCGGCGAACGCCGCCTGGGTCGTCACCGTGACGCTGCTGGCCGGCGCCGTGGCGATGCCGGTCGCGGGCCGGCTGGCCGACCTGTTCGGCAAGCAGCGCGTGCTGGTCACCAGCTCGCTCATCCTGCTGGCCGGCTCGCTGGTCTGCGCCCTGTCCAGCTCGCTCGCGCCGGTGCTGGCGGGCCGGGCCCTGCAGGGCCTGGCGATGGGCTTCATCCCGGTCGGCATCTCGCTGATGCGCGAGATCACTCCCCCGCACCTGACGTCGACCGCGATCGCCGCGATGAGCGCCACCCTCGGCGTCGGCGGCGCGATCGGCCTGCCGCTCTCCGCGTGGATCGTCGAGGCCGGCGACTGGCACACGCTGTTCTGGGTGGCGACCGGCCTGTCGGGGGTCGTCGCGGTGCTGACCTGGTTCGCGGTCCCGCACGTGCGCGACGCCCAGCCCGGGCGGCTCGACGTCGTCGGCGGCCTCGGCCTGGCCGTCGGCCTGGTGGCCGTGCTCGTCGGGATCTCCAAGGCGACCACCTGGGGCTGGGGCGACGCCAGGACCCTCGCCTCGATCGCCGCCGGCCTGGCCGTGCTGGTCGCCTGGGCCGCCTTCGAGCTGCGCCAGGACGACCCGCTCGTCGACCTGCGCACGTCCGCGCAGCGGCCGGTGCTGATGACGAACGTCGCCGCGATCGCGATCGGGTTCGGGATGATGGCCCAGTCGATCGTCGTCCCGCAGCTGCTGCAGCTGCCGGAGGCGACCGGCTACGGCCTGGGCCAGTCGATCCTCGCGGCCGGCCTCTGGCTCGCCCCCGGCGGCCTGATGATGCTCGTGTTCGCACCGGTCTCCAGCCGGTTGATCGGCGGCGCCGGCGCCCGGGTCACGCTGATGGTCGGCGCCACCGCGCTCGGCGCCGGCTACCTCGTCGCGCTGGTCCTGATGGACGCGCCCTGGCAGCTGCTGGTCGCGTCCTGCGTCGCCTGCGCCGGCGTGGGCATCGGGTACGCCGCGATGCCCACGCTCATCCTGGACGCGGTCCCGATGCGCGAGGCGGCCTCGGCGGTCGGCCTCAACGCGCTGATGCGCTCGGTCGGCACCACGCTGGCCGCGGCGGTGATGGGCACCATCCTCACCAGCCGCACCCAGGCGGCCGCCGGCTTCGAGGTCCCGACGCTCGGCGCGTTCCAGCTGTGCTTCGTCGCCGGCGCGGCCGCCGCCTTCCTCGGCGTCGCGATCACCGCGGCGATCCCGCGGCGGCAGACGCCCGAGCGGGAGTCCGAGCGCGCGGAGGCCCGCTCCGCGGCGTGAGCCCGGTCTACTGCTCGGCGGGCAGGTAGACCGTCGCCGTCATCCGGTCCGGGTCGTGCCGGCACGGCAGGTCCACGTGGGTGCCGAACCGGCGGTGCTCACCGTGGCTGCACAGCCGCAGCTGACCGCCCGCGGACTCGGTGAGCGACCGGACGATGGCCAGGCCCAGCCCCGAGCCCGGCCGGGCCCGGGCGTCGTCGGCGCGGGCGAACCGGTCGGTGGCCCGGTCGAGCATCGCGGCGTCCATCCCGGGCCCGTTGTCCTCGACGGTGAGCACCTGCCAGTCCCCCACCCGCTGGAGGTCGACCCGGACCGGCGCCCGGCCGTGCAGGTGCGCGTTGGCGACCAGGTTCGCGGTGATCCGGTCCAGCACGTCCTCGGTGACCTCGGGCCGCAGCTCGAGCAGCTGCTCGGCGAGCCGCGCGAGCCGCTCCACGTCGACGAGCAGCTCCCCCAGGATCTCCTCGTGCTCCTCGACGGTGCGGGTCCGGCGCTGGGCCGCCTGCACCCGGCTCTTCAGCACGGTCAGGGGCGTGCGCAGCTCGTGGCTGGCGTCGTCGACGAAGTGTCGCTCGGCCTCCAGCGCCCGCTCCAGGGCGGCGAGCATGTCGTTCAGCGTGTTGCCGAGCCGGACCACCTCGTCGTCGCGGTTGGCCGGGACGTCGAGGCGCACGCCGGTCGCGCCGGACGCGATCGTCGCCGCCTGCCGCCGGTACGCCTCCACCGGTTGCAGCGCCGAGCGGGCCAGCAGGTAGCCGACCGCGGACGCGACCGCCAGCGAACCGACCACGGAGATCGCCAGCTGGACCAGCAGCTCGCGCAGCGCCTCGTCCCGGTGGTCGCGGCGCACGGCGACCACCAGGTACCCCGTTCCGCCGGCGACCTCGATGGGCGTCAGCTGCGCGCGCAGCGGCCGGTCGGAGAACGCCAGGAATCGTCCGACGTCGACCGTCTCCGGGTGGTCGACGCCGTGCGGCTCGACGATCGGCTCGGCGCCGGCCGACGGGCTGTGCGCGACCACCTCGCCGCGGCTGTCGAGCACCTGGTAGATCGCGCCCGTGGCCGTGATCGCGTCCTCGTCGGTGATCCTGCCGTCCGGCCCGGTCGCCTGCTCCAGCGCGACCGTCGCGCGTTGCAGGTCGCCGTCGAGGCCGCGGTCGAGCGCGTACTCGACCCGCCAGTACACGAAGACGGCGGAGGCGGTGAGCAGGACCAGCATGGCGACGGAGAACCCGGCCACCAGGCGAACCCGGATCGGCCACCGGCTCACGGGACGTCGACCCGGTAGCCGGCGCCCCGCAGGGTGGTGATCGTCGACGTGCCGAACGGGCGGTCGATCTTGGCGCGGATCGACGCGAGGTACACGTCGATCACGTTGCTCCTCAGGTCCGTCTCCCCGTCCCACACCTCGTCGAGGATCGTGAACCGGGACACGGCCTGGCCGGCCCGGGAGACCAGCAGCTCGAGGATGTCGAACTCCCGGGCGGTGAGCTCGATCTCCGTGCTCCCCCGGGTGACCCGCCGCGCGGCCGGGTCGACCGTCAGGTCGCCGACCGTGATCGGCCCGCCCGCGGCCGCGGTACGACGGGTCAGCGCGCGCAGGCGGGCCAGCAGCTCGTCGACGTCGAACGGCTTGGGCAGGTAGTCGTCCGCGCCGGCGTCCAGCCCCTCGATGCGGGCGGCGACCTGGCCACGCGCGGTGAGCATCAGCACCGGCACCTCGAGGCCGGTCGCCCGCAGCTTGCGGCACAGCGTGACGCCGTCCATGCCGGGCAGCAGGACGTCCAGCAGCACGACGTCGTACCCGCCGCCGAGGGCCGCCCCGTAGCCGGAGCGGCCGTCGGCGGCCTCGTCGACCTCCCAGCCGGCCTCGGCGAGCGTGGCCGCCAGGAGCGCGCGCAGGCGGTCGTCGTCCTCGACGACAAGGATGCGCATGCCATCGACGGTAGTGCCCGCCGCCTGAACGGACGATGAAACCGCCGGTCCTAGTGGAACCGCCGCAGGCGCAGGCTGTTGCCGACCACGAACACCGACGAGAACGCCATCGCCGCGCCCGCGATCATCGGGTTGAGCAGGCCCGCGGCGGCGAGCGGCAGGGCCGCCACGTTGTAGCCGAACGCCCAGACCAGGTTGCCCTGGATGGTCCGGAGGGTACGCCGGCTCAGCCGGATCGCGTCCGCGGCCACGCGCAGGTCGCCGCGCACCAGGGTGAGGTCGCTGGCCTCGATCGCGACGTCGGTCCCGGTGCCCATCGCCAGGCCGAGGTCGGCCTGCGCGAGCGCCGCGGCGTCGTTGACGCCGTCGCCGACCATCGCGACCACGCGGCCCTCGGCCTGCAGCCGCTTGACGACGTCGACCTTGTCGGCCGGGAGCACGTCCGCGACGACCTCCTCGATCCCGACCTCCCGGGCCACGCTCCGGGCGACCGCCTCGTGGTCGCCGGTGAGCAGCACCGGCCGCAGGCCCAGGTCGCGCAGCATCGGTCGCCTCGGCCGACGTCTCCTTGACGCGGTCGGCGACGACCAGGACGGCGCGGGCGCGGCCGTCCCAGCCGACGGCGACGGCGGTGCCGCCGGTCTCCCGGGCGGCGGCCAGGGCCCGCTCGAGCTCGGGCGTCAGGTGCTGGGACCACTCGGCCAGCAGCCGGGGGCGGCCGACGAGCACGGCGTGGCCGTCGACGACGCCCTGCACGCCGAGGCCCTCGACGTTCGCGAAGTCCTCGACGGCGGGGAGCGGTCCCACCTCGCGCGCGGCGTCGGCGACCGCCCGGGCGATCGGGTGCTCGGACGCGTCCTCGAGCGCCCCCGCCAGCCGGAGGACCTCGTCGTGGTCCTCGCCGTCCGCGGCGACCACGTCGAGCAGCGCCATCCGGCCGGTGGTGACCGTGCCGGTCTTGTCGAGCACGATCGTGTCGACCCTGCGGGTCTGCTCGAGCACCTCCGGGCCCCGGATCAGGATGCCCAGCTGGGCGCCGCGGCCGGTGCCGACCATCAGCGCGGTCGGCGTCGCAAGCCCGAGCGCGCACGGGCAGGCGATGATGAGCACCGCGACCGCGGCGGTGAACGCGGCCGTCGCGCCGGCGCCGGTGCCGAGCCAGAACCCCAGGGTGCCGACGGCGAGCGCGATCACGATCGGCACGAACACCCCGGAAATCCGGTCGGCCAGCCGCTGCGCGGAGGCCTTGCCGTTCTGGGCCTCCTCGACGAGCCGCGCCATCTGGGCGAGCTGGGTGTCGGACCCGATCCGGGTCGCCCGGACGACCAGGCGGCCGCCGGCGTTCACGGTGGCGCCGGTGACCTGGTCGCCGGGGCCCACCTCGACGGGCACCGACTCGCCGGTGAGCATCGAGGCGTCGACCGCGGAGGTACCCTCCTCGACCACACCGTCGGTCGCGACCTTCTCGCCCGGCCGGACGACGAACCGGTCGCCGACGCCGAGCTGGTCCACCGGCACCCGCTGCTCGGCGCCGTTCCTCAGCACGGCGACGTCGCGAGCCCCGAGGCCCATCAGCGCCCGCAGGGCGGCACCGGCGCGGCGCTTGGATCGGGCCTCGAAGAACCGGCCAGCCAGGAGGAACGTCGTGACGCCGGCCGCCGCCTCCAGGTAGATGTTGCCGGTGCCGCTCATCCGCTCGATGGTGAGCTCGAACGGGTGCTTCATGCCGGGCTCGCCGGCGTCCCCGAGGAACAGGGCGTAGAGCGACCAGCCGAACGCCGCCAGTACGCCCATCGAGATCAGCGTGTCCATCGTGGACGTGCCGTGCCGCAGGTTGGCCCACGCGGCCCGGTGGAACGGGTAGGCGCCCCAGACCACGACCGGCGCGGCCAGCGTCAGCGACGCCCACTGCCAGGAGGTGAACTGCCACGCCGGCACCATCGCCAGCGCGATCACCGGCACCGTGAGGACCGCGGAGACGAGGATCCGCTGACGCAGGGCGCGGACCTCGGGATCCTCGCCCTCCTCACCGTCCCCGTCGGGCGCCTGCGCCCGCGTCTCGGGCAGCCGCGCGTGGTAGCCGGCGGCCTCGACGGCCGCGATCAGCTGGTCGGTGGTGACCGAGTCGTCGAAGGTGACCTTCGCCTTCTCGGTGGCGTAGTTGACGGTGGCGGTGACGCCCTCGACCTTGTTCAGCTTGCGCTCGATCCGGTTCGCGCAGGATGCGCAGGTCATGCCGGTCAGCAGCAGCTCGGTCTCAGTGGCCATGTTCTGCCGCCTCCAGGACGAACCGGGCGGTGTGCACGACACCAGCGTGCTTGAAGTCGAGGTAGAGGTGGTAGCGGCCGGGGGTGGGCACCTCCGCGCCGAAGTCCAGGCCGTCCTCCCCGGGGTGCACGTGCAGGTAGGCCAGGTCGCCCTCGCGCAGCGCCACCAGGTGGCCGGAAGCGCCCAGGTACGGCTGCAGGTCGGTGACCGGAGCGCCGTCCCTGGTCACGGTCATGGCCAGCATGGAGTGCTCCCCCGCCGCGAGGTCGCCGGCGACGGTCACGGTGTAGCCGGCGACGGTGTCCGTGCGCTGCACGGGCTGCGCCGCGGGCGGCGCGACCTCACCCGGGACGAGCAGGTCGCCGCCGAGCGTGAGGTCGGGGCCGCCGGTCGGCACGAAGTCGGCCAGCACCCGCCAGGGACCGGGCGTCAGCCGGACGTCGGTGCTCCACTCGCCGGTGGCCGCGTCGAGGACCGGGTGGACGTGCTGGAAGCCGGTGAAGTCACGGCGGACGACGATCAGGTGCAGGCGCTTCTCGTGCTCGACGTCGTACGCCGTGACCGGATGCCCGTCGGGACCGACGATCGTGAACGCGAGCCGGCGCGAGCCCGGCGCGAGGACGTCGTCGGCCAGGGCCAGGCGATAGCCCTCCTGGGCGACCGCCAGTCCGCCCGGCAGGTGCTCGCCCGCCTCCTGGTGACCGGCCGACTCCGTCATGTCGTGGCCCATCGGCTCGGGCTCGTCGACGACCGGCCCGACGGCCGCGCCGGCGGCCCAGGCGACGCCGAGGACGACCGCCAGGCCGGCCGCGAACCCCGCGACCTTCGCGCCGGCGTTCATGCCAGCCGGTAGCCGGCCTCGTCGACGGCGGCGCGGACGGCCTCGTCGTCGACGGGCTGGCTGCTCGTGACCGTCAGGGCCCCGCTCGCGAGGTCCACCTGGACGTCCGTGACGCCGGAGATCTCCTGGATCTCCTCGGTGACGGACGCGACGCAGTGGTCGCAGGTCATGCCGGTGACGATGTACGACGAGGTGTGCGGGGTGGTCATGTCCGTACCATACCCCCCTAGGGTATCTAGGACAAGGCGTCGGCGATCGCGACCACCAGTCCCCCGAGGAGGAACGCGGCGATCACCCCGACCAGCGAGCCGGTCGGGATCGCCGGGATCCACGGCCGGGCCGGCGTGTCCCCGTGGTGGTCGTGGTGCTCGTGGGTGAGCGCGTGCCCCTTGCCCCGCCGCAGCAGGGCGTGGTTGACCGGGTACGCCGCGGCGAACGCGACCACCAGCGCGAGCATCAGGCTCCACCAGAACACGACGTTGACCAGCCCGGCGTCGATGGCACCCGGGATCACCAGCATCACCAGGTTGTCGACGACCTCCATGGTGAGGATCGAGAGCGTGTCGGCGGCCAGCACGACCCTGAGCGCCGCGCCCGCGTCCATCCCACCGCGCAGCAACGGCAGGGTGGAGAGCGTGTAGCCGAAGCAGAACGCCAGCACGACCGAGATCGCCACGGTGGCGCCGTTGGCGAGCCCCGCCGCCGTGCCGACGAGCATGCCGACGATCTCCCCGATGGCGCAGCCGGTCAGGCAGTGCAGCGTGGCGCTGACCGCCATCCGGTCCAGGGTCAGCGCCACCCGAGCTCCGGGGCGACGTGGCGCAGCACGCTGTCGAGGAGGTGGACGTTGTAGTCGACGCCGAGCTGGTTGGGGACCGTCAGCAGCAAGGTGTCCGCGGCGGCGATGGCCTCGTCCTCGGCCAGCTCCCGCACGAGCTGGTCGGGCTCGCCGGCGTACGACTTGCCGAACCGGGCGATGCCCCCGTCGATGTGCCCGACCTGGTCCTGGCTGCTCGACTCGTGGCCGAAGTACGCCCGGTCCATGTCGTTGACGACCGGGAAGATGCTGCGGCTGACCGAGACGCGGGGCTCGCGCTCGTGGCCGGCGGCCTTCCACGCGTCGCGGAACCGCTGGATCTGCTCGGCCTGGAGCCGGTGGAACGGGACGCCGGTGTCCTCGGTCAGCAGCGTCGAGCTCATCAGGTTCATCCCCTGCTCGGCGGTCCACTCGGCGGTCGCCCGGGTGCCCGCGCCCCACCAGATCCGGTCGCGCAGGCCCTCGGAGTACGGCTCGATCCGCAGCAGGCCGGGCGGGTTCGGGAACATCGGCCGCGGGTTCGGCTCGGCGAACCCCTTGCCCTGGATCACCTCGAGGAAGACCCGCGCGTGGTCGCGCGCCATCGCGCCGTGGTCGTTGTCCTCGCCGGGCTCGTAGCCGAAGTAGCGGAACCCGTCGACGACCTGCTCCGGTGACCCGCGGCTGATGCCGAGCTCGAGCCGGCCGCCCGAGATCAGGTCGGCGGCCCCGGCGTCCTCGGCCATGTAGAGCGGGTTCTCGTACCGCATGTCGATGACGCCGGTGCCGATCTCGATCCGGCTGGTGCGCGCGCCGACGGCGGCGAGCAGCGGGAACGGCGAGGCGAGCTGGCGCGCGAAGTGGTGCACCCGGTAGTACGCCCCGTCGACGCCGATCTCCTCGGCGGCGACCGCGAGGTCGATCGACTGCAGCAGGGCGTCCGCCGCCGACCTCGTCTGCGACTGCGGGGAGGGCGTCCAGTGCCCGAACGAGAGGAACCCGATCTTCTTCATGCCGCTCCCAACAAGTTCGAGTCGTCAGTGTTCCCGTCCGGCGACGTGGTAGACGGTCCAGTTCCCCACAACGCGCTCTTGAATGTACTCACGGTCCAGGACGGGCTGCGCCGCCGTCGCGTCGACCCCCCAGGTGTCCAGGCTCGTGCCGTCGACCACGACCCAGGTCGGGCGGTCCGGTCCGGCCAGCACGCGGGTGAGCTCGGTCAGCTCGGGATCACGGACCCGGACCGGCAGGCTCCACAGCAGCGGGTACGGGCTTTGCAGCCCGGCCGCCTGGAGGATCGCGGGGTCGCCGAACGCGACCACAGCGGTGTCGCCGGGGCCGGCGGCGGCGGCTAGGTACTGCTTCACCCCGGCGTCGTCCGGCACCGGCCTGCCGACCACCGCGAGGGCCACCACCGACGCCAGCGCGGTGACGCCCGCGTACGCGACGGCGCCCGCCAGCCACCGCCAGCGCTCCGGACGGTGCCGGACCGTCGCCACGACGAGCAGCACGAGGGCCGGCACGGTGGCGATCAGGTAGTGCAGCCAGTAGCTGCCGCCGGCCACGACGACCACGGTCTCCCAGGCCAGCAGGGCCACCGCGACAAGGCGTACGTCGAGCGGCGCCGCCGCCGCCCGCCGGCGCCCCCGGCGGCCGGGGACCAGCGCGACCAGCGCCACCAGCACGACGCCCGCGGCTCCGCTCACGAGGAACGACGTGAGGAGCAGGTGCGCGCGCTCGTCGGTCGCGCTGCTCGCGGACGCGGAGATCACCTCGGCGGCCCGGCCCCGGAAGATCACGACGGCGTCCCAGAGCCCGGCGGGGTCGGTGCCGTTCGCGGCCGCCCAGGCCAGGATCACGGCCGTCGACGCGAGCGCCGCCGCGACGAACGCGGCCGCGCCGCGCGCCGCCGTCGCCCACGCGCGCTGCCACACCAGGGCGCCGATCGCCACCACCGCGGCCACCGCCACGTCGACCTCGCTCTGCTTCACGGCCGCGGCGGCGACCGCGAGGACCCCGGCGGCCGCCCACCACCGGCGGGCCAGCGCCACCAGACCGCCGAGCAGGAACGGCAGCGCGAGCAGCTCGCCGTTCACCTCGGTGGTGCCGAAGAACGGCGTGGCGAGGAAGATCGCGGCGGTGGCGGAGGCCGCCACCGCCGCGATCGGTCGGCCGGGTGCCAGGAGCCGGCCGAGCTCTCCCGCGAGCAGCACCGAGACGACGACCGCGAGGATCCCGAACACGCGGAGGGCGACCGCTCCGCCCGCGAGGTCCGCGAGCTGGAACAGGCCGATCAGCAGTGGCGGCCGGTCGACCCAGTAGTCGCCGTACAGCGACGTGCCCGGGCCCCACTGGGCGGCGACCATCAGGAACCCGCCCTCGTCGGGGCTGAGCGGACGGCTCAACACCGGTAGCCAGGCGGCGGCCGCCACCGCCGCGAGCCCACCCACGACCGCGGCCCGGGGCGCCCGGAGGAACGTCGGACGTCGAGCTGCGTCGAGCACGCCTCCGACGGTAGGCGGGCGACCTGAAGGAACGATGAAGTGCGGGTTACGGCATCGGCGGGCAGGAGGTGCCGCGCGGGAGCTTGTACGGCGCCGCGATCCGGTAGGTGCCGGGCGCGGGAGCGTGCAGCACCAGCCAGTCGTCGCGCGGGCCCCGCGTCGCGTCGTCGCTCTTCTCGGAGTCGAGGTGGGTCAGGCACGCCGGGCCGCCGCTCCCCAGGGCCTCGGCACCCTCGGTGGGGTCGACGTCGGGCAGCGGGTCGCCGTTCGCGTCGACCAGGCTGAGCCACGGGGAGTCGGCGATCCGGATCACGATCCGTCCCGCGACCGGCGTGGTGATCGTCAGCTCGGCGGCGTCATAGGCGACCACCTTCGCGGGCGGCGACACCAGCGGCGTCGGGTGGCGGACCTCGTAGAGCGCCCACTGGTCGTCCGACCAGACCCGGTCGAGGTACGGCAGCCCTCCGGCTACCAGCTCCGCCTCGTCGGCAGCGGCCGGGTCCGGGGCCGCAGCCGTGGAGAGCACCACGAACCGGACCGCCCACCGGCGCAGCCAGCGCTTGTAGGCGTCGGCGCTCAGCTCGCGGTCGCGGTAGAAGACGGGGTTGCGCTCGGCGTCGGCCTGCCGGTTCCAGCCCCGGGCGAGCGGGACGTGGGGAGCGAGCGCCGCGGCCTCGCGGTGGCTCTTGGTCGGGACCACCTCGACCCGCCCGAGGTCGGCGTCGCGCATCTGGAGCTCGTGGATGAGCGGGTCGATGTCGGACGTGAACGACGCCGGCGGCGCCGAGCTCACCACGTCGCGCACGGCGTACGCCGTCTGCCAGATCGTCGAGGTGATCAGGGCCATGCCGAGCAGCACCGCGGCGGCCCGGGCGCCGTACCGGCGGCCGACCAGCGACGTGCGCCACGGGCCGAGCGCGACGGCGGCGACGAGGACGACGCCACCGAAGAGCAGGCCGAGCCGGGAGACGTTGGTGCCGACCGGCGAGGGGATCAGCCAGGCGCCGACGACCGCGAGCACGTAGAGGACGCCGCCCGCCTGCACCAGCCGCCAGTGGCGCGGGGTCAGGATCACCACGGCCACGCCCATGACGACCGGCAGGATCGTGGAGTACCACGCCATCGGCTGGCGTCCCGAGAACGGGAAGAGCGCCGCCGAGACCGCCACCACCAGGATCGGCGGGATGCCGAGGGCGCACGCCGCCGCCCGGCGGCGGCGGACCCACAGGGCCACGGCCACGAGCCCGAGGAACGCACCGGCCACCGGGCTGGAGGCGGTCGCGAGCGCGCTCGCGAGCACCGCCAGCACGCCCCGGCCCCACCGCGCGGACCGGGCGGATCGGGCGGATCGGGCGGGTCGCTCCCACGGCCAGGCGAACACGACGCACAGCGCGAGCAGGCCGAAGAGGGTGCCGAGCGCGAACGTCACCCGGCCGGAGAGCGCGTTGCCGGCCAGTGCGACCGCGCCGTACAGCGCGACCTGCCACCGGCCCGGGCCCTCCCTGCGACCGACGGCCAGCCAGGCGAGCAGGCCGGCGGAGAGGGTGCCGGCGACGATCATCGAGGTGCGGACGCCGATCGCGGCCATGATGTACGGCGAGACGACGCTGTAGGACACCGGGTGCATGCCGCCGTACCAGCCGAGGTTGTAGGCGCTGCCCGGGTGGGTCCGGGCGAACTCGGCCCAGGCGTCCTGGGCGGCGATGTCCCCGCCGGAGGTCGCCAGGAACTGCCACCAGAGGAGGTGCAGGACGGCGGCGACGAGCAGCGCCGCCAGCACCGGCGGGACGGACCGGATCCGGTCGGGCACCACCAGCGGCGGCCGCTCGACCAGCGTCATCCCTCGTCCCGGGCCTCGAGCCGCGGCCAGTGCACGGTGAACCGCGCGAGCGCCACGGCCACCAGCGCGATGACGATGCCGGCGATGTCGTCGACGACGAAGTGCATCCCGAAGTAGATGGTCGCGACCATGACCACGGCCAGGTAGCCGGCCAGCACGATGCTGAGCAGCCGCATCCGCAGGTACAGGGCGACGAGCAGGATCGCGCAGGTGAACGCCGTGTGCAGGCTGGCGAACGCGGAGATGCTGGCGAAGGCGTCGGGCGCGGCCGGGTTGGCCAGCAGGTGCGCCCGGTCGACGAGGTACTCGGCCTGTGAGGCCGTGACGCCGGTCGGGGGGAGCTTCGCGAACTCCTCCGCGGCCGACGCGAACGGACCGAGGCTGGGCACCAGGTAGTAGGACCCGACACCGAGGATCCAGACCCAGATGCCCGCGAAGAGCATCACGTAGGAGTCCTTGACCCGCGGCAGCAGCGCGACGGCGCCGACCACGGCCGCGACGACGACGTACACGAAGACCTCGTAGAAGAACGCCAGGGGGCGGGCGGCGAGGTCGGTGCCGAGCAGGCCGTGCAGCAGCTCCGCGGGGCTGTGGCCGAGGAACAGCGTGCGGTCGAAGTCGAGCAGGTGCTGGTCGCGGTCGGTGTTGAACGCGTCCCAGCTCTTCAGGTTGCGGTAGCAGACGTAGACGACGTGGTAGGCGACCAGGCCCGAGACCACCAGGGCGGTGCGCTGCAGCGTCCAGCGCTCACGCAGCGTCCGCCAGGCGGCCGGCAGGAAGCCCCGGGCCGCGCGGTGGCGCCAGAGCGTGCGGACGGCGGCGTCGACCACGACGAGCACCAGCCCGAGCGTGACGGCGCTCTGCAGGCGGCCGCTGAACATCCGGCCGCCCGGGTCGCGCATCGGGACGCCCACCTGCTGGGAGCGAGCGAACGTGATGATCGCGAACACCGCGACGATCGACCAGAGCACGGCGGTCAGGCGGAGGGCCTCGCGGCGCGACGTGCCGCCGGCCGGCGCGGGCCGCTCGCCCGTCCGGTCGGTCCGCTCCGGGAGGGGGCGGAGCTGCTCGTGCGCGCTCACGCCGTACCCGCCGTCATCACCGCCAGCACGCTTGTGACTTTATCGTTACCTGCGGGTTTGCCTCGCATCGCGATGGCGGACACTGGCTCGATGACCGTGACGCCGTCGACGTGGACCCCGTGGCGCTCGGTCGTCGCGTTCGGCGTCGTGTCGCTCGCGGCGGACATGGTCTACGAGGGGATGCGGTCGGCGGCCGGGCCGTTCCTGGGCTCCCTCGGCGCGTCCGCGGTGACGGTCGGACTCGTGACCGGCGGTGGCGAGGCCGTCGCGCTCGCGCTGCGGCTGGTCACCGGCCCGGTCGCCGACCGGACCGGTCGGCACTGGGGCCTGACCACGCTGGGCTACGGGCTCACGGCCGTCTGCGTGCCGCTGCTCGCGATCGCCCCGTTCCTCGGGGGCGCCGGGGTGGCGGTGGCCAGCCTGCTGATCCTCGCCGAGCGCACCGGCAAGGCGATCCGCTCCCCCTCGAAGTCCGCGCTGCTCGCGGGGATGGCGGCGTCGGTGGGGCGGGGCCGCGGGTTCGCCGTGCACAAGGCCCTGGACCAGGTGGGCGCGTTCGCGGGGCCGCTGGTGGTCGCGGGCTGCGCCGCGCTGTCCGGCGAGCTCTGGCTCGGCTTCCTCGTGCTCGCGATCCCGGGTGCCGTCTCGTTGGTGCTGCTCGCCGACCTGCGCCGGCACGCGCCGATCGAGGAGCCGCGTCCGCGGCCCCGGCGGCCGCGGCACGAGCGGGTCCGGCTGCCGCGGTCGTTCCGCCTGTTCGCCTTCTCGTGCTCGGCGAGCACGCTCGGCCTGATGACCTTCGGGGTCGTCTCCTACGCCTTCGTTGACGCCGGGCTGGTCTCGCTCGCGGTCGTCCCGGTGGTGTACGCGGGCGCGATGGCCGTCGAGGCCGTTGCCGCGCTGGGCACCGGGCTCGCCTACGACCGGATCGGCCCGCGTGTGCTGTACCCGCTGCCCCTGCTGGTCGCTGCCGTCCCTGCTCTCGTGTTCGCCCCGGCCCTCGGCGCGGTGCTCGCCGGCGTCGTGCTGTGGGGGCTCGCGACCGGCGTCCAGGACTCGACGGTGAAGGCGCTCGTGGCCGACCTGGTGCCGGACGAGTCGCTGGCCACGGCGTACGGCGTCTTCGCGGCCGCCCAGGGCGGGGCGGCCCTGGTCGGCGGCGTGCTGGCGGGGGCCCTCTACGCCGACCACCTCGGGCTGCTGGTGACGGTCGTCGCCGTCCTCCAGGCGGTCGCGCTGGCGACGCTGGTCCCGGCGGTGCGGCACCGGGGGTAGGTTCGGCGACGTGATCGAGCTGAGCCGCGGTGAGGAGCTGGACCTCGACGGAGTGACCCGGGTCCGGATGGGGCTGGGGTGGGACCGGCTGCCGAACGCCGGCGCCGCCGGGAGCGGGCTGCCGGACGTCGACCTGGACGCCTCGGCGGTGCAGTTCGCCGGTGGGCAGCTCTTCGACCTGGCGTTCTACAACAACCTGAGCACCCGCGACGGCTCGGTCGTGCACCTCGGCGACAACAAGACCGGCCGCGGTGAGGGCGACGACGAGGAGATCACCGTCGACCTGGCCCGGGTGCACGGACCGGTCGACACCGTGTTCTTCGTGGTCAGCAGCTACCAGGGCCACAGCCTGGAGTGGATCGCCCGGGCCTCCTGCCGGATCGTCGACGAGGAGCGCGGCACCGAGCTGGCCCGGTTCACGATGACCAACGGCGTGCCCGAGACGGGGCTGGTCCTGGCGAAGCTGGTCCGCCAGGGCGCCGGCTGGAAGCTGGTCACCATCGGCCGGGGCATCGCGATGCGGGTGCCGTCGGAGTCGACCGCCAAGCTCCGCCCGTTCCTCTGAGGCGTCCCGCTGGGGTACAACACCGGTATGGGGACTCCTCGGGAAGACGCGGAGAACGCCGTCGTGTTCCTCGCCGTCGGCGGGGTGCTCGCCTCCGTGCTGGGCGGCGTGCTCGCCGCGACCCAGTGGCCGAGTGACCAGGGCTTCGAGCACCACGGCAACGCCTTCGTCGCCTTCGTCGGCGCCGCGATCGGCCTCCTGGGGCAGCTCGCGCTGTTCGTCGCGCTCGTGGCGGTCGGCGCCCGGCTCGGGGTGCGCTGGTCCGGGCTCCTCGACCCCGAGCCCTCCGAGCCGCCGCCCCCGCGCTCGTACCTGGACGAGGACGGCCTCTGACCCACGTCGAGTCGAGATTCAACGGGGGCGGGGTGGGTACCGGTCCTCCATGGCCGCCCCCGATCCCGTCGCCGACCGCACCGGCCTGTGGGCGGTCTCGCTGGTGATCGGCGTGCTGGTGGTGTGGGCGGCGACCGCCGACCTGCTCGGGGGCGAGGTCGGTTTCACGATCGCCGTGGCCCTGGGCGCCGTGGCGGCCTGCCTGGCCTGGCGCGACCGGATCACCTACGACCTGGTGTCGAACATGGGGCTGGTCGGCGTCCCGCTCCTCATCGTGGGGCTGTCGGTCACCTAGGAGCCTGCTGCGCCTGCGCGATCGTCTCCTCCACGACCTGGTTCACCCGCGAGCCGCTGGGCCAGCCGGCGTAGTGGCAGAGCAGGATCACGATCTCGCGCAGCTGCTGCTCGTCGAGCTCGCCGGCGGCGTACGCCGCGGGGATCTGGATGGTGAGCACGTCGTGCTGGTTGGAGCCCGTGAGCAGGCCGATCAGCAGCAGCCGCCGGTCGCGGTCGCTGAGCCCGGGCCGGTTCCAGATGTCGGCGAACAGGTGGTCCGCGGTGTAGGCGAAGAAGTCGCCGGTCCCGTCGGTCATCTCGAAGCCGTAGACCTGCTCCATCCTCTCCAGGCCGCGGCGGCGGACCTCCGGGAGGTCGTCGAACTTGCCCATTACTCGGGGTCCCCTCGGAATTGTGGGTTGGAGGAGCGAAGCGGGGGAAAGCCAGAATTCCGTGGGGTGTTCACACACCGAGCCCTTTCCCCAGCCGTGGCAGCGCCTCGCGTGCCAGCGGTACGTCGGCGCCCAGCTCGTCGGCGAGCGCGATCGCGAACGCCAGGTCCTTCTCCCCCAGCGCCCGCACGTGGTCGAACACGCCGTACCAGAAGTCGCCGGGGTCGAGCTGCGCCGTGGTGTCGCGGTACATGATCGCGCCCGGCCCGCCGGTGACGCGGTCGGTGTGCCGGACCACCTCCCCCAGGGCCTCCAGGTCGAGGCCGGCCGCCTCGGCGAGCCGCTGGGCCTCGGTCACCGCGGTGAACGCGACGAAGTGGACCAGGTTGCGGGCCAGCTTCATCCGGGTGCCGGCGCCGAGCGGACCGGCGTGCACGACCTTCGAGCCCAGCGCGTCCAGCGCCGGCCGGGCGACGTCGAGGGCGTCGCCGGAGCCACCGACCATGATCGCGAGGGAGCCCTCGGCCGCACCCATCGGCCCGCCGGAGACCGGGGCGTCGAGCACCGTCAGCCCCTCCGCCGCGAGCTCCGCCGGGGTGCCCGGCGCGACCGTCGAGTGGACGACCAGCACGGGCCCCGGGCCGACGGCCCGCGCGACCTCGCGGACCTGGTCGTCGTCGCGCACCATCACGCACACCACGTCGGCGCCGAGCGCCTCGACGCCCGGCGCCGCGGTCGCCCCGGCGGCCACCAGCGCCGCGACCGGCTCCGGCGCCACGTCGTACACGGTCAGGTCGATGCCGTCGGCCGCGGCCAGGCGGAGCGCCATCGGCTTCCCGATGCTGCCGAGACCGACGAAGCCCACTTTCATGCGCGGAACGTCTGTCCGCCGTCGACCGCGATGATCTGACCGGTCACCCACGCCGACTCGTCGGAGAGCAGGAACAGGCAGGCGCCGACCATGTCCTCGGGCTGCCCCATCCGCTTGAGCGCGAGGTCCTTGACCAGCTCCTTCGCGGCGTCGCCCGCCTGCGTGCGGGTCGCAGCGGTGTCCGTCGGCCCCGGCGCGATCGCGTTGACCCGGATGTTCATGCCGCCGAGCTCGTGGGCCAGCTGCTGGGTCAGGCCGTTGATGCCGACCTTGGCCAGGCCGTAGAAGCCGGAGTAGAGGTACGCCGCGGTGCTCGACTGGTTGACGATCGACCCGCCGCCGCGCCGCTGCAGCTCGGGGTAGACCGCGCGGGTCATCACCAGCGCGCCGTCCATGTTCACCGACATGAACCTGCGGTAGTAGTCCCAGTCGACGCTGATCAGCAGGTCGAACTCCATCTCGCCGTAGATCGCGGCGTTGTTGACCAGCCCGTCGATGCCGCCGAACCGCTCGACGGTCGCGGCGACCAGTGCCGCCGCGTCCTCGTGCGAGGAGACGTCGGTGCGCACGAAGAGCCCGCCGACGTCGGCCGCGACCTTCTCCCCCGCCTCGACGGCGAGGTCGGCCACCACGACCGAGGCCCCCTCGGCCGCGAGCGCCCGCGCGTACGCCTCGCCGATGCCCTGCGCGGCGCCGGTGACGACGACGACCTTGTTCTCGAAACGCATGCTCGTCTTCCCCTTGTCAGGCGGGTTCGGCCACGGTCTTCGTCTCGAGGTACTCCTCGAACCCCGCGACCCCCATCTCCCGGCCGAGGCCGGACTGCTTGTAGCCGCCGAACGGGGCGTCCGGGCTGAACCAGACCCCGCCGTTGACCGCGATCGTGCCGGTGCGGATCCGCGCGGCGACCGCCCTCGCCCGCTCGAGCGACCCGGACTCGACCGAGCCCGAGAGCCCGTACGGCGAGTCGTTGGCGATCCGCACCGCGTCGTCGTCGCCGTCGTGCGCGATCACGACCAGCACCGGGCCGAAGATCTCCTCCTGCGCCAGGAGCGAGGAGTTGTCCAGGCCTGCGATCACCGTCGGCTCGACCCAGTGACCGTCCCGGTCGATCACCCGGCCGCCGGTGGCGAACGTGCCACCCTCCTCCTCGGCCAGCCGCAGGTACGACTCGACCCGGTCGCGCTGCGCCCGCGAGATCACCGGGCCGCAGATCGCACCCGGGTCGGCCGGGTCCTTGGCGCCGATCGACGCCATGGTCGCGGCGGCGACCTGCACGGCCTCGTCGTACCTCTCGCGGGGCACCAGGAGCCGGGTGGTGAGCGCGCATCCCTGGCCGGCGTGGATGCAGGCGGCGAACGCGGTCGCACCGGCCGCCGCAGCGATGTCGGCGTCGTCGAGGACGATCGCCGCCGACTTGCCGCCGAGCTCGAGGAACACCTTCTTCAGGGTCGGTGCGGCGGCGGCCATGATCGAGCGGCCGGTCGCCGTCGAGCCGGTGAAGGACACCATGTCCACCCGCGGGTCGGTCGCCAGCAGGGCGGCGACCTCGTTCGCCTGGGGCGTGACCACGTTGACCACCCCCGCGGGGATGTCGGTGTGCTCGGCCACCAGCCGGCCGAGCTCGCACGCGACCCACGGGGTGTCCGGCGCAGGCTTGAGCGCGACGGTGCACCCGGCGGCCAGCGCGGGCCCGATCTTCGCGAGGTTGATCTGGGTCGGCACGTTCCACGGCGTGATCGCCGCGACCACACCGACCGGCTCGCGCCGTACCGTGCGCCGGCTGGGCATGCCCATCGGCTCGGCGACGCCGAGGTCGGTCTCGAACTCGTACGACTCCAGCAGGTCGGTCACCCATCGCAGCCCGTCGACCGGTACGTCGAAGCCGGCCGCGCCCATCATGAAGCCGGGCATGCCGACCTCGGCGGTCGTGAGCTCCTTGAAGGCGTCCGCGTCGTCGAGCAGGGCGGCGTGCAGCTGGCGCAGGCAGCGCACCCGCAACGCGGTGTTCGTCGACCAGTCGGTCTCGTCGAAGGCCTGGCGGGCGGCGGCGATCGCGGCGTCGACGTCGGCGGCCGTCCCGTCGGGGGCGACGCCGATCTCCTGTCCCGTGGCCGGGTTCAGGATCGGGTAGGTCGCCGCGGCACCGACGAGCTTGCCGTCGATGAGCTGCTGGGCCGGTGGCGGGAGGCTCATGCCGTGGGCTCCTGGGTGATGCTCTGCTGCGTGATGTGGGCGCCGCGCTCGACCGGCGGCGGCCAGACCGTCGACGGGAGGTCCTCGGGCCGGTAGTGCCCCGGCACCTCCAGCCCGAAGACCTGGAGCCGCTGCATCAGCCTGTCCGGCGCCTTGCCCGACTTCACGACCCGGCCCATGGTGTGCGCCATGGCGCCGAAGTCGAACCAGTCGCGCTGCCAGGCGAACTTCAGCTCACCGCCGGGCTGGCGCTCGACGCCGAACCAGCTGCCGCCCAGGCCCGGGATCTCGAACTCGCGTCCGGTCTCGTCGTCGACGATGCCGGCCCGCTGCTTCCAGAACCCCACGACCATGGCGTTCTTCTCGTCGATCACGGTCGCCTGGTAGTCGTAGTGCCAGCCGTCGAAGCCGTCCATCTCGATGCCGATCGCCCAGTCCCGGATCTGCTCGCGGCCCACGGCCATGAAGTGCTCGTCGGGCGTCAGCATCCACCCGTACGTCGCGTCCTCGGCGTACCAGTCGGCCATCGGCCGCCAGTCGCCCGACCGCTCGGCCCGGCGGTTGACGTCGAGCCAGGTCGCCCAGAACGCCTCGATCTCGGCCCTCGTGATGCTCACTGATCCTCCTCGATGGCCAGCGCCATGGCCGGGCAGTAGCGGACCGCGGCCCGCACCTGCGGCCGCAGGGACTCGTCGGGGTGCTCCTGGAGCACGGTCACCTGGTCGGCGGCGGCGTCGAAGCCGAACACGTCCGGCGCCTCGCCCTGGCACATCTGGTGCGCCTGGCACAGGCCCAGGTCCGCGACCACCCTCATCGGGCACCCCCGGGAACGTCGTTGGTCGAGCAGCGAGCGCCAGCGAGCGTCGTCGAGACCCCGGAAGGTTGCGCGCCTGCCTCGAGTGCGGGGGTCTCGACAAGCTCGACCAACGGCGTGGCGCTCATCGCCGCCTCCGGCGGTACGTCACCCGGCAGGGCTGCTGGAGCTGGACGACCATCTTCGAGACGTCGTCGCGGTAGGTCTCGGAGGGCTGGGCCATCTCGAACTCGTAGTCGCGCAGGATCACCGAGAAGATCGCCTTCATCTGCATCATCGCGAACGCGTTGCCGACGCAGCGGTGCTTGCCGGCGCCGAACGGGATCCACGTCCACCGGTTCTGGAGGTCCTCCTGGCGCTGGTCCAGGTAGCGGCCCGGGTCGAAGGAGTCCGGCTCCGGGAAGTCGGCGGCGATCCGGTTCGACACGCGCGGCGACGCGGCGACCACGGTGCCGACCGGGATGGTGTGGCCGGCCAGCTCGATCTCCTCGGCCACCACGCGCATCAGGATGATCAGCGGCGGGTGCAGCCGCAGGGTCTCCTTGAGCGCCGCCTCCAGCCGCGGGATCGAGCGCAGCGCCTGGAACGACACCTCCGCCCCGTCGGCGTACAGGTCGTCGAGCTCGGCGACGACGTCCTTCATCACCTGCGGGTGCCGCATCAGCTCGATCAGCGCCCACGACGCGGTGCCGGACGAGGTGTGGTGCCCGGCGAACATCATCGAGATGAAGATGCCGGTGACGTAGTCGGCGCTCATGTCGATCGAGATCAGGACGTCGAGCAGGTCGCGCTCGTCGCGCGGCACCGTCCCGCGCTCCTTGCGGCGGTCGATGATGCCCTGCACCAGCTCGACCAGCCGCTCACGCGCGGCGTCGCGTACGCGGAACGACTCGATGTCGGCGTACGGGTCGACGTAGGCGATCGCGTCGGTGCCGCGCTCGAGGTCGTGGTAGGCCTTGGCGAACGACGCGTCGAGCTCCTCGCGGAACGGCTTGCCGATCAGGCAGGCCGACGTCGTGTAGATCGTCAGCTCGGCGAACCAGTCGAGCAGGTCGATCTCGCCCTCGTCGCCCCAGTCCGCCACCATCCGGCGGATCTCGGCCTCGATCGTCGACGCGTGGCCGCGCATCATGTCACCGCGCAGCGCCTGGTTCTTCAGCATCTGCTGGCGCTCCTCGGGCGAGGCGTCGAAGACCACGCCCTTGCCGAAGATCGGCGTCATGAAGGGGTACGCCGCGGCCTGGTCGAGCGTCGAGTCGGGAGCCCGGAAGAACTGCTCCTGCGCCTCCGCGCCGAAGACCAGCACGACGTCCTGGTCGGCGAGCCGGAACCGGCCGATCTCGCCGCACTCGTCGTACACGCGCTGGAACAGGCCGATCGGGTCGACCCGCATCTCGGCGAGGTGGCCGTGCCCGTCATCGGGAACGGCGTAGGAGACTTCGCGGATCACGTGTCCTCCAACGGTGCCTCGGGCGTCACCTCGACGAGGTTCAGGTGCACGCCGCGCGGCGCCGAGACGATCGTGCTGATCGCCTCGCCGATCGCCCGCGGCTTCAGGAAGTGCGGGTGGCGCGCGAACCCGAAGCGCACCCAGTGGTTGAGCACCTCAGCGCCGGCCTCAGGGTCCCAGTCGGAGCCCATCTCGCTCCACGTGCCACCAGGGCGCACGATCGACGCCCGGACGCCGGTGCCCTCGAGCTCCATCTGCATCGCGTGCGCCATGCCCTCGAGACCCCACTTTCCGGCGGCGTACGACGACATGAACGGCCGGGCGCGGACGGCGACGTCGCTCGAGACGAAGACGATGTCGCCACGACGGCGCTCGACCATGCCGGGAGCGACCGCGCGCACCATCCGGTGCGCACCGACGACGTTGAGGTCGAGCTCGCGGGCGAACCGCTCGCTGTCCACCTCGTGTACGACGCCCGGGCCTACGGCGCCGGCGTTGTTCACGAGGACCTCGATGTCACCGAGGTCGGCGGTCGCCGCCTTCACGAACGCGTCGACCGAGTCGGCGTCGGTGATGTCGAGCGCGTGGACGAACGCCTCTCCCCCGGCCTCCCGGATCGCGACCGCGACGTCCTCGCACTTGTCGGTACGACGCGCGCCCAGCGCGACCGGGTAGCCCGCGGCCGCGAGGACGAGTGCGGTCGCGGCACCGATGCCCGAGGACGCGCCGGTGACGACGGCGGGCCGGCGGTCCGGCTGGACGTACTTGCTCATCTCGCCACCACCCGCATGGGAGCGACGGCGAACCCGCGGACGTTGACCGAGTGGACCCGCCGGCAGGCGTCGTGGTCGACCTCGATCGAGCGGGCGCGCTCGACGAGCGCGGTCAGCGCCACGCGCGCCTCCAGCCGGGCCAGGTTGGCGCCGAGGCAGAAGTGCCGGCCGCCGCCGAAGGACAGGATCCTCGCCAGCTCGTCGGCGTCGCGCGTGATGTCGTACTCGCCCGGCCGGGAGAACACCGCCTCGTCGCGGTTGGCCGAGCCCAGGCAGAGCAGCAGCTTGGAGCCCTGCGGGGCGACCCGGCCGTGCAGCTCGACGTCGCGCAGCAGGTAGCGCGCCAGGAGCTGGCTCGAGGTGTCGAACCGCAGGGTCTCCTCGACCCACGGCGCCACGAGCTCGGGGCTCCCGGCACCTCCGAAGACCAGCGCCTGCTGCCCGGGGTGCCGGGTGAGGTGGTACGCCGCGTGCCCGAGCAGCTTGGTCGTCGTCTCGTTGCCGGCGACGACCATGAGGAACAGGAACGCGATGACGTCGTCGTCGGTCAGCCGCTCGCCGTCGATCTCGGCCTCGACGAGCGCGCTGGTGAGGTCGTCGGTCGGCCGCCGCCGCCGCTGGGCGACCATGTCGATGAAGTACGCGACCATCCAGAGCGACGCCTCGGCGCCCGCGGGCGGCACGTCGTGGACGCCGTCCTCGCGGTGGACGACGATGTCGGCCTGCCGGCGCACCTCCGCGCGGTCCTCCTCGGGGACGCCCATCATCTCGGAGATGACGTCCATGGGGAGCTTGCCGGCGAAGTCGGCGATCCAGTCGAACTCGCTCCGCTCCATGCACTCGCCCAGGTAGCGGTCGGTGAGCTGCTGGATGCGCGGGAGGAGGTCGTGGACCCGGCGCGGGGTGAAGCCGCGTGACACCAGCGAGCGCAGCCGCTTCTGGCGGGGCGGGTCCATGCCGAGGATCGACATCACCTTGTACGCCGAGGGGCCCCACGCCGACTTCTCGATCGCGACTCCGTGGGAGTTGGAGTAGGTGCCCTCGGTCCGCATCGCCGCGGCGACGTCCGCGTGCCGGGTCAGCGCCCAGAGGTCGAGGTCCGGGTTGTGGTGCAGCGGCTCGTGCTCGCGCAGCCAGGCGTACGTCGGGTAGGGGTCGTCCTGGAAGGCGTAGTCGTAGGGGTCCAGCACGGTCGGGCTGCTCTGCACCGTCGTCATGTGTTGCCCCTCATGATCACCGCGACGACCGCGTCCAGCCGCTCGCCCATCTCGGTGTAGGTCATCAGCCCCATGCCCGCCTGGAGCAGCGCGCCGGAGAACGCCAGGCCCAGCGCCTCCACCAGCGCGGGGTCGGCGGCACCGACGGCGGCCCGGAACCGGCGGACCAGCTCGCCGCCGATCCGCAGCCGCAGCTCCTCGACCTCGGGGTCGGTGCCGAGGAGCGCCGGGGTCACGGCCGCGGCCAGCTCCGGGGCGGAGGCCAGCCGCTGCGACAGGTGGCGGGTCACCGACCGGACCCGCTCGAGCGGGTCCGCACCCGCGGGCGCGCCGGCGCCGTCCTCGACGAGGAAACGCCAGAACAGCTCGGCGTACAGGCGGTTCTTCGACGCCAGGTAGGTGTACGCCGTGGCGGAGGAGACGCCCGCGCGCTTAGCGACGGTCCGGATCGTCAGCGTGTGCGGCCCGACCGCGCGCAGCTCCTCGCGGCCGGCTTCGAGCAGGAGCTCGACGGTCGGGCTGGACACCTGTCCAAATTAGAACGTGTTCCGGTTTGTCCGCAAGCCCCCGCACGACCCGCGTTTCTGTCATCCTGCGAACAACGCGGACCCCGTCCGCCCCTCGTCGAGGAGGCTGTCCATGTTCAAGCGGCACACCCTGGTGGCGGCGACGACGCTGCTCACGGCCCTGCTCCTCGCGGGCTGCGGCGGCTCCGACAGCGGCGGCGGCGGGTCGGACCAGCCGGCGGCCGGCAGCGGGGTCTGCGGCCAGGGCGAGCCGACGGGCCTGCTCAAGGAGGTGTGCGACCGCGGGAAGATCACGGTGTCGACGGACCCGTCCTACCCGCCCCAGTCGTCGCTGGACCCGAAGACGAACGAGTTCGTGGGCTTCGACATCGACGTCGCGACCGAGATCGCGCACCGGCTCGGCGTCGGCATCGACTGGCAGACGCCGAGCTGGGACGTCATCACCGCCGGCAGCTGGAACGACCGCTGGCAGATGAGCGTCGGCTCGATGACCCCGACCAACGCCCGCCAGAAGGTCCTGGACTTCAGCCAGCCCTACTACTACACGCCCGCGGTCGTGGTCGTGAACTCCGACAACACCAGTGTCACGGACCTGAGCACCGACCTGGACGGCAAGAAGATCGGCGTCTGCTCGGGCTGCACCTACGAGCAGTACCTGGACAAGACCCTGGCGATCAAGGGCTTCACGTTCGACTTCGTGATCGACGACGCCGACATCCACGGCTACGACACCGACACCACCGCCCTCCAGGACCTCGCGCTCGGCGACGGCACCCGCCTCGACGCCGTCATCACCTCGCTGACGACCGCCCAGGGCTACGCCGACGCCGGCAACCCGGTCAAGATCGTCGGCGACCCGGTGTTCTACGAGCCGCTGGCGGTCGCCATCGACAAGTCCTCGGAGCAGGACCCGGCCCCGCTGGCCGACGCGGTCGACAAGATCGTCGGCGAGATGCACGCCGACGGCACGCTGAGCGAGCTCTCCAAGAAGTGGTACGACGGCGTCGACCTGACCGTCTCGCAGCAGTGACCGCGGAGCCGCAGCAGCCGGAGGCACCGCTGGAGCGGCTCGCGCTCGCCAGCGCGCGGGTGCCGTTCCGGCTGAAGGTGGCGCTCGTCTGGGTCGTCATCTTCGTGCTGCTCGCACTGTTCTTCGTGGCGGCCGGCATCGACCGCCAGTGGATCCAGGACAACATCCGGTACATCGCCGGCGGCCTGCGCTTCACGATCACCATGGCGATCGGCGGGATCGTGATCGCGATCGTGCTCGCGACCCTCGGCGCCCTGGCCCGGCTGTCGTCGAACCCGATCGCCTACGGCATCTCGGGCTTCTACGTGTCCTTCTTCCGGGGCACGCCGCTGATCGTGCAGATGTTCCTCATCTACCTGGCGCTGCCGCCCGCCGCCCGGAACCTGAGCGACAAGTACGGCTGGCTCCCCGCCGGCTTCGAGACCGCGCTGATCCTGGGGCCGGCCGTGGCCGGCACCATCGCGCTCGGCCTGAACTACGGCGCCTACATGACCGAGATCTTCCGCGCCGGCATCCAGGCCGTCGCGGTCGGCCAGTCCGAGGCGGCGGACGCGCTCGGGATGACGCACGGCCAGAAGATGCGCAAGGTGATCCTGCCGCAGGCGTTCCGGGTGATCATCCCGCCGACCGGCAACGAGTTCATCGCGATGATGAAGGACACCGCCCTGGTGTCGTTCCTCGGCGTGACGATGGCGAGCGCGGAGATCTTCCGGCGCGCCCAGGTCCTCGGCAAGGCCGACTTCAAGAACCTCGAGGCCTACCTCGCCTGCGCGCTGCTCTACTGGGGCCTCACCGCGATCTTCTCGTTCTTCCAGCGCCGGCTGGAGAACCGGCTGGCCCGCGGCTACGTGCGGACACCGGTGAAGATCGCGACGATCGACCACGACGGGGGCGTGTGATGGGCGAGCCGATCGTCCGGATCCAGGGCCTGCAGAAGAGCTTCGGCGGCCTGGAGGTCGTCAGGGGCGTGGACCTCGAGGTCGAGCGCGGCGAGGTCGTGGTGATCTTCGGCCGGTCCGGCTCGGGCAAGTCGACGCTGCTGCGCTGCGTGAACATGATCGAGGACCCGACCGCGGGCACGATCGAGGTGGCCGGCGTCCGCCTCGGCGGCGGGCACCGGACCCGGCGCAAGCGCCGGCAGATCCGCCAGCTGCGCCTGCACACGGGCATGGTCTTCCAGCACTTCAACCTGTTCCCGAACATGACCGCGCTCCACAACGTCATGGTCGGCCCGCTGTGCGCGGGCCAGGGCAAGGAGGCCGAGATCCGGACCCGCGCGCTGGACCTCCTCGACCGGGTCGGCCTGGCCGACAAGGCCGGCGAGCACCCGATCCGGCTGTCCGGCGGCCAGCAGCAGCGGGTCGCGATCGCCCGCGCGCTCGCGATGCACCCCGACGTGATGCTCTTCGACGAGCCGACGTCGTCCCTCGACCCGGAGCTGACCGGCGAGGTGCTGGCGGTGATGACCGCGCTGGCCACGGACCTGCACATGACGATGCTGGTCGTCACCCACGAGATGGGGTTCGCCCGCGAGGTCGCCGACCGGATGTGCTTCTTCCACGAGGGCCGGATCCTCGAGGAGGGCCCGCCGGAGCAGATCGTCTCGTCGCCGACCCGCCCCGAGACGAAGACGTTCCTCGACGCGGTGCTCTGACCGCTGAATATGCTGGCTCACCGGCCAGGAGGCACCCCATGATCAGGACCACGCCGTTCCACGAGCGGCTGAGCCAGCTCAACGACCAGCACCTCTACACGCACTGGCAGGGCACGCTGTCGCCGCTGCGCTACAGCCATGCGCCCAAGCACGAGTACTTCGCGGTCCGCAACAGCGTGGGCGTCTTCGACACCTCCCCCCTGTTCAAGTACCGGATCACCGGCGCCGACGCCGAGCGGCTGCTGATGGGCGTGCTCACCCGGGACATCCGCACCTGCCGCCCCGGACAGGCGATGTACACCGTCTGGTGCGACGACCGCGGGTTCGTGATGGAGGACGGCGTGGTGTTCCGCCACGCGGCCGACGAGTTCCTGCTGACCGCCGCACGGCCGGCGCAGGCCTGGTTCGCCGACCACGCCCGGCACCTGCGGGTGGCCATCGAGGACGTCACCGACGACTACGGGATGCTCGCCGTCCAGGGCCCGCGGTCGCGGCTCGTGCTGGCGGAGCTGACCGACGCGGTCGAGGGCCTCGGCTACTTCGACCACGCCCCCGGCAAGATCGGCACCGCCGCGGTCACCGTGTCGCGCACCGGGTACACCGGCGACCTCGGCTTCGAGCTCACCGTCGGCGCCGACGACGCCGTCGCGGTGCTCGACGCCGTGCTGGAGGCCGGCCGGCCGCACGGCGTGCGCCCCTTCGGCGAGGAGGCGCTGATGATGCTGCGGATCGAGGCCGGTCTCGCGCTCATCGACGTCGACTGGCACAACAGCCGCACCGCCTGGGTCGACGCCGACCGCGTGACGCCGAAGGAGCTCGGCATGGGCTGGATGCTGCGCGGCATCGACGACGACGCCCGGCCGTTCGTCGGCCGCGACGCGATCCGCCGCGAGCTCGCCGAGGGCACCTCGCGCTGGGCGACCACCGGCTTCGTCGTCGACTGGGAGGCCTGGAACGAGCTCTACCGTGGCGCCGGCCTGCTGCCGCCCAAGGATCCGCACCCGTTGCCCTACGAGGTCATGCTGCGCGAGGAGGTCGACGGCGACGCCGGCGCGGAGATCGGCTACGCCACGGCGTTCATGTACTCCCCCGTCCTGCAGCGGCACATCGGGATGGGCCGGGTCCGGCCCGACCTGGCGGCGCCCGGCACCACCGTGCGCGTCGAGCTCACGCTCAACCACCACACCGTGACCGTCCCCGCGCAGACGGCCCGGCTGCCCCTGTTCAACCCCGCGAGAAAGACGGCCCGCTGATGACCAGCTCCCCCTCGACGTACGACGCCATCGTGGTCGGCGGCGGCCACAACGGCCTCGTGAACGCCGGCTACCTGGCCAAGGCCGGGCTGCGCACGCTGGTGCTCGAGCAGCGGCACCTGGTCGGCGGCGCCGCCATCACCGAGGAGCTGGTGCCGGGCTTCTCGTTCACGACGTTCTCCTACGCCCTGAGCCTGCTGCGGCCCGAGATCATCCACGAGCTGAACCTCGTCGAGCACGGCTTCCTGCCGCTGATGATGCCCTCGTCGTTCCACCCGACCGGCGACGGCGACTACCTGCTGCTCGGCGACGACCACGCCCAGAACGTGCAGGAGATCCGGCGCCACTCCCGGCACGACGCGGACGCCTACGAGCGCTACCACCACGACCTCGACCGGGTCTGCCAGGCGATCCAGCCGCTGTTCGACAACCCGCCGCCGAACCTGTGGGGCAAGGACCCGGAGGACCAGGCGGACGTCGCGTGGCTGCTCGACCACCTCGGCTCGATCGAGCGCAACGTCATGCACGACACGGTGCGGCTGCTGACCGGCAGCGCCGCGGACTGGCTCGGCGACTACTTCGAGCACGAGGCGATCAAGGGCTACCACGCCTCCTCGTCGATCATCGGCTCCCAGGTCGGCCCGATGTCGCCGGGCTCGGGGCTGGTGCTGCTGTTCCACAAGATGGGCGAGCACGACGGCCACCTCGGCTCGTGGGCGTTCCACAAGGGCGGCAACGGCGGGTTCACCCAGGTGCTGGCCCGCGCGGCCGAGGCGTTCGGCGCCGAGATCCGGCTCGAGTCGAAGGTCGCCGGCGTGATCACCCGCGAGGGGCGGGTCACCGGTGTCGCCCTCGAGGACGGCACCGAGTTCCACGCCCCCGTGGTCGTCTCCGCGCTCGACGCCCGGCGTACCTTCCTCGAGCTGGTCGACCCGCGCGAGCTGCCGGGCGACCTCGTCGACAACGTCGAGCGCACCAGGTACCGGGGCGTCTCCGCGAAGGTGAACTTCGCGCTCGACGGGCTGCCGGTCTTCCCGGCGCTGCCCGACACCGTCGACCACTACGGCGGCTTCCTCAACATCGGTCCCACGATCGAGTACGTCGAGCGCGCCTTCGACGCCGCGAAGTACGGCTGGTACAGCGAGCGGCCGTTCATCGACGGCGCCATCCAGTCGGTCGTCGACCCGGACATGGCGCCGCCCGGCAAGCACGTCATGTCGTGCTTCGTGCAGTACGCGCCGTACGAGCTGCGCGGCAGCGACTGGGAGACCGAGCGGGAGAGCTTCGCCGACAAGGCGCAGGCCGTGCTGGAGTCGCACTTCCCCGGCTTCGGCGAGCTGGTCCTGCACCGCGAGGTGGTCACCCCGGTCGACATCGAGCGGCACACCGGGCTCACCGAGGGCAACATCTTCGCCGGCGAGTTCCTCGCCCCGCAGATGTACTTCTTCCGTCCCGCACCGGGCTGGAGCCAGTACGCGACGCCGATCGACGGGTATTATCAGTGCGGATCGGGAACGCATCCCGGTGGTTGTGTCATCGGCTCGCCGGGCAAGCTCGCCAGCCGGCGCATCCTGTCCGATCTCAAGCGCTGACTGGAGGAGCTCTGTTGTCGGAGGACCACGCCCCCCGGCCGATCCGCGTCGCTCTCTCGAACGACTACGAGATCGCCCTGCTCGGGCTGGCCCAGATGCTCGCCAGCTACCCCGACCAGGTGCACGTCGTGGCCCTGACGACCGAGGTGGCGATGACCCACGACCCCGACGTGATCCTCTTCGACACGTTCGGCCGGCTCTTCGAGGACGACCCGAAGCTGGGCAAGGTGGTCGCCGAGAACGACGCCCTGGTCATCGTCTACAGCTGGGACGACTACCCCGAGGAAGCGGCCCGCCGCGCCGGTGCCGCCGGTTACGTCAGCAAGCGGGCCAGCGCGCAGGAGCTGGTCGCGGCGATCGTCGCGATCCACGACGGCCACGAGCCGGAGCGCGTGGAGGACGACGGCGAAGCCGTGATGACCTGGCCCGGCCAGGCCCTCGGCCTCTCCCAGCGCGAGGCGGAGATGCTGACCTTCATCGTCCGCGGCCTCACCAACGACGAGATCGGCCGCCGGTCCTACCTCAGCATCAACACCGTGAAGACCTACGTGCGCACGGCGTACGCCAAGATCGGCGCCCGCAACCGCTCGGAAGCCGTCGCCTGGGGCATCCGGCACGGGTTCGAGTCCACCGACGACACGGGGTTGTGACCGGCTGACGGTCGCCGTGCGGCTTGGGGCGCTGTGCCGTCCCGACGTGGGTGGGTCACCGGTGGTCGAACTCGTCGAGACCCCGGAACCGCGCAGGCGGCCTGGGGTTGCGACCGACAAGGCACCGACGGGGACGGCGGGCGGGTGGTCGCGGTCGGCGCCCGGCTCACGGCCGCGTCCGTTGGATCGCCGTTGGTCGAGCCTGTCGAGACCCCGGAACGTTGCAGGCGGCCTGGGGTTGCGACCGACATGGCAGCGACGGGGACGGCGGGCGGGTGGTCGCTGTCGGCGCCCGGCTCACGGGCCGCGTCCGGCGGGCCCCCGTTGGTCGAGCCTGTCGAGACCCCCCAACCGTGCAGGCGGCCTGGGGTTGCGACCGACAAGGCAGCGACGGGACGGCGGGCGGGTGATCACGGCCGGCGCCCGGCTCACCGCCGCGTCCGTTGGATCGCCGTTGGTCGAGCCCGTCGAGACCCCGGAACCGTGCAGGCGGCGTCGGGTTGCGACCGACAAGGCAGCGACGGGGACTCACCGGACGTACCCGGTGGTTGAGGTGCGAGCGAAGCGAGCCTCGAAACCACCGAGGCCCCCGCTGGTCGAGCCCGTCGAGACCCCCCAACCTTTCAGGCGGCCTGGGGTTGCGACCGACAAGGCACCGACGGGGACGGCGGGCGGGTGGCCACGGTCGCCGCCCGGCTCACGGCCGCGTCCGGCGGGCCCCCGTTGGTCGAGCTTGTCGAGACCCCCGGAACCGTGCAGGTGGCCTGGGGTTGCGACCGACAAGGCAGCAGCGGGGACGGCGGGCGGTGGCCACGGTCGCCGCCCGGCTCTCGGCCGCGCGCGTGTGTGGCCTGTGGACGGAAAGTGGCCCCGAAACTTTACCTACGAAATGCCCAGAACCCTGTGAAACAAGGCGATTGCGGGGTCGCGATGTCGGTGGCCAGTGCTTGAGTGGAGCCATGACAGCGATGGCGACCCCCCGACACCGGATCGCGGTGGCGGTCGCCCACGCGCACGCGGAGCTCGACACCGTCACCGACTCCTCGGTGTGGTCGATGACCCCCGAGGAGACCCGGGCCACCCTGGTCGAGATCACCCGCCTCAAAGCCCGGGCCGCCGAGCTCGAAGCCCGGGTCGCCGAACACGCCGACGACCAGACCCTCGACACCTGGGCACACGCCACCCGCCAGCGCCGCCCCGCCGTGCTCCGCACCACCCGGCTCGGCCACGCCCTGGCCACCCGCACCCGACTGCGCGCGGCACTGGCCGCCGGTGACCTGGTGGTGGAGCAGGCCCAGGTGATCGTCGACGCCCTCGACCAGCTGCCCGCCGACCTGGACCCCGGCCTGGTGGACAAGGCCGAACGGCACCTGGTCGCCGAAGCCCGCAGTCATGACGCGAGGGTGCTGCGGCTGTTGGGCAAGCGGCTGCTCGAGGTCGTCGCCCCGGACCTGGTCGACGCCTACGAAGCCGAGCAACTCGCGCGCGAGGAGGCCGACGCGCTGGTCGCCGCGAAGCTCAAGATCCGCGACGACGGGCACGGCAAGTGCCACGGCACGTTCACCATCCCCTCCTTCCACGGCGCCGCGCTGACCAAGATGCTGCTGGCCTTCACCAACCCCCGACACCGCACCGCCACCGAGGGCGCCGGCGCTCCGCGCCGGCCCGGACCCCAGGCCCTGGGCCGCGCGTTGTGCGAGCTCATCGAACGCATCCGGGACAAGGACCTACCCGCCACCGGTGGCGTCGGTGCCACGGTCGTGGTCACCATCCCCCTCGAGGTCCTCGAAGAACGCCTGCAGCAGGCCTGCCTGCTCGACACCGGCGGCAAGATCTCTCCGGCCCTGGCCCGCCGGCTGGCCTGCGAGGCCGGCCTGCTCCCCGTCGTCCTCGGCGGCCGTTCCCAGGTCCTCGACCTGGGCCGCAAACGCCGCTTCCACACCCGCGCCCAGCGGATCGCGATCGCCCTCCGCGACCAGCACTGCACCGAACCCGGCTGCGACTGGCCACCCGCCATGTGCCACACCCACCACGACCTCGCATGGGCCAACGGTGGACCCACCGACACCGAACACGCCCGACTCCTCTGCCCCCGACACCACGCCGCCTACCACCGACGAACGTAGGCCGAAAGCCCGGAGATCAGGATTACCTCGACCACACGGCCGGCCGACGCCCTACTCGCGTCGGGCCTCGCGCCGAAGGTCTCGCGCGTGCTGGGGGACGACCACGTCGAGGACGTTGCTCTGGACCCGGAACCGCGCCGGCGTGGCCGTGCCGATCTCGCCGTCCAGGTTGACCTCCTGCTCCCCGCCGTCCGTGGTCACGACCACCTGCGTGGTGGTGAGGTGCCGGACCTTCTCGTGCTCGACGAACCGGCCGCTTCTCAGCAGGCCGGCGATGGTCACGTGGTCGCGCAGCCGGCCCTTCTCGATCGCGAAGACGTCCAGCAGGTGGTCGTCGATGCCGGCGTCCGGAGCAACCGTGGCACCGCCGCCGTAGTGGCGGCCGTTGCCGACCCCGAGCTGCAGCAGGTCGCCGAGGTCGAGGGGCTCCTGCTCACCGTCGGGGAACTCCAACCGCACCTGGAAGGGACGGTGCCGCCGGTAGGCGAGGAGGGCGGCGACCGGGTAGGCCGCGGGCCCCAGCCAGCGCTTGAGGGCCGGCCTCGACTCGCGTGCCACCTCCACCGACAGCCCGAGCGAGGCGACGTTCAGGAACGCCCTGTCGTTGGCGCGTCCCAGGTCGATGTCGACGACCTTCCCCGTGGCCACCACGCGGCTCGCCGCCTCGACGTCCGGGGGGATGTGGAGGGTCCGGGCGAAGTCGTTCGCGGTGCCGAGGGGCAGCACGCCGAGCACCGCGTGGTACGGCCGCGGCAGGCCGGCCAGGACCCCCGCGGCACCGCTGAGGGTGCCGTCCCCACCACCGACGACGACCAGCCGATACCCGGAGGTCGCGGCCTCTCGCACCACGTCGGGCAGGGTCGAGGGATCCGTGACGGCGCGC
Source organism: Nocardioides aquiterrae (assembly GCF_039526625.1). Lineage (NCBI taxonomy): Bacteria > Bacillati > Actinomycetota > Actinomycetes > Propionibacteriales > Nocardioidaceae > Nocardioides > Nocardioides aquiterrae. The sequence continues at coordinate 148,268 of NZ_BAAAJE010000002.1, forward strand.
GTCAGGCCCAGCTCGATGCCGTGCCGGGGAAGCGCCTCCCGGGCCACCGGGAACGCGTCGGCACCCCGCCGGGACGCGGTGTTGACGACCAGCGCCGCTGGTCCGAGCCCCGCGTCCGTGCCCATCAGTTCAGCGTACGACCCCGGTGCGAACGGCTCAGACGGTGAAGTCGACGCCCTGGGCCAGCGGCAGCTCGCCGGAGAAGTTCACGGTGTTGGTGGCCCGGCGCATGTAGGCGCGCCAGGCGTCCGAGCCGGACTCGCGGCCGCCGCCGGTCTCCTTCTCGCCGCCGAAGGCGCCGCCGATCTCGGCGCCGGAGGTGCCGATGTTGACGTTGACGATGCCGCAGTCGGAGCCCTCCGCGGAGAGGAACAGCTCGGCCTCGGCGACGTCGGACGTGAACACGCTGGACGACAGCCCCTGCGGTACCGCGTTGTTGAGGTCGATCGCCTCGCGGAAGTCGTCGTACGGCAGCACGTACAACAGCGGGGCGAACGTCTCGCGCGTCACGACGTCGGACTGCTTCTCCAGCCGCACGATCGCCGGGCGCGCGTAGTACGCCTCGGGCGCGAGGTCCGCCAGCGCCCGGCCGCCGCCCGCGACCAGCGTCCCGCCGTCCGCGAGCGCCTGCTCCACCGCCGACGTCATCGCGTCGTACGCGCGCCGGTTGACCAGCGGGCCGACGAGGGTGCCGGCGGCCATCGGGTTGCCGATCGGCAACCGGTCGTACGCCGACGCGAGCCGGTCGGTCAGCTCGTCGGCGACGCTGCGGTGCGCGATCACCCGCCGCATCGTCGTGCAGCGCTGGCCGGCGGTGCCGGCGGCGGAGAACACGATGCCGCGGACGGTCAGGTCGAGGTCCGCGCTCGGCGCGACCACCGCGGCGTTGTTGCCGCCGAGCTCGAGCAGCGAGCGGCCGAACCGCTCGGCGACCCGCGGTCCGACGGCCCGGCCCATCCGGGTCGAGCCGGTGGCGCTGAGCAGCGCGACGCCCGGGTGCCCGACCAGGGCCTCGCCGGCCTCGGGGCCGCCGAGCAGCACCTGCGAGAGGCCGGCCGGGGCGCCCTGCTCGGCGATCGCCCGCTGCAGCACCGCGTGGCAGGCCAGCGACGTGAGCGGCGTGAGCTCCGAGGGCTTCCAGACGACCGGGTCGCCGCAGACGAGGGCCACCGCGGTGTTCCACGACCACACGGCCGCGGGGAAGTTGAACGCGGAGACGACACCCACGACCCCGAGCGGGTGCCAGGTCTCCATCAGCCGGTGGCCGGGCCGCTCGGACGGCATCGTGCGCCCGTACAGCTGGCGGGAGAGCCCGACCGCGAAGTCGCAGATGTCGATCATCTCCTGGATCTCGCCGCGCGCCTCGGAGGTGATCTTCCCGGCCTCGATGCTGACCAGCGTCGCCAGGTCGTCCCGGTGCTCGGCGAGCAGTTCGCCGAACCGCTTGACCAGCGCACCGCGGCCCGGGGCCGGCACCCGGCGCCACGCGAGGAACGCCTCCTGCGCCCGCGCCACCGCGGCGTCGACCTCGGCCGCGCCCTGCCACGCGAGGCTCGTGACCGGGAGCCCGTTGATCGGCGACGTCGTGGTCACGTCGCCGGCGAGGGCGTCGGTGTCGACGCCGCAGCGCCGGGCGGTCTCGAGCGCGAGCGCCGCCAGCTCGGCCTGGGTGGGGAGGGTCGTCATGGGACGTTCCTACACCCCCAGCAGCCCCCGCGCCGCCTCGGCGATCTCCTCCTCGGTCACCAGCACCAGCCGGGACGCCGGGCCCAGCGGGACGTAGGAGTCCGCGCCCGCGACGCGGCCCAGCCGCCCGTCGTACCCGCGGTCCACCAGCGTGGCGACGATCCCCTCCCCCACGCCTCCGGAGCGCCGGGTCTCGTCGACCACCAGCACCCGGTCGAAGCCGCTCGCGTACGCCGCCAGCTGGTCGGCCGGCAGCGGCGCCAGCCACCGCAGGTCCAACACCGTCGCGTCGATACCGGCGGCGCGCATCGCGCGCAGCGACATCGGGACGCCGTTGCCGAACGTCACCACCAGCAGGTCGGGCCCGTCACCGTGCGCGCGAGCACCGCGGCCCGGCCCGGCGCCGTCGTACGGCGCGGTCCAGAGCGCGTCGCCGGGCTCGTGCAGGTCGCGGGAGTGGTACAGCGCGATCGGCTCGACGACCACGCAGACCCGGCCCTCGGCCTCGGCGAGCTCGACGCACTCGCGCAGCAGCGGCGCGGCGTCCGCTGGGTGGCTGGGCACGCACAGCACCAGGCCGGGCACGTCGCGGAGCACCGCGAGCGAGCTGTCGTTGTGGAAGTGGCCGCCGAACCCCTTCTGGTAGGCGAGGCCGGGGACGCGGACCACCATCGGGTTCCGGTACTGCCCGTCGGAGAAGAAGGCCAGGGACGCCGCCTCGCCGCGCAGCTGGTCCTCGGCGTTGTGCAGGTAGGCGAGGTACTGGATCTCCGGGATCGGCAGCAGGCCGGCCAGCGCCGTGCCGAGCGCGGTGCCGAGCACGGTCTGCTCGTCGAGCAGCGTGTCGAAGACGCGGCGCCCGCCGAAGCGCTTGCGCAGGCCGCGGGTCACGCCGTACACCCCGCCCTTGACGCCCACGTCCTCCCCGAACGCGATCGCGTGCGGTCGCTCGGCGAGCACCTGCCCGAGGGCGGTGTTGATCGACTGCGCGAGGGTCAGCGGCTCCCCCGGCGCTACGGCGGACGGCGTCGCGGGCGATACGGGCCGCGGGTCCGGGTCGTGCAGCGGCCGGACCACCGCGGCCCGGGACGCGAGGCGCGGCTCGCCGACGACCGCGGCGGCGGCCTCCGTCACCGTGGCGCGCATCCGCTCGTAGCGGTCGAGCACCTCGCCGGGAGTGAGCACCCCCTGCTCGACGAGGTACGCCGCGGTCGCGAGCAGGGGATCGAGCTCCAGGTCGCGGGTGATCTCCGCCTGGGTGCGGTAGCCGAGCTCGACGTCGGAGCCGGCGTGCCCGAGGTACCGGACCGTGCTCAGGTGCAGCACCGTCGGCCGCCGGCGCTCGCGCACCAGGTCGACGGCGCGGGCCACGTCGGCGAGCAGCCGGTCCGGTCGCGGCGAGGGCGCGGCGACGTACTCGATGCCGGGCCGACCGCCCAGCGTGGCCGCCACCCAGCCCTCGGGCGTGGGGGTGCTGATCCCCAGACCGTTGTCCTCGACCACGACCAGGAGCGGGACGTCGAGCCCGCGGCGGGAGAGGTAGCCCGCCGCGTTGAGCGCGCCCTGCGCGGTCGAGTGGTTCACCGACGCGTCGCCCAGGGAGCAGACGACGACGGCGTCCTCGGGCCAGCGCCGCTCGGGGGCGAGGTCCGCGAGGTTGCCGAGCGCGAAGGCCAGGCCGACGGCGCGCGGCAGGTGCGAGGCGATCGTGGACGTCTGCGGGACGATGTGCAGCGCGGGGTGCCCGAACACCTTGTGCCGGCCGCCCGAGACGGGGTCGGCGGCGGCCGCGGTGAGGCCGAGCAGCACGTCGCGGACCGGCGTGGTGCCGCCGTGCCGGGCCGCCCGGGCGGCGTAGAACCCGCCGGACCGGTAGTGCAGCAGCGCCGGGTCGTCGACCCGGGTGAGCAGCCCGACCGCGGCGTTCGCCTCGTGGCCGGCCGAGCCGATCGTGTAGAAGCCCTCCCCCTGCGCCTGCAGCCGGCGCGCGGCCAGGTCGAGGTGCCGGGACTGGAGCTGGGCGTCGAGCAGGTCGAGCAGCACCGCCGGGTCGCCGTCGTACGACGTGCTGGCCGGCGGCAGCGACCGGACCCGGTCGACCAGGTGCTCGTCGATCGCCTCCGCCACGGGGCAACTCTGGCAGATCCGCGGGTCCAAGGACCCTGGCGACCCGGGCCGCCGCCTCCCGAGAATGGTCGGGAGGTGGTGGTCCATGCCTGCCCGCACCGCCGCACCGGCGCTGGCGCTGCTCCTCGCCCTGAGCTCCTGCGCGGGCTCCGGCCCGGCGGCGAGGTCGTGGTCGCCGGAGACCCCGGCGTCCGACCCGTCGCTGACGATCCGGTACGCCGCCGGGCTCACCGAGGACGTCTACCTGCCCCGCGGCCGGGGCCGCGTGCCCCTGGTGGTGATGGTGCCGGGCGGCTCGTGGACCACCTCCGACCCCGCCGGACTCGCGCCGCTCGCGGCCGACCTCGCCGCGCGTGGGGTGGCCGCCGCGCCGATCCGCATCCGGGCCGCCGAGGACGGCGTCGTCTACCCCGTGCCCGTCGAGGACGTCCTGTGCGCCGTCGCGGTCGCGGTGCAGCGGCTCCAGGCGCGCGGCTACCGCCCGGACCCGGTCGCGGTGCTCGGCCACTCGTCCGGCGCGCACCTCGCGGCGCTCGCGGTCCTGACGTACGACGACTTCTCGTTCCCCTGCCGGGCGCCGGCCGTGGAGCCCGACGCCCTGGTGGGCCTGAGCGGCCCGTACGACATCAGCCGGATGCCCGACGTGGCGGCCGCCCTGTTCGACGTCGGCCCGGACGGAGCCCCCGACGCCTGGCAGAACGCGAACCCGGTCGTGCGCGCCGACCGGCGCCCCGACGTACCCGTGCTGCTGATGCACGGCGAGGACGACCCCACGGTGCCGGTCGACTTCACCATCCAGTTCGCCAACGCACTCGAGCACGCCGGCCACCCGGTGACCGTCGACGTCGTCCCGGACGTCGACCACCTGGGGATGTTCCGCGCGGACGTCGCCGGGGAGCCGGTCGCCGACTGGCTGCTGGGCCTGCCCTAGTCCGACGCATGCGGGTCGCCGCCACCGGTCACAGCAGGGCATGCGTTCACCTCTCTCGGGACCCGGCGCCGCGCTCGTCGCCACCACCGTCGCGGCCGCGGTCGCCCTGGCCGGCGCGCCGGCTCCGGCCTCCGCCTCGGCTCGCACCGGCTCGGATCCCCGTGTCCACTACAGCAGCGGCAAGCCGCGCGACGCGCGACTGACGATCCCGGCGCGGCCGCGCATCCACCGGCTGCTGGTCGTCGCCTATCGCGGGAAGACCGACGACGGTCCCGGCACCCGGATCCAGAACCGCGGCATCGCGGCCGCGCCGTACGGACCGCACGGCGGCATCGGGCCGGGCGGCATCGGCAACTACCAGGTGACCGCCCACCGCACCGCGCACGGCGGGATCTTCCACCACACCCCGTCGCTGAAGAAGGGCGCCAAGGTGCTCGTCGACTCCGGCCGCTGGCGCTACGTCTACCGCGTCACCCGGACCCGCTGGGTGTCGTTCCGCTCCGCGGAGTCGCTGCGCAAGCAGCGCGCCGCGGTGCCCGGCCACCCCGGCGTCGAGCCGCGGTTCGGCTACATCACGATCTCGACCTGCGCGACGCCCGAGGACCACGCCCGCGGCAACTACTGGACCGACCGCTACGGCAACCCCGAGCACCGCATCGACAAGATCGGCAAGCTGGTCCGCCGGGTGCCGAACCCGTACTGGCACAAGAAGTAGGGCCCGGACGCGGGACCTATGGCGAGGGGGCGCCGGGGATTCCGGCCCTGATCGCCGCGCCGGGAGCCCGGCACGCTGGGGACGGAGGCAACCCCGGGAGGCTGCGATGGCCCGACGACACGCGCGGGTGGGGGTCGACGGCCATCCGGCGCTGCTCGAGCACCGGCACCCCCTGGCCATGGTGTACGGCGGGGGCGGCGTCGTCGGCATCGCCTACACGGCCGGGGTCGCCGCCGGCCTGGCCACTGCTGGCCTGCCCGTCGCCGCGGCGCCGTCCCTGGGCACGTCGGCCGGGTCCTGGACCGCCTCGGCGCTGGCCCTCGGCCTGTCGTACGACGACCTCGCCGACCTGCCGGTGCCCACCGTGCCCGCCAGGCGCCCCGGGATCCTGGCCGACATCGCCCGCCTGGCCTTCGGCGAGGCCACCCATCCTCTGGTCTCCGTCTCCGCCGTCAGCCTGCGGTCCGGGCGCCGGCACATCCTCGACGGCGGCACCTACCCGCTGGCCGACCTCGTGGCCGCCTCGTCGGCCGTCCCCGGCCTGCTACCGCCACACCGGGTCGCCGGTCGCTGGTACGTCGACGGCGGGATGTGGTCGGCCACGTCGGTCGACGCGGCCGACGAGGCGGACCGGGTCATCGTCGTGGCACCCCTGGCGGGGCGGGTGATGGGTGCGATGGGCCGGATCGCCGGCGCCCTGCTGCAGCGCGAGCTCGGCCAGTGGCAGGACCGCCACCCGGAGGCCAGCATCCACATGATCCGGCCGAACCGGGAGATGGCGACGATCGTCGGCGTCCGACCGCTGGCCCTGTTCGACCCCGACCGCGCCCGCGCCGTCTACCCCCTCGCCTACGAGCAGGGCGCGCGGTGGGGTGAGGGGATCGCGACCGCGTCCGACCGCAGGTCGGCCGGCTGACGTCGAGCCCTGGGTACGGGCCGGGCGAGGATCAGTCCTCGCCCAGGTCGTCCTCGATGCCGGGCACCTCCGTCCGCTGTTCGGCGACGTCCGCCTCGTCGGCCTCCCACGGGGGCTCGTCCGGCTCGACGTGCGCCTCTTCGTCGTCGGGGGGAGGCGCCACGTCCTCTTGCTGCTCAGCGACGTCGGCCGGATCGGCCTCCGGCAAGCCCGGGTCGGTAGTCATGCTCCCCGTCGTACCCCGACCGCCCCGACCTAAGCAACCATCCGCGTTCCGGTGGCGGCTGACGAGGCTCCTCGCGAGCGCCCGGGAACGGGGTCGCCCGACTACCGGATTCGCGGGATGCACGGCCCCCCGGCGCCGGACCAGCATGGTTCGGGAGTTGAGCCTCATCCCCGAGTCCGGAAGGGACCGCCCTCATGGCCCTGCGCGATGCATTCTCCCGATTCCTCCGAGGCCGGGCCGAGTCACGGCGCAGCACCGGTGACGACAGCGACAGCAGCCGCGCCACGGCGCTGGACAGCGTCGCCGACGACGTCGACGCGGGCGACGACGGCGAGCTCGTCGTCCTGGTCGAACGCCTGGAGGGTTACTACGACCCGGATGCGGACGAGTTCGTGCCCACCGCGGTGGCGGTCGAGATCATCGAGGACTTCGACGGCGACGACGCCAAGGAGCTGGTGCGAGCACTCGGAGATGCCGCGACGAGCGACGACCAGGACACCACTCAGGACACCGCCGACCGAGCCACGTGACGAGGGCCGCCCGCACACCGACCGAGGGTGGTGCGATGAAGTACGACGAGTTCATCACGAAGGTAGGAGGACATGCCGACGTCAGCCTCCAGGCCGCCGGCGCGCTCACCGCAGCCACGTTGCAGACGCTGGCGGAGCGGATCAGCGGCGGCGAGGCGGCACAGCTGGCCAGGTACGTCCCCGCCGAGCTCGAGCCGCACCTGACCGGGGCCGACGAACCCGCCCAGCGCTTCGGCGCCGAGGAGTTCGTCCGTCGGGTCGCCGAGCGCGCAGGAACCGACCCGGAGCGGGCGGAAGCCGGCATCCGGGCGGTGTTCGCCACGCTGCGCGAGGAGACCCCGCGGGAGCAGCTCGAAGACGTCCTCACCCAGCTCCCGAAGGACTACTCGAGCCTCGTCGGCGCGAAGGCCTGACCGGCGAGCTCGACCAGTGAAGCCACCGGCTGCAGCGCAGCCGTCCAGAGGAGGCCAGCGTGAGTGAGAGCGAAAGTCCCCGAGCGGAGAGCTCTCGGACCGGAGTCCTCGACGAGGTGCTGGTGCTGAGCGGCGGCTTCTCGGAAGCCGACCGTCCACTCGTGCGCCGCCACCTGGCCACGCTCGAGACGCACCTGTCCCGCTGGGACCCGGCGAGCGTGACCGTGGAGGTCTCGGTGAAGGAGCGCGGCAAGAGGGAGCAGCAGGTCACCCTGCGGGCCGAGCTGCCCGGATACCCGCCGTTGGTGGCCAGGGTCGTCGACCCGGACCTGGACGGCGCGCTCGCGGCCGCGAAGCGTGAGCTCGTCCGGCAGCTCGAGGACGAGAAGACCAAGCGCGACCCCAAGGGCAACCGACAGCTGCGGGCCAAGCCCCGCTGAGCTCTCGTCCTGCGTCCGCTCCTGCGCCCGCGTCAGACGCGGTCGGCTCCCATGCCCTCGGCGGTCAACGTGACCGACCGCAGCCGGCCCTCCTTCGTGGGCGCCTGGTGGGCGGTGATCAGCTCGTCGGCGTCGGCCTTGCTCCGGAACGCCTCGAGGTAGTCGGCGACCTCACGCGCGGTTCCGACGGCGGCGTAGGTGAGCATCTGGTCGATGTGCTCGCCGGCGCCCCGCTGCAGCAGGCGGTCGGCTTCCTCGTCGGTGAAGGTCTGGCCGCGCCCGAACAGGCCGACCGCGATCGTCCGGCGGACGGCTTCGAGGTTCTCCTCCGCCTGAGCCACCGTGTCGGCCGCGATCACGTTGACCCCGGCGATGACGTACGGCGCGCCCAGCTGCGCGGAGGGCTTGAACTCACGGCGGTAGGTCGCGACGGCGGCTTCGAGCGCCTGCGGCGCGAAGTGGCTGGCGAAGGCGTAGGGCAGGCCCAGCGCCGCAGCGAGCTGGGCGCCGAAGAGTGACGAGCCGAGGATGTACAGCGGCACCCGCGCACCCTTGCCCGGGACCGCGTCGACGCCCGGCACCCGGGACTCCCCGGCCAGGTAGGCCTGCAGCTCGAGGACGTCCTGCGGGAACGTGTCGGACGACTTCGGGTCCCGCCGCAGCGCGTACATGGTGTTCTGGTCCGAGCCGGGTGCGCGGCCCAGACCCAGGTCGATCCGGCCCGGGTACATCGCCTCGAGAGTGCCGAACTGCTCGGCGATGACCAGCGGCGAGTGGTTGGGGAGCATGATCCCGCCCGCACCGAGCCGGATCGACCTCGTCTGCGCGCCGACGTGCGCGATCAGCACGCTGGTCGCGGACGAGGCGATGTGCTGCATGTTGTGGTGCTCGGCGTACCAGACCCGGAGGAAGCCGTGCCCCTCCGCGCGCTGGGCGAGGGCGACGGTGGCCGCGATGCTGCTGCTGGCGGTGTCCCCGCGAGCGATGGGAGCGAGATCGAGGACGGACAGCGGGAAGCGCATGGCAGCACCCTCCAGTTGGTTGTCAGCGGCTGGGCCGGGGACGGGTCCGGCGGGTACCCGGGTCGCGCGGTCGTGACACGGGCGCCCGGCTAGCCCGACTGTCCCGCGTCGCCCTGCTGGCCCTGCTGGTCCTGCTGGACCGCGGCCCCCGCGTCGCCCGCCGGATGCACGAAGCCGGGCAGCGCCCGGACCACCTCGGGCGGGATCGCCAGGCCCTCCGGGGTGGAGGGGTTGACGGCGAGCCACAGGTTCTCGTCCGGCCAGGTCTCCGCGAGCTGCGCGAGGGGCATCTCGAGGGCGGTCGAGGAGTCTGCCCCGGCAGCGCGCAGCGCCTCCTCCGAGGTGAACACGGGGACGTACCGCGTGCCGTCCTGCTCGATCACCGGCAGCGCGATCGCGCCCTCGGGCAGCTCCTCACCCTCGGGCGGCGGCTCCTGCGGCAGCAGCGCCATGCTGTTCGCGAGGTCGTGGAGCAGGACCCGCGGATCGATGCCGCCCGGACCGCTCCCGTCCTGGTCGGCAGCCTGGTCGACAGCCTGATCGGCAGCCTGATCGGCAGCCTGGTCGTCTGGGGCCGATGTGCTCATGGCCGTTCCTCTCACGAGAGATGCACCGACGCACCACGCTAGGTCGGCCGGCAGGCCGGGACATCCCGTGTTCGGGGGGCGTGTCCTCCGGCTCAGCCGTACCGGACCACCTGGTGGGACGGCAGCCAGAGGATCCGCCGGGCGACGTCGACGACCGTGGTGCAGCTCACGCATCGGTACCAGGCACACCCGGGCCTGGTCCTGGGGCAGTGGCCCTCCACAGTGTCCGACTTGCACACGAGGCAGGTCATCGCCTCCACCTTCCGGGATCGACCAACCGGGCCCCGTCGCGGCGAGCGACGAGACCCTCGTGTCGAGCCTAGGTCGGCGGGAGGGCTTTCCAACGTCGGTGACGTCACACCCGCCCCGTCAGTGGAAGCCGAGGAGGTCCCGCAGGCCGTCGGGCAGCTGGGCGGCGACGTCGTCGAGCTCTCCGGGCGAGACCGCCTCGCGGAGGGTGGCGAACACCGCGCCCATATGCGCCAGCGCCTGGTCCGGATCGGTCCCGGCGCGCTCGGCGACCCGCGCCACGAAGACGTCGACGTCGAACCGTTCGGCCTCCTCGCCCGGCTTTGTCAGGGAGGGCTTCAGCTCCTCGGGAAGCTGCGCCGCGAGATCATCGGCCTCCCCACCGGTGATCCGCTCTGCCAGCGTCCGCAAGGTGGCGGCGGTGAGGCGCTCCGCCTCCGCCTGCGAGATGCCGGCACCATCGGCCACCGACCTGATGAACTCGTCGTACGTCACGACCCCTCAACTCCTTCGGTCGGGCTCCCGGCAGTCTGTGCACGGCGTGCCGGACCGGTCTACTGGCAGCTCTGCCGATTGCGCGGTGGTCGTCCACCGGCGTTACGTGGAGGCCACCGAGGTGAACGGGTGCTGTGGCGCACCCTGAAAGGCGGCCCACAGACATGGCCATCGGACACAAGGCACTGGTGAACGCCGTCGCCAAGCGCGCCGGTCGTGACGACCTCGACCGCGTCGAGAGGGAGACCGAGAGCGTCCTGGCAGGCGTGGCCCGCCGGGTCGGCCCCGACGGTCGAGCGCGCCTGGCCGGCCTGCTGCCGCGCGGCTTCGCCAAGATCGTGACCGAGTCGACGACGCCGGTGGAGGACCCCGGGCTCGCGTCCTTCCTGGCGACGGTCTCCTCGGTCCCCGGCGACGACCCGGAGCGAGCGCGGTACGTCGCTCAGGCGGTGCTGTCGTTCGTCGCCGAGATGGATCCTGCGGTCGCCGAGACCCTCCGCGCCGAGCTGCCCGACGAGTTCGGCGACCTGTTCACGCGACCCCCGGCCCGCTCGGGAGAGGCCACCGCGTCGCCCACCCCGCCCACGCCGCCCACCCGGCTCGACTCTGCGGCCCCGCCCGTGCTGACCCGCGAGGAGGTGGAGGGAGCGCTCGAGGAGCTGCCCGGGTGGACCGGCGACGAGCACCGGATCCGCCGCACGGTCAGCCTGCCGGCCGAGGTGGCCGACGACGTCCGCGAGCGGATCGCCCGCGTCGAGGAGCAGCTGAACCACCACGCCGTGGTGGAGGAGGACCAGGACGGCACGACGTACCTGCTCTGGACCCACTCCCGTGGCGGAGTCACCGAGCTCGACATCGAGCTGGCCGCCCGGATCAGCGACATCGTCGACAACGTCTGACCGACGCTGCTCAGATCATCTGCAGTGGTTGTGCGGTGCGCGGCGGCGGAAAGACCGCGTCCAGCGCGCGCAGGTCCTGCTCGGTCAGCACCAGCTCGATCGCCGCGCGATTCTCCCGGACGTGGTGCTCCGAGCTCGCGCGGGGGATCACGGTGACGCCGTCGCGCGTCATGAGCCAGGCCAGTGCGACCTGCACCGGGGTGGCTCCGTGTCGGTCCGCAACCGTCGCGAGCACCGAGTGGGGAAGCAGCCGACCCTGCTCGATCGGCGAGTAGGCCATGAGGGGAATGCCTTCCTCCTGCAGCGCAGGGAGGAGGTCGAACTCCACGCCCCGTCGCATCAGGTTGTAGAGCACCTGGTCCGTCTGCACCGCCGCACCACCGGGCACCTGCATGAGCTCGGCCATGTCGTCGATGTCGAAGTTGCTGACGCCCCAGTACCGGATCAGGCCCAGTCGGATCAGCTCCTCGAAGGCGAGCACCGTCTCCTCCAGGGGCACCGGGCCACGCCAGTGCAGCAGGTAGAGGTCGAGCCGGTCCGTGCCCAGCCGCTTGAGGCTGCTGCGGCACGCCTTGACGGTTGCCTCGTACGTCGCGTGCGCAGGCAGCACCTTGCTCACGAGGAACACGTCGTCCCGTCGGCCTGCGATGGCCTCGCCCACCAGCGTCTCCGTCGCACCGTCCGCGTACATCTCGGCGGTGTCGATCAGCCGGAGCCCGAGATCGAGGCCGAGTCGCAGGGCGTCGATCTCGGCCTGTCGGCGGTCCCGGTTCTCGGCCAGGTGCCACGTGCCCAGGCCCATGACCGGGATGGCCTCGCCGGACGGCAGGCGCACGGTAGGAACGGTCTGGGTCGGCATGGAGACACCTCCGCAATGCCCTCGGTCGGCTGCTCGCGCTCTGCACTCGCAGCAAGTCACGTTCGCACTGCCGACCTCCGCCGGCATCCCACGTCTGGGGGATGTGCCGCATCCGGTCGCGCTCGGGACCGCAGCACACCCGTCTCACGGTCGTCCCGCCGACGAGTGGCGACCCTCAGGGCTGCCGTAGGCTGCCCACTGCCTGTGGTGCAGGAACCCGGTGCGACTCCGGGGCGGTTCCGCCACTGTGACATCCCGCTCGCGGGATGCAGCCAGACACTGGCCGCGGGCGTATCCGACCGATGGACGGGGCGAGAACCCCGGAGGAGGAACCGGCCATGGCCGCGCCTGCGCGCCTTGCACTGCTGTCCACGTCCGACACCGATCTGCTCTCCGCACGGGCCAGCGGGGCGTCGTACGCCTGGGCGAACCCGAGCCGCGCCGGCGATGCCGAGCTCGCGGGCGCGGTCGCCGACGCGGACCTCGTCGTCGTCCGGCTGCTGGGCTCTCCGCACGACCTCTGGCCCGGGGTGGGCGAGCTGCGGGAGCGGGGCATTCCGGTGGTCGTGCTCGGGGGCGAGCAGCAGCCCAGCGCCGAGCTGATGGAGCTCTCGACCGTCCCGATCGGCGTCGCGGCCGAGGCGCACCGCTACCTCGCCGAGGGCGGGCCGGCGAACCTCGCCCAGCTGCACGCCTTCCTCTCCGACACGGTGCTGCTCACCGGCGAGGGGTTCGATCCGCCGGCGGCCGTCCCGGCGTGGGGGTACGCCGCCCGGCCGGAGCCCGACCCCGCACTCCCCCGCGTCGGGGTGCTGTACTACCGGGCCCACGAGGCGAGCGGGAACAACGCCTTCGCCCACGCGCTGGCCGACGCCGTGGACGCGACCGGCCGGGCCGTCGGCGTCCCCGTCTTCGCCGGCTCCCTGCGCTCGGCGCCCGACGAGCTGTACGAGGCGCTCGGCACGCTGGACGCGCTCGTCGTCACGGTGCTGGCCGCGGGCGGGAGCGTCCCGGCGGCCGCGACCGCCGGCGGCGACGACGAGGCGTGGGACGTCGAGCGGATGGCCGCCCTCGACATCCCGGTGCTGCAGGGCCTGTGCCTCACGAGCAGCCGCGCCGAATGGGAGGCGTCCGACGACGGCGTGACGCCGCTGGACTCGGCCACCCAGGTCGCGATCCCCGAGTTCGACGGCCGGATCATCACCGCGCCGTTCTCGTTCAAGGAGGTCGACGACCAGGGCCTTCCCCACTACGTCGCCGATGTCGAGCGCGCGGCACGCGTCGCCGGGATCGCGGTCAACCACGCCCGGCTGCGTCGCGTCCCGAACGACGAGAAGCGGCTCGCGATCGTGCTGTCGGCGTACCCGACCAAGCACGCCCGCATCGGCAACGCCGTCGGGCTCGACACCCCGGTCTCGGCGATCCGCCTGCTGCGCCGGCTGCGGGCGGAGGGCTACGACCTCGGCAGTGAGAACCCGGTGCTGCCGCTGCTCGACCTCGAGGACGACACCCAGGCCGGCGACGCTCTCATCCACGCCCTCATCGCGGCCGGTGGCCAGGACGAGGAGTGGCTCACCTCCGCCCAGCTCACCGACGCCCACGTCCGCATCACGAAGGCCGAGTACGACGCCTGGACCGCCGAGCTCCCGAGCGACCTGCGGGACGCGATGGTGGAGGCGTGGGGCGAGTCGCCGGGCAGCCTGTTCGTCAACGACGACGGCGAGCTGGTGCTGGCGACCCTGCAGGCCGGCAACGTGGTCGTCCTGATCCAGCCGCCGCGCGGCTTCGGGGAGAACCCGGTCGCGATCTACCACGACCCCGACCTCCCACCGAGCCACCACTACCTCGCCGCCTACCGCTGGCTCGAGCACGGCTTCCGGGCCGACGCGGTGGTGCACCTGGGCAAGCACGGCTCGATGGAGTGGCTGCCCGGCAAGAACGCCGCCCTCTCGGCCGGGTGCGGCCCGGACGCGGCGATCGGCAGCCTGCCGCTGGTCTACCCGTTCCTCGTCAACGACCCGGGCGAGGGCGCGCAGGCCAAGCGCCGCGCGCACGCCACCATCGTCGACCACCTGGTGCCGCCGATGGCGCGCGCGGAGTCGTACGGCGACATCGCCCGGCTGGAGCAGCTGCTCGACGAGCACGCCAACATCGCGGCGATGGACCCGGCGAAGCTGCCCGCGGTCCGCGGCGAGATCTGGCAGCTGATGCGGTCGGCGGAGATGCACCGCGACCTCGGGCTGGAGGACCGGCCGGAGGACGAGGAGTTCGACGACTTCCTGCTCCACGTCGACGGCTGGCTCTGCGAGATCAAGGACGCCCAGATCCGCGACGGCCTGCACGTCCTCGGCGAGCCGCCGACCGGCACGGCCCGGGTGAACCTCGTGCTCTCGATCCTGCGCGCCGCGCAGGTCTGGGGCGGTGTGGGCAACGCCGTGCCGGGGCTGCGCGCCGCGCTCGGCCTCAAGGACGCCGAGGACCTCAAGGCGGTCGACGAGGCCGAGGCGCGCGCCCGCGACCTCGTCGAGCGGATGGAGGCCGCCGCCTGGGACACCGCCGTGGTCCCCTCGCTCCACGACGAGCCCGCGGTCCGGGCCGTCCTCGCGTTCGCCGCCGACCACGTCGTCCCGCGGCTGGCGCGGACGACCGACGAGCTCGACGGCGTCCTGCACGCCCTCGAGGGCGGCTTCGTGCCGGCCGGCCCCTCCGGATCTCCCCTCCGCGGCCTGGTCAACGTGCTGCCGACGGGTCGCAACTTCTACACCGTGGATCCGCGCGCCGTGCCGTCCCGGCTCGCCTGGCAGACCGGGCAGGCGATGGCCGAGTCGCTGCTGCAGCGCTACCTCGACGAGACCGGCGAGTACCCCGCGAGCGTCGGGCTCTCGGTCTGGGGCACGAGCGCGATGCGCACCAGCGGCGACGACGTCGCCGAGGTGCTCGCCCTGCTCGGCGTACGCCCGGACTGGGACGAGGCCTCGCGTCGGGTGAGCCGGCTGCACGTCGTCCCGCTCGACGAGCTCGGCCGGCCCCGGGTCGACGTCACGGTCCGCATCTCCGGGTTCTTCCGCGACGCGTTCCCGCACGTGGTGGCGATGCTCGACGACGCGGTGCGGATGGTCGCCGAGCTGGACGAGCCGCTGGACCGCAACCACGTGCGCGCCCACGCGCAGCGGGACCTGGCCGAGCACGGCGACGTCCGCCGCGCGACCACCCGCATCTTCGGTTCCAAGCCGGGCTCCTACGGCGCCGGCATCCTCCAGGTCGTCGAGTCGGGCACCTGGCGCGACGACGCCGACCTCGCCGAGGTCTACACCGCCTGGGGCGGCTTCGCGTACGGCCGCGACCTCGACGGCGCCCCCGCCGCCGACGACATGCGGACCAACTACCGGCGCATCAAGGTCGCTGCGAAGAACGTCGACTCCGCCGAGCACGACATCGCCGACTCCGACGACTACTTCCAGTACCACGGCGGCATGGTGGCCACCGTCCGCGCGCTCACCGGCTCCGACCCCCGGGCCTACGTCGGCGACTCGACCTCCCCGGACGCCGTGCGCACACGGACGCTGGCCGAGGAGACCGCCCGCGTCTTCCGGGCCCGGGTGGTCAACCCGCGCTGGATCGCGGCCATGCAGCGCCACGGCTACAAGGGCGCCTTCGAGCTGGCCGCGACCGTCGACTACCTGTTCGGCTTCGACGCCACCGCCGGTGTCGTGCACGACTGGATGTACGGCAAGCTCGCGGAGGAGTACGTCCTCGACGAGACCAACCAGGAGTTCCTGCGCCGGTCCAACCCGTGGGCGCTGCGCGGCATCGTCGAGCGGCTCCACGAGGCGGCCGACCGCGGCCTGTGGGCCGAACCGGACCCCGAGGTGATGGACCGGCTCCGCCAGGTCTACCTGGAGGTCGAGGGCGACCTCGAGGACCGCGAGTGAGGGTGCGGGTCCTGGGCATCGGGATGGGACCGCAGCACGTGACGCCCGAGGTGCGGGACGCGCTGCGGGGCTGCGACTACGTCGTCGCGGCCCAGAAGAGCAGCGACGACGGGCTGCTCGCCCTGCGCCGCGTGGTCGCCGAGCAGCACGACGTCGAGGTGGTCCCCGTCCCGGACCCGGAGCGCGACCGGCGCGACCCGGCGGACTACCCGGGCGCGGTCGCGGCCTGGCACGAGGCGCGGGTCGCGGCGTACGAGCGGGTCCTGCGCGAGCGCGGCGGCACGGCCGCGTTCCTGGTGTGGGGCGACCCGTCGCTCTACGACTCCACGATCCGGGTCGTCGAGCGGCTCGCCGAGCGCCTGGACGTCGAGTACGACGTGCTGCCCGGCATCAGCGCGCCCCAGCTGCTGGCGGCCCGGCACCGGATCGTGCTGCACCAGGTCGGCGCGCCGGTGCACGTGACCACCGCGCGCCGGCTGCGCGCCGACGTCGCGGCCGGCCAGACGAACGTCGTCGTCATGCTCGGTGGCGACCCCGACCTGACCGGCCTCGAGGAGTGGTCGATCTGGTGGGGCGCGAACCTCGGCACCGACTCCGAGGAGCTGGTCGCCGGCCGCGTCGGCGCGGTCGCGCCCGAGCTCGAGCGCGCCCGCGGTCGCGCCCGGGCGGCCGCCGGCTGGGTGATGGACGTCTACCTGCTGCGGGCGCCCCGACGGGCCACCCCGTCGCTCGCATGAGGCTCCTGCTGCTGGGCGGCACCGGCGAGGCCCGCGACCTCGCGGCGCGGCTGCTCGCCGAGGGCGTCGACGTCACCTCCTCCCTGGCGGGGCGGGTCGCGGAGCCGCGGCTGCCGGTCGGCGCGGTCCGCATCGGCGGCTTCGGCGGCGTCGACGGCCTCCGCAGGGCCCTGGTCGAGTACGACGTCGTGGTGGACGCCACGCACCCGTTCGCCCGCGGGATGACGGCGAACGCCGCGGCCGCCTGCCGCGCCGACGGCGTCCCGCTCCTCCGGCTCGAGCGACCCGGATGGGCGCCGGCTCCCGGATGGCGCTACGTCGAGGACCACGACGAGGCGGCCGACGTCGCGGCGGAGCTCGGGGCGCGGCCGTTCCTCACCGTGGGACGCCAGGAGCTGGCCCGCTTCGTGCCCCGGCTGGCGGACCACGCGGTGCTGGCTCGGGTCGTCGACCGTCCGGGCCTGACGCTGCCGCCGGGGTGGAGGCTGCTGACCAGCCGTGGGCCCTACGACCTGGAGGGCGAGCGAGCCCTGATGCGGGAGCACCGCACCGACGTGCTGGTGACCAAGGACTCCGGCGGCACCTCCACCTGGCCGAAGATGCAGGCCGCGTCCGAGCTGGGCGTGCCGGTCGTGGTGGTGCGCCGTCCCGAGGGCCCGGCGGGTGTGCCGACGGTGCACACCGTGGGCGAGGCGGTCTCCTGGGTGCGGGAGCGCCGCTAGGGCGTGTCTCTCACGTCTCGGCCGTCGCGAGCGTCGCCCAGCGCGTGCTCTCGCAAGGCGCCGGAGCGACGCCGTACTGGCTCGTCCAGCGAGCGACGGCAACGCCGCGAGAGTGCGTGATGGGCGACGCGCAGCAGGCCATGGACGTGGGAGACGCGCCCTAGGAGGTTTCCTCGTAGCCGTCTCCCGCCGGCTGCCAGCGCTCCTCGACCCGGCCGAGGTTCCAGTACGCGATCGCCGCGGCCCAGACGACCACGAACAGCCCGACCACGACGAAGCCCACGTGGTCCAGGTCGACGGAGCTGACGGCGTCGCTGAACCGGTTGGTCCAGCCACCGCTGTCGTGGAGCACCGAGACCAGCTCGATCGTGCCGATCACCAGCGCCACCGCCACCGACAGGCCGGTGATCGTCAGGTTGTAGTAGACCTTGCGCACCGGCCGCAGGAACGCCCAGTCGTAGGCGACGCTCATGAAGAGCCCGTCCAGGCAGTCGAACAGCGTCATGCCGG
Organism: Nocardioides aquiterrae; assembly: GCF_039526625.1. NCBI lineage: Bacteria > Bacillati > Actinomycetota > Actinomycetes > Propionibacteriales > Nocardioidaceae > Nocardioides > Nocardioides aquiterrae. The sequence goes on from NZ_BAAAJE010000002.1 coordinate 166,264, forward strand.
CCGCGAAGAGCAGCGGCAGCACCATGATCGCGTACCACGGGACCCCGGCCGCGGCCCCGGTCCCGGCGAGGACCAGGAGCGCCACCTCGGTGGCGGTGTCGAAGCCGATGCCGAACAGGACGCCGACCGGGAACATCTGGATCGGCCGGGAGATGGCCCGCGTCAGACCGCCCAGCATCCGCGCGAGCAGACCGCGCTTCGCCAGCTGGGACTCGAGCTCGCGCTCGTCGTACTCCCCGCGCCGCAGCCCGCGCCAGACCCGCCACATCCCGACGAGCGCGGCGAGGTTGAGGAGGCCGATCAGGTAGAGGAAGCACCCGGAGCTCAGGGTGCCGACGAGGCCGAGTGTCGCGTTCGTCCGGGAGCCGTCGGTCGAGAGCGCCCCGACCACGTGCGCCCCGACGGCGACCAGCCCGGCGAGCACGAAGACCATCGCGGAGTGGCCCATGGCGAACCAGAAGCCGACCGACTTCGGCCGCCGGCCGTCCCCCCGGAGCTTGCGCGTGGTGTTGTCGATGGCGGCGATGTGGTCCGCGTCGAACGCGTGCCGCACGCCGTAGGTGTACGCCGTGAGGCCGAGCCCGACGCCGAGGACCTGGTCGCCCACGGTGTACTGGTGCGGCCCGACCAGGCCGAACAGCAGGCCGAAGCCGACGACGTGCATGAGGGCGACGATGCCGAGCAGGACGGCCGCCTCGAGCCGGTCGCGGCGGGTCCAGGACGAGAGCGCCATCACCGGCTTCCTCCCCGCGACGCGACCGCGACCGCGGCCACCACGGAGCCGAGCGCGACCGTGCGCGCGAGCCGGACCGCCCGCGCCACGTCCGCGACGCCGGGCGCCGGGCCGTCGCCGAGGACGGCCCGGTGCTCCGTGCGCCGCTCACCGCCCGCTCCGTAGACGTTGGGGCCGCCGAGCCGGAGGCCGAGGGCACCGGCGAAGGCCGCCTCGACCACGCCGGCGTTGGGGCTGGGGTGGGCGGCCGCGTCGCGGCGCCACGCCCGCCAGGCGCGGCGCGGGTCGCCGCCGAGCGCGACCGCGAGCAGGCCGGTCAGGCGCGAGCCGGGGAGGTTGGCCAGGTCGTCGAGGCGCGCCGATGCCCACCCGTAGCGCTCGTAGCGGGGGCCGTGGTGACCGACCATCGCGTCGAGGGTGTTGACGGCGCGGTAGCCGAGCAGGCCGGGCACGCCGGCCAGGGCGCCCCACACGAGAGGTGCCACCACGGCGTCGGAGGTGTTCTCGGCGACCGACTCCACCACCGCCCGGGAGATCTCGGCGGGGTCGAGCCGGCTGGTGTCGCGGCCCACCAGGTGCGTGAGCCGCCGCCGGGCG
>NZ_BAAAJE010000002.1:167709-431270 GCF_039526625.1 Nocardioides aquiterrae
ACGCCGACGGCGGCCGCCCCGCCCACCAGGACGCCGGCGTGCACGAGCCCACGGGCGCGGGAGTCGGCGTACACGCGGTGCTCGAGGGCGGCGGCGGTCCGCCCGAACCCCGCGACGGGGTGGCCGCGCCGGGGGTCGCCCATCAGCCGGTCGGCCGCGAAGCCGAGCAGCAGGCCGAGCGAGCGGGACCGCGGCATCAGGGCACGAGCTCGGAGAGGAGGGCGACGTCGCGCAGCAGCGCGGCGGCGCTCCGCACGACCGGCACCGCCGCGACGGCCCCGGAGCCCTCGCCGAGCCGCAGGCCGAGGTCGAGGACCGGCTCCAGGCCCATCTTGGCCAGGGCGAGCGCCTGGGCGGGCTCGGTCGAGCGGTGGCCGGCGGCGTACCAGGCGGCGGCGCCCGGTTCGATGCGGTCGGCGGTCAGCGCGCAGGCGACGCTCATCAGGCCGTCGAGGAGGACCGGTACGCCGTCCTGGGCGGCGGTGAGCAGGTATCCGGTGGCGGCCGCGAGGTCGGCGCTGCCGAGCGCGGCCAGCGTCTCGACGGGGTCGGCTGCGCGGTCGCCGGCACGGCGTAGCGCGGCGTCGACGACCGCCGTCTTGCGCGCGAGCCCCGCGTCGTCGACGCCGGTCCCGCGGCCGACGACCTCGGCCGCGGGCAGGCCGAGCCCGGCGGCGACCATCGCGGCGGCGGGCGTGGTGTTGCCGATGCCCATGTCGCCGCTGATGAGCAGCTGGGCGCCCGCCGCGATCTCCTCGCGCGCGACGGCGGCACCGGCGGCCAGCGCGGCCCGGGTCTCCGCGGGGGTGAGGGCGTCCTCGAGGTGGATCGCGCCGCTGCCCCGCCGTACCTTGTGCGCGGTCAGGGCCGCCCGGGTGGCCTCGTCGAGGTCCCCGAAGTCCTCGTCGACGCCCAGGTCGAGCACCCGCACCGCCACGCCGTGCGCGGCGGCGAGCGCGGAGACGCCCGCCTTGCCGGCCAGGAACGTGCGCACCATCGCGCCGGTGATCGCGGGCGGGAAGGCGGACACGGCGTGGGCGGCCACGCCGTGATCGCCGGCGAAGATCACCAGCCGGACGTGGTCGACGGCCCGGGGCGGCACCTGGCCCTGGCAGGTCGCCACCCAGACGGCGAGGTCCCCGAGGCGGCCGAGCGCCCCCGGTGGCGTGGCGAGGGCGCCGAGCCGCTTGACGGCGTGGGCGTGGGCGATCTCGGAGGGCGCGGAGACGTAGGGCACGAGGGCTGGCCTTTCAGTGGTCGGACTGGAGCGGGCGGGCGGTGTCGAGGGCGGCGTCGAGGGCGGCGTCGAGGGCGGCGAGGAGGTCCGCGGTGCGGGCGGGTGGGCGCACCGCGATCCGGACCCACGACCCGTCGAGCCCGGGGAAGGTGTCGGCACGGCGGACGGCGACGCCGCGCTCGCGCAGGGCGGCGTGCGCGCCGTCGCCGAGCCTGGCGACCACGAAGGAGGCCGCCGACGGCACGAACCGGATGCCTCTGCGGCGCAGGCCGTCCTCGAGGACGTGCCGCCACTCGGCGAGGGTCGCGGCGCGCTCGCCTGCGGCGGCGGTGGCGGCCGCGCCGGAGCAGGCCACCATGGCGGCGATCGCCGGGGTGGACACCGACCACGGCGTCTGGAGGGCCGCCAGCCTCCCGACCTCGGACGGGTCGCCGACGACGTAGCCGGCCCGGATGCCGGGGATCGACCAGTGCTTGGTCAGGCTGCGGACCACCAGCAGTCCGTCGAGCACCTCCCCCGCCAGCGAGGCGGTCTGGCCCGGCACGGTGTCCATGAACGCCTCGTCGACGACCACCAGGCGCCCGGGCCGCCGCAGAGCGCGCACCCGCTCGGCGGGGTGCAGGACGCCGGTGGGGTTGGTCGGGTTGCCGACCACGACGAGGTCGGCGTGCTCGGGGACCGCGGCCGGGTCGAGGGCGAACCCGTCCTCCGCACGGCACAGCACGGTGGTGACGTCGTGGCCGGCCTGCTCGAGCGCGGCGTGCGGCTCGGTGAACTGGGGGTGCACGACGACGGGGCACCGCCACGGCCGGAGTCGGGCGACCAGGGTGAACGCCTCGGCGGCCCCGGCGGTCGGCAGCACCTCCTCCGGGCGCCGGCCGTGGTGCCGGGCCAGCGCGGCCCGGGCCGGGCCGGCGTCCGGGTAGGCGGCGGCCTCCTGCAGGGAGTCCTGCAGCGCGCGGTCGAGCCAGGCCGGCCGCGGCCCGTCGTACACGTTCACGGCGAAGTCGAGGAGCCCGTCGCCGGTCTCCACGTCGCCGTGGTGGCGCAGCGGGTCGTCCGGCGGCGCGGCGGCGGTGCCGACGCGGCGGCCGACCGGCGCGGGCCGGTGCGGTGTCACGGGCGGGCGCGGCGCCGCGTGCACCGCGTCGGCGAACCGCTGGGCGAGGTGCGGGTGGCCGGCCCAGTGCACGTGGAGGTACGACGCGTGGCTGGTCGCGCTCGCGAACCCGGTGGCGACGCCGTCGATCTCCCACGCCGGCGCGCCGCCGGCCTCGGGCGTCGTGCGGGTGCGGTGGAACTCGTGGCCGGTGACCCGCTCCCCCACGCGGGTCAGCAGCGTGTCGGCCGGGGCCACCGCCTCCGGGTAGCGCAGCGTGAGGCGAGCGGCCATGGCGGCGTCGGCGGGCACGGCCCCGGCCATCGGGTGCGCGTCCAGCGACCGGGCCAGGTAGAGCAGGCCGGCGCACTCCGCCACCGTCGGCACGCCCGCGGCCACGGCCTCGCGGAGCTCGCCGAGCAGCCGGGTGTTGGCGGCCAGCTCGGCGGCGTACACCTCCGGGAACCCGCCGCCGAGGTAGATGCCGCAGGTGTCGGCGGGCAGGGTCTCGGTGAGGGGGTCGAAGGGGACGACGTCGCAGCCGGCGGCGCGCAGCAGCTCCTCGGTCTCCGCGTAGCGGAACGTGAAGGCGCGCCCGCCGGCCACGGCGACGACCGGGCGCCGGGTCGACGGGGGCCGGACCTCCGCCGACGGGTCCCAGGGCTCCGCGTCGAGGGCGGGCGCCGTACGCGCCACGTCCAGCAGCGCGCCGAGGTCGAGGTGGCGGGCGACCTGCTCGCCCAGGAGCTCGACCGTCCGGGCCGACGCGGGGCGCTCGGCGGCGGGCACCAGGCCGAGGTGGCGGGACGGGGCGGCGAGGCGGTCGTCGCGCGGCAGGACGCCGAGGACCGGCAGGCCGGTGCGCTCGAGGGAGCGGGCCACCTCGGCGGTGTTCCGGTCCGACCCGGCCCGGTTGAGCACCACGCCCGCGACCGTGACGGCCGGGTCGTAGCCGGCCATGCCGGCGGCGATCGCGCCGGCGGAGCGGGACAGCCGCGCGACGTCGAGGACGAGCACGACGGGGGTCGCCGTGAGGGTGGCGACGTGCGCCGTGGAGGCGAAGCCGTCGGTGCCGAGCCGGCCGTCGTGCAGGCCCATGACCCCCTCGACCACCGCGACGTCGGCCGGGGTCGGTGTCGCGGCGGCGTGCAGCAGGAGCGGGACGATCCGCTCCTCGCCGACCAGGTGCGGGTCGAGGTTGCGACCGGGCCGCCCCGTCGCGAGGGCGTGGTAGCCGGGGTCGATGTAGTCGGGGCCGACCTTGTGGCCGCTGACCCGGTGGCCGGCCGCCCGGAACGCCGCCATCAGGCCGGTGGCGACGGTGGTCTTGCCCTGGCCGGTCGAGGGCGCCGCGACGACGAGGCGCGGCAGCGTCACCACTCGATGCCTCGCTGGCCCTTCTGGCCCACGTCCATGGGGTGCTTGGTCTTGGTCATCTCGGTGACCAGGTCGGCGGCCGCCACGAGCCGCGGGTCGGCGCCGCGGCCGGTGATGACCACGTGCTGGTGCCCGGGCCGGCGCGTCAGCGCCGCCACGACCTCGTCGACGTCGACCCAGCCCCACGTCATCGGGTAGGTGAACTCGTCGAGGACCAGCAGGTCGTGCGACTCCGCTGCCAGCCGGCGCTCGACCTCGCGCCAGCCCTCCTGGGCCGCCGCCCGGTGGTCCTCGGCGTCGCCCTGCTTGCGGGTCCAGGACCACCCGGAGCCCATCTTGTGCCACTCGACCGGGCCGCCCTCGCCGGTCTCGTCGTGGAGCCGGCCGAGCCGCTCGAGCACGGTCTGCTCGCCGATCCGCCACTTCGCGGACTTCACGAACTGGAAGACCCCGATCCGCCAGCCCTGGTTCCAGCCGCGCAGCGCGAGGCCGAACGCGGCGGTGGACTTGCCCTTGCCGTCGCCGGTGTGGACGACCAGCAGCGGCCGGTTGCGGCGCTGCCGGGTGGTGAGGCCGTCGTCGGGTACGGCGGCGGGCTGGCCCTGCGGCATCAGGCGGCTCCGTTCACGGGGTGGGTGTGGCTGTGCACCGTCGCCGCGAGCGTCTCCGCGCTGAGCTCGGCGACCGGCAGGTGCTCGGCGCGCAGCCGGGCGGCCAGCTCGACCGCGAGGCCGAGCCGCAGCGGGCCGGTCTCGCCGTCGACGACGACGGCCGTGACGCCGAGGGCGGCGACGTGCTCGGCCGCCTGCTGGGCGCGGACGACGGCGTCCCGGCCGCCGGTGGCGCGCCCGTCGGTGACGACGACGAGCAGCGGTCGCAGTCGGGGGTCGCGGAGCCGCTCGCGGACCAGCACGCGCGCCGCCTCGAGCAGCCCCTCCGCGAGCGGCGTGCGGCCGCCCGCGGGAAGCTCCTCGAGACGGGCGGCGGCGATGTCGACCGAGTGGGTCGGCGGGAGCACCAGCTCGGCGACCTGGCCGCGGAAGGTGATCAGGCCGACCTTGTCGCGGCGGCGATAGGCGTCGAGGAGGAGCGAGAGGATCGCGGTCTTGACCTGGGTCATCCGCCTGCGCGCCGCCATCGAGCCGGACGCGTCGACGCAGAAGAGCACCAGGTTGGCCTCGCGTCCCTCCCGGACGGCGGTCCTGAGGTCCTCCGGACGCAGCTCGACCCGGGTCCCGGTGCGCGGTCGTCCCGGCTGCCTGCCGGCCGCGGCCAGCAGCGTCTCGACGAGGTGGAGCGAGCCGGCCGCGCCGCCCGGCCGGCGGGCGCCGACCCGTCGCCCGGTCGTGGAGATCGCCCGGCTGCGGCGGCCGGCGACGCCGTCGCCGAGGCCCTGCACCTTCAGCAACCGGGGCCGGTAGGGCGCTCCTGCGGCGACGGTCTGGCCGGACGACGGCCCGGGCCCCGGAGGCACGGGCGCCCCCTCGAGGGGATCGGCGGGGGTCGGCGCGGGCTCCTCCCCGTCCGACGACCCCGGGGCCGGTGGCTCGGCGTCGTCGCGGCCGGGTGGCTCCGGGCCGTCGGGCGGCGCCGGGCCCTCGGGCGGCTCGGGCGGCAGCTCGTCGTCGCCGAGGACCCGGTCGAGCAGCTCCTCGTCGAGACCGGGCGCGTCGAAGGGGTTGCGCCGGCGCCGGTGCGGCAGGGCGAGCAGCGCGGCGCGGCGGATGTCGGCGCGGGTGACCTCGTCGCGGCCCTGCCAGGCGGCGTGCGCGACCGCGGTACGGGCGGTGACGATGTCGGCGCGCAGGCCGTCGACCTCGAACGCCGCGCAGACCTCGGCGACCTTCAGCAGCGCCGGGTCCCCGAGGCGGACCTTCGCGACCCGCTCCCGCGCGGACTCGATCCGCTCGGTGAGCGCCCGCTCCGCGCTGCGGAAGCGGGCGACGAACCCCGCGGGATCGAGGTCGTACGCCATCCGGCGGCGGACCACCTCGGCCCGCAGCGCCGGGTCGCGCGGGGCGGCGACCTCCACCGTCAGCCCGAACCGGTCGAGGAGCTGCGGTCGCAGCTCCCCCTCCTCGGGGTTCATGGTGCCGATCAGCACGAACCGGGACGCGTGCTCCACCGAGACGCCGTCCCGCTCGACACTGACGCGGCCCATCGCCGCGGCGTCCAGGAGCAGGTCGACCAGGTGGTCGTGCAGGAGGTTGACCTCGTCGACGTAGAGGACGCCGCGGTGGGCGCGGGCGAGCAGCCCGGGCTCGTACTCCACCTTGCCGTGCGCGAGGGCCCGCTCGAGGTGCAGCGACCCGAGCACCCGGTCCTCGGTGGCGCCGACGGGCAGCTCGACGAGCCGCACCGGCCGGGTCACCGTCTCGGCGTCGTCGGGGAACGGTCCGTCGGGCGACGACGCCGACGGGTCGGCCGGGTCGATCGAGAACCGGTCGGCGGCGTACGCCTCGATCGGGGGCAGCACGGCGGCCAGCGCCCGCACCGTCGTCGACTTCGCGGTGCCCTTCTCGCCCCGGACCAGCACGCCGCCGATGTCCGGGGAGACGGCCGTCAGGACCAGGGCCAGCCCCAGGTCGTCGAGGGCGTCGAGCTCGCAGCCGAGGACCGCGGAAAAGGGGTACGACAGTGGCACGGTGAGGCTCCCGCTCAGTTCGCCATTCGGAATGGTCGGGCGCGGGGCCGGTCTTCGGACTTGCCGGGTCCCCCCTCCGGGATGGAGAGAGGCTCGGTTCACCGCAGCGGGCCTGTGCCGGAATCTCACCGGCTTCCCAGATTCTCCCCGCCGACCGTCCTCACCGTTTCCGATGGCTGGGCCGTTGGGGCACCTCGTGCCTGGACCGCACGATAGCGTCACGCCCCGTGCCGGACACCAGCCCCTCCTCACCTGACGAGACGCCCGGGCCGCACGTCACCGTGGTCGGCATCGGCGCGGACGGTGCGCTGGCCGCCGAGGCGCGGCGGGTCGTCGAGCACGCCGGGCTCGTCCTCGGGGGCCGGCGGCAACTCGACCTGCTGCCGGACGTCCCGGGCCAGCTCCGACGGGCCTGGCCGGCCCCGTTGCGCGCCGGCACCGCGGACCTGCTGGCGCAGCACGGCGGCCTCCCGGTCGTCGCCCTGGCCTCCGGCGACCCGCTGCTCTCGGGGATCGCGACGACACTGGTCGACCTGCTCGGGGCCGAGCGGGTCGACGTGCTGCCGGCGGTCTCGTCGGTGGCGCTGGCCCGCGCCGCGATGCGCTGGCCGGCCGAGAGCCACGCGGTGGTCAGCGTCGTCGGGCGGGACGTCGCGCTGGTGCGGCGCGAGCTCGCGCCCGGCCGCCGGATCCTGGTGCTGTCCTCCGACGAGCACACCCCGGGCCGGCTGGTCGACGTGCTGGTGGAGGCTGGCTACGGAAGCTCGACGGTCACGGTCCTCGGCGACCTCGGCACCGACCGGTCCCGGGTGCACCGGCTCGGCCCGGCGGCCAGCGTGCGGGAGCAGGAGCTGGCGGTGTCGCGTCTCAACGTCGTCGCGCTGGAGTGCGCGGGACCGCACCTCGGCGGCTGGACGCCGGGCCTGCCCGACACCGCGTTCGAGCACGACGGCCAGCTCACCAAGCGCGACCTGCGCGCCGCGGCGCTGGCGCGGCTCGCGCCGGTGCCCGGCGAGCACCTGTGGGACGTCGGCGCCGGCGCCGGGTCGGTCGGGATCGAGTGGATGCGCGCGCACGCGACCTGCACCGCCACCGCGATCGAGGGCGACGCGCAGCGCGCCGAGCGGATCGGCCGCAACGCGTCCCGGCTGGGCGTGCCGGGGCTGCAGGTCGTCGTCGGACGTGCGCCGCAGGCGCTCGCCGGCCTGCGCGCGCCCGACGCGGTCTTCGTCGGCGGCGGCGCGACGGTCGACGGCGTGCTCGACGCCTGCCTGGCGGCCCTGCGCCCCGGCGGGCGCCTGGTCGTCCACGGCGTCACCCTGGAGACCGAGCAGCTGCTGGGTCGGTGCCACGCCGAGCACGGTGGGGAGCTGACCCGCACCTCGATCGAGACGGCGGCGCCGATCGGCTCCTTCACCGGCTGGACGCCGGCGCGGGCCGTCACCCAGTGGGCGCTGACCCGCTGACGCCGTACCGCTCCTCGTGGAGCACGTCGGCCAGGGGCGAGCGGTGGCGCCACCCGAAGCGCTCGAGGTCCGGGACCTCCGGCAGCCGGTCGACCGCACCGACGCACAGCCAGGCGACCGGGCGGACGTGCGCCGGCATGCCGACGAGCTCGCGCAGGGCCTCCTCGCGGTAGAAGCTGACCCAGCCCACGCCGAGCCCCTCGGCGGTGGCGGCCAGCCACAGGTTCTGGATCGCGCAGACGACCGAGTAGAGGCCCGCGTCGGCGATGGCGTGGCGGCCGAGCACGTGCGGTCCCCCGCGGGTCGCGTCGTACCCGACCACGACGCCGAGCCCCGACTCGCGGATCCCCTCGATCTTGATGCGGCCGAACGTCTCGGCCCGCTCGCCGGACAGCGTGGCGGCGAAGGCGTCCCGCTCCTCGGCCACGTGCGCGGCGAAGGCGGCGAGCGTCTCGGGCTCGCGCACGAGCACGAAGTCCCACGGCTGGCTCATCCCGACGCTCGGCGCGCAGTGGGCGGCCGAGAGCACGCGCTGCAGCACCGTGGGGTCCACGGCCGCCCCCGTGAACTCCCGGCGGGTGTCCCGCCGCCGGTTGATGACGTCGTAGAGCGACGCGGCGTGCGCCGCGCTGCCGCTCATCGATCCCCTCCCCGCTCGCGCGCGGCGTCGTAGAGGTAGGACTCCCCACCCGAGCCGGGATCGAGCGCGCGGCCGACCAGGATCACCGCGGCCTGGCGCAGCCCGGCGGCCGCCACGGCGTCGGCGATCGTGCCGACGGTGCCGCGCAGGACCAGCTCGCCGGGCTGGCTGGCGCGGTGGACGACCACGACCGGGCAGTCGGCGCCGTACTCCGGCTCGAGCTCGGCCATCAGCGCCCGGGTCCGCGTGATCGCGAGGTGGAGCACCAGCGTGGCGCGGGTCGCGGCGAACGCGGCGAGCGACTCCGTCGCGGGCATCGCCGTCGACCGCGCCTGCGTCCGCGTCAGGACCACCGACTGCGCGACCAGCGGGACCGTGAGCTCCCGCCCGACGGCCGCGGCCGCGGCGGCGTACGCCGGGACCCCCGGGGTGACGTCCCACAGCACGCCGGCCGTGTCGAGGCGGCGGGTCTGCTCGGCCAGGGCCGAGTAGACCGACAGGTCGCCGGAGGCCAGCCGCACGACGTCGAGACCGGCGCGGTCGGCGTCGACCAGCCGCGCAGTGATCCGGTCCAGGTCGAGGTCCTGGGTGTCGACCAGCTCCGCGGCGGGGCTCACGTGCGTGAGGACGCCGGGGTCGAGGTAGGTCCCGGGGTAGAGGACCAGGTCCGCCGCGGCGAGGAGGCGGGTGGCCCGGACCGTCAGCAGGTCGGCCGCGCCCGGCCCGGCGCCGACGAAGTGCACCGTCATCCGGCCCCCTCCACGAACCGGGGCGTCCAGACGCCCGCGGGGCTCACCCGGGTGCTCTCCGCCCCGACGATCAACAGGCACTTCATGTCGATCGTCGACGGGTCCAGCTCGCCGAGCGTCGTGACGGCCAGCGACTCCTCGGCCCGGCCGACGTCGCGGCCGACCACCACCACGGTGTCGGGCTTGCGGTGCTCGAGCAGGACCCGCTGCGCCGTCGCGACCTGCCCGGTGCGGGAGCGGGACGCGGGGTTGTAGATCGCGAGCACCAGGTCGGCCTCGGCGATCGCGCGCAGCCGCCGCTCCACGACCGCCCACGGCTTGAGCCGGTCGGAGAGGCTCACGACCGCGAAGTCGGCGCCGATCGGCGCCCCCGCCCGGGCGGCGACCGCCTGGACGGCGCTGACGCCGGGCAGAACCCGGACCCGCACGTCGGCGTACGCCGGGTCCTCGGCCGCCTCGAACACCGCGGCCGCCATGCCGAAGACCCCCGCGTCGCCGCCGGACACGACGGCGACCCGCTCCCCGGCCTGGGCCAGGTCGAGCGCGAGGCGGGCCCGCTCCACCTCGACGGTGTTGCCCGAGGCGTGCCGCGTGAGGCCCTCGCGCTGGGGCACCCGGGCGACGTACGGGCCGTAGCCGACGACGTGGTCGACCTCCTCCAGCGCGGCCGTCGCCTCCGGGGTCAGCCAGGCCCCGGGCCCGGGCCCGAGGCCGACGACCAGCAGCTCGGCCGCCGGAGGGCGGGACGTCGACGCACGCTCGACCGGCTCGTACCTCCGCTCGCGGAGCCGCGCCGCGCCCGGCCGGTGGCCGGTGTCGCCGGGCAGGACGATCAGCGAGAAGTACGGCACGGACCCCGGGTCGACGTCGGCGACCGGCAGCCAGCGCTCGTCGGCCTGCGAGGCCCGCTCGACGTACCAAGCGCCCTCGAGCCGCCCCGCCTGCGCGAGGGCGGACCGCACCGCCGGGAACGTGCGCCCGAGCTTCATGATGATCGCCGCGTCCGTGTCGGCCAGCCGGCGCGCGAGCTCGGGCTCGGGCAGGGTGCCGGGCAGGACGGTGAGGACGTCGGTCTGGCGGACCAGGGGCTCCGCGATCGCGGCGGTCGCAGCGGCGAAGGCGGGCACGCCCGGGACCACCTCGGTGTCGTAGACGCCCTTGAACCGGTCGTGGAGGTACATCGACGAGCCGTAGAAGAGCGGGTCGCCCTCGGCGAGGAGGACCACGTCGCGCCCGGCGTCGAGGTGGGCGGCCAGCCGGAGCGCGCAGGCCTCGTAGAACTCGGCCAGCGCGCCGACGTACCCGCCGGGATGGTCGGTGGTGCCCGTGGTGACCGGGTAGCGCAGCTCCTCCTCGATCGCGCCGGGCGGGATCAGCGGGCCCGCGATCCGGCGGGCGTGGGACTGCTTGCCGACCCCCGCGTGGTAGGCGACGACCGCGGCGGCGCCGACGAGCCTGGCCGCCTTGAGCGTGATCAGCTCGGGGTCGCCCGGCCCGACGCCGACGACGGTGAAGCGGCCGGTCATTCTGCCTCCTGGGCGAGGGCGTTGAGCGCGGACGAGGTCATCGCCGAGCCGCCGCGGCGGCCCCGGACCGTGACGTACGGGATGTCGACGCCGTGCTCGGCGGCGAGGTCGACGAGCGCCAGCTTGGACTCGGCGGCGCCGATGAACCCGACCGGGCAGCCGACGATCGCCGCCGGCCGCGGCGCGCCCGCCAGGACCATCTCGAGCAGGTGGAACAGCGCCGTCGGCGCGTTGCCGATCGCAACGACGGCGCCCGCCAGGCGCGGCTCCCACAGCGAGACCGCGGCGGCCGTGCGGGTGGTCCCCCACGCACGCGCCAGGTCCGCCACCCGGGGGTCGTTGAGCAGGCAGACCACGTCGTTGTCCCTCGGGAGCCGGCTGCGGGTGACCCCGGTGGCGACCATGGTGGCGTCGCACAGGATCGGCGCCCCGGCCTCCAGCGCCTCCCGCGCGGCGGCGACCACCCGCGGGTGGACGACCAGGTCCTCGGCGAGGTCGACCTGCCCGCTGCCGTGGATCATCCGGACCGCCAGCCGCTCCGCGTCGGCGGGCACCGCACTGAGGTCCGCCTCGCGGCGGATCGTGGCGAACGAGTCGACGTAGATCGCCGGCCCCGAGTCGACGTAGTCGTAGCGTCGTGGCGGTCTGGACGGTCTGGACGGCCTGCTCATCGAGCCTCCTCCGGGACGAGGACGCCGCGCCAGGGCGTCACGATCACGTGGTCGACGTCGGCGGTGATCCGGCGGACGTCGTGGCGGTCGAGGCCCGCGGCGGGGACCTCGACGTGGCGGCCACCGGGCACCGCGCCGTAGGGCAGCGGACCCTGCTCGTCGGGGAGCCGGCGGTCGGGCTCGGTGACCGTGGTCAGCGGCGCCCGAAGCTCCTCGACGTGCCAGGGCGCGGTCGGTCCGCGCCCCCGTCGTACGACGAACTCGTGCGCGAGCTCGGCGATCCGCGCGGCCGCCTCACCCAGCGGCACGACCGGTCCCCACCGCCGGCCGACCCGCAGCTGGGCGGCGCGAGGGTCGAGCACCACGGCCCCGAGGTCGCAGGTGTGCGACACGAGGTCGCCGCGCCCGTCGTCGAGCACGAACAGGAAGCGGCCCGGCAAGGTGGCCAGGTCCGGGTCCGCGCACAGCCTCTCGTCGAGCTGCGCGGCGACGGGGCGCAGGTCGGCGAGCCCCCCGGCCAGGCCGGTCTGCGGCGACACCATGACGTTGCGGACCCGCTCGTGGGTGCGCGTGGGGAGCAGTCCCGTGCGCTCGAGGGCGGCGAGGACGCTCGGGTCCAGGCGACCGTCGGCACCCGGCAGCGCCCGCACCTGCAGGTTCGCTCGGGAGGTCACGTGGACGCGGCCGTCGCCGTGGTCGGCCGCCACCTCGACGAGGGACCGCAACGCCTGCGCGGACACCCGGCCGCCGACGAGCCGGAGTCGCACCAGCAGGCCGTCGGCCGCCTCCCACGGGCGGAGGGCGCCGGGGCACCGGTCGGTGCGGGTGCGGGAGCCTGTCACTGGCGGTACCTGTCTGGCCAGGGACCCTGTCGCGGGATCCTCCTCCGACCTCGCGGCGGTTGCCACGGGGGCCAGCAGGTCTTCGGACTCGGGATCGTTCGGAGCGAGGCGCCTTCCCAGGTCTCCCCAGTGGCGTCGTGCCTCGCCCGTCACCCATACCGCTGCGCGTCAGTCCCGGCGTCTCACCGGGTTCCCTGCCTCCACGGGTGGAGGTCGACTGGCAGGGGCAGCCTACGACACCGGGCGGCGACCCCGTCGGGTGTCCATCTCCGACGCAGCCGCGGTTGCGCTAGGGTCGTCGGCATCCACCCACGGGAGTCCGCGGCAGCGGGCTGAGAGGGAGCTGTAGCCGCTCCGACCGTCGAACCTGATCCGGCTCATACCGGCGAAGGAAGCGAAGGAGCACCCCGTGCACACGTTGCCGCGCATGTTCTGCCTGGTGTCGGGCGATGACGACCTCGCCCTCCTGCCGGCCCTGGCCACCGCGGGGGTCGACGGCTTCCAGGTCCGGGACAAGCACACGACGACGCGGGGGCTGATCGCGCTGGCCCGGGCGGTTCGCGAAGCGGTGGGCGGCGCGGTGGTGACGGTCGACGACCGGGTCGACGTCGCGCTGGCCGCCGACGCGGACGGTGTGCACCTGGGCGCCGACGACCTCCCGGTGCGCGCGGCCCGCCGGATGGCGCCGCACCTGCTGATCGGCACCACCTGCCGGACGCCGGACGCCGTCACCGCCGCGTGCGCCGACGGGGCGGACTACGTCGGCTTCGGGCCGGTCTTCGGCTCCGGGTCCAAGGCCGGGCTGCCGGAGCCGCTGGGGGTCGCCGCGGTCGCGGCTGCGGCGGGCGTGCTCCCGCTGGTCGCGATCGGTGGGATCAACGCGGGCCGCGCGGCCCGGGTGCGGGCGGCCGGCGCGCACGGCGTGGCGGTGATCGGCTCGATCTGGCGAAGTCCCGATCCGGTGCGGGCGGCGAAGGAGCTCGCCGAGGCGGTGCGCTGATGCGGGTCCGGGTGCGGGGCGCCGGCATCGTCGGCCTCGCGGTCGCCGAGGAGCTGCTGCGCCGGGGCCACCGGGTGGAGGTCGTCGACCCGGCGCCGGGGTCGGGTGCGTCGTACGCCGCGGCCGGGATGGTCAGCCCGGTCGGGGAGCTGTGGCACGGCGAGGAGCGGTTGCACGCCCTGGGCCGGGCATCGGCGCGGTTGTGGCCGGCGTACGCCGAGCGGCTGGGCGTGCCGCTGCGGTCCGGGACGATCCTCACCGCCGCCGACGCGGGCGACCTCCAGCAGGTCGAGCGCCAGGTCGGCCTGGCCGTGCAGCAGGGCGACGCCGCGACGATGCTGAATCGGCGCGAGCTGCTGCGGCGCGAGCCCGGCCTGGGCCGGGTGACCGGCGGAGCGTGGCTGCCCGACGACCACAGCGTCGATCCCCGCGCGGTCGTCGCGGCGCTGCTCGCCCGGGTGCCGGTGACCCCCGCCCCGGCCGCCGGTCCCTCCGGCGGTCCCTCCGGCCGACCCGAGGTGACGGTCCTGGCGACGGGTTCGTCGCTGCCCTCCGTGCGCGGGGAGCGCGCCGTCCGCGGCGAGATCCTGCGACTGCGGGTCGACGCAGTCGACCTGCCCGGGCACCCGGTCCGCGCCCTGGTCCAGGGCCGGCCGGTCTACCTCGTGCCCCGCGCGCACGGCGAGGTGGTCGTCGGCGCGACCCAGGAGGAGCACGACGCGCCCCCCGTGGTGACCGCCGGCGGCGTGTGGCGACTGCTCGACGACGCTCGCCGGGTGCTGCCCGCGATCGACCGGGCGGTGCTCGTCGAGGCCACGGCGCGAGACCGTCCGGGGACGGCCGACAACCTCCCCCTCGTCGGCCCGTCCGGCGAGCCGGGGGTCGTGCTCGCGACGGGGCACTTCCGGCACGGCGTGCTGCTCGCACCGCTGACGGCGCGGCTGGTCGCCGACCACCTCGAGACCGGGCACGTCGAGCCCGGCCTCGACCCCCGCAGGTTCGCCACCCAGCACCCAGGAGGGTCCTCATGACCGTGACCGTCAACGGATCACCGTGCGAGGTCGGCGACGCGCCGACCCTCGCCGACCTCGTCGAGACCGCTCTCGGTCACCGACGCCCGCCGGGTGTCGCGGTCGCCGTGAACGAGACGGTCGTCCGGCGCAGCGCCTGGGAGGAGCACCGGGTCCGTCCCGGTGACCGGGTCGAGATCGTCACGGCGGTGCAGGGTGGCTGAGCGGGCGAGGAACCACGTGCACGAGCACGACGACGGGGGCCTCCAGGTCGCCGGCCACCGGCTCACCTCCCGGCTCTGGCTGGGCACCGGCGGGCTCCCGGCGACCGCGCTGCTGCCGGCGGTCCTCGCCGCGGCGCGCCCGGGCTTGGTCACGGTGTCGATGCGCCGCACCTCCGCCACGTCCGACGGCAGCCTGCTGGCCCTGCTCCGCGAGGCCGGCACCCGCCTGCTGCCGAACACCGCCGGCTGCCTCTCGGCGCGCGAGGCGGTGCTCACCGCCGAGCTCGCCCGAGAGGCCCTGGGGACCGACTGGGTGAAGCTCGAGGTCATCGGTGACGAGACGTCCCTGCTGCCCGACGCGGTCGAGCTGCTCGAGGCCGCGGAGCAGCTGGTGCGCCGCGGGTTCATCGTGCTGCCGTACACCACGGACGATCCCGTCCTCGCCCGCCGCCTGGCCGACGTCGGCTGTGCCGCCGTGATGCCGCTGGGCTCCCCCATCGGTTCCGGTCTCGGGATCCTCAATCCGCACGCGATCGAGGCCGTCGTGGCCGCGGTGGAGGTGCCGGTCGTGCTCGACGCGGGCCTCGGCACCGCCTCCGACGCGGCCCTGGCCATGGAGCTCGGCTGCGCCGCGGTGCTCGCCGCCACCGCCATCACCCGCGCCGACGACCCGCCCACGATGGCCCGCGCACTGCGCCTCGGCGTCGAGGCCGGGCTCGCCGCCCGCCGCGCCGGACGCGTGCCCCGGCTGGCGGTCGCCCGGGCGTCCAGCCCGATGGAGGGACGCACCGCATGACCGCGCAGCAGTCCCGGCTCCCGCGCCTCCTGGTGGTGACCGACCGTGCCCAGCTGCCGCTCGGCCGCAGCCTGCTCAGCACGGTCGACAGCTGTCTGCGGGCGGGGCTGACCCATGTCGTCCTGCGTGAGCTCGACCTGCCCGACGGGCAGCGGGCCGCGCTCGCCGCGGCCCTGACGAGGGTCGGTGCGGCCGTGATCGCCGCGCACCGGCCGGTGCCCGCCGCGATCGGCACCCACCTGCCCGCGGGCGCGGCCGGGACCGGCCTGGGCCGCTCGTGCCACTCCCGCCGCGACGTCGAGGAGGCCGCCGCCGAGGGCAGCGCGTACGCGACCCTCGGCCCGTTCGCACCGAGTGCGTCCAAGCCCGGGTACGGACCGGCCCTGCCCCCGACCGAGCTGCGGGGCCACGAGATCCCGGTCTACGCCCTCGGCGGGGTCAGCGAGTCCAACGCCGCCGAGCTGGTCGGCGCCGGGGCGTACGGCGTCGCGGTGATGGGCGCGGTGATGCGGTCCGGCGCCCCGGAGACCGTCGTACGACGCCTGCTGGAGGCGGTCCGGTGACGCCGCCGGTCGTGCTGACGATCGCCGCGACGGACTCCGGGGGCGGCGCCGGCGTCGCCGCGGACCTGGCCACCTTCGCCGCGCTCGGCGTCCACGGCGCCTGCGTCGTCACCGCGGTGACCGCTCAGGACACCCTCGGGATGCACGCGATCCACCGGGTGCCGCCCGAGGTGGTGGCGGCGCAGCTCAACGCCGTCCTCGGCGACCTCCCCGTCGCGGCGGTCAAGACCGGCATGCTGGGCGACCCGGCCGTGGTGCGGCTCGTCGCGGACCGGTGCCACGGCCTGCCGCTGGTGGTGGACCCGGTCCTGCGCGCCACGACGGGAGCACGGCTCGCCGACGACTCCGTCGTGGCGGCGTATCTCGACGCCCTGCTCCCCGGGGCGACCGTCGTGACACCCAACACCCACGAAGCCACCGTCCTCGGACCGCTGCCGGTCCCCTGTGTCCGCACCGGCAGCGAGACCGCCGTCGACGTGCTGGTCCACCCGGACGGGTCGACCGCGACCATCGCCCACGACCCGGTCGACACCGCCAACGACCACGGCACGGGCTGCACCTTCAGCGCCGCCCTCGCCGCCCACCTCGCGCACGGACGCGAGCTCCCCGACGCCACCCGGCTCGCCGGCGCGTTCACCGCCGGCCAGCTGCGGCGCGGCCGGCACTGGAACCTCGGCCGCGGCCGCGGCCCGATCGCCCACACCACCAACGAAGGAGCCCCCGCATGACCCAGGACCAGCAGATCCACCCCTCCCACAGCCGGGTCGAGACCGGAGACCTGCGGGTGCCGGTCGCCCGCGTCCAGCTGACCAACGGCGAGACGTTCGACCGGTACACGACCGCCGGCCCCGGCTCCGACCCCGAGGTCGGCCTGCCGGACCGGCGCGGCGCCTGGATCGCCGGACGCGCCGACACCGTCGGCTACGACGGCCGCGAGACCGACCTGCGCGACAACGGCAGGGCCGCGCTGCGGCGCGGTGCCGCCCGGCAGGCGTGGACCGGCACCCGCCGCGCGCCGCGGCGTGCGGCGGCGGGCCGGACCGTGACCCAGATGCACTACGCCCGCCGCGGCCTGGTCACCGAGGAGATGCGCTTCGTCGCCGAGCGCGAGGGCTGCGACGTCGAGCTCGTGCGCAGCGAGCTCGCCGCCGGCCGGGCGATCATCCCCGCCAACGTCAACCACCCGGAGTCCGAGCCGATGATCATCGGGCGTCGCTTCCTGGTGAAGATCAACGCCAACATCGGCAACAGCGCGGTCACCAGCAGCATCGCCGAGGAGGTCGACAAGCTCACCCACGCGGTCACCTGGGGCGCCGACACCGTCATGGACCTCTCCACGGGCGACGACATCCACACCACCCGGGAGTGGATCCTGCGCAACTCCCCCGTCCCGATCGGCACCGTCCCCATCTACCAGGCGCTGGAGAAGGTCGACGGCGAAGCCGACAAGCTGACCTGGGAGGTGTTCCGCGACACCGTCATCGAGCAGGCCGAGCAGGGCGTCGACTACATGACGATCCACGCCGGCGTGCTGCTGCGCTACGTCCCCCTGACCGCCGACCGGGTCACCGGCATCGTGTCCCGCGGCGGCTCGATCATGGCCTCCTGGTGCCTGGCCCACCACCAGGAGAACTTCCTCTACACCCACTTCGACGAGCTCTGCGAGATCTTCGCCAGGTACGACGTCAGCTTCTCCCTCGGCGACGGGCTGCGCCCCGGCTCGGTCGCCGACGCCAACGACGAGGCCCAGCTCGGCGAGCTGCGGACCCTGGCCGAGCTCACCGAACGGGCGTGGGCCCACGACGTCCAGGTCATGGTCGAGGGGCCCGGCCACGTGCCGCTCCACCTGGTCGAGGAGAACGTGCGGCTGCAGCAGGAGTGGTGCCACGGCGCGCCGTTCTACACCCTCGGGCCGCTGGCCACCGACGTCGCGCCCGGCTACGACCACATCACCTCCGCGATCGGCGCCGCCACCATCGCGATGCACGGCACGGCCATGCTCTGCTACGTCACCCCCAAGGAGCACCTCGGCCTCCCCGACCGGGACGACGTCAAGACGGGCGTCATCACCTACAAGCTCGCGGCCCACGCCGCCGACGTCGCCAAGGGACACCCGGGAGCGCGCGCCTGGGACGACGCCCTCTCCCAGGCCCGCTTCGAGTTCCGCTGGCACGACCAGTTCGCGCTCGCGCTGGACCCCGTGACCGCCGAGGCCTTCCACGACCAGACGCTGCCCGCCGAGAACGCCAAGACCGCGCACTTCTGCTCGATGTGCGGTCCGAAGTTCTGCTCGATGCGGATCAGCCAGGACGTCCGCGACCGGTTCGGCGACCGGGCCGCCGACGGCATGGCCGCGAAGTCGCGCGAGTTCCTCGAGCTCGGCGCGAGCGTCTACGTACCGCCTGGCCTGCTGGATCCAGCCGTTCAGAGCTCGATGGCGGTCAGGACGAGAGAGCGGTCATAGGTCAGGTCGTCCATGGCGAACCGGACGCCTTCGCGGCCCACACCGGACTGCTTGATCCCTCCGTACGGCATCTGTTCGGCCCGGTACGTAGGGACGTCACCGACGATGACGCCTCCGACCTGCAGCTCGCGGTGTGCGCGGAAGGCTGTGGCGAGGTCGTGGGTGAAGACGCCGGCGTGCAGCCCGAAGGCGGAGTCATTGACGACGCCGAACGCCTCCTGCTCGCTGTCGACCGCCGTGACGGTGAGCACCGGTGCGAACACCTCGTCGCGGTTGACCTTCGCGTCACCCGGGACATTGGTCAGCACGGTGGGGGTCAGCAGCGCACGATCTCGGTCGCCACCGGTGACGATGGTGGCCCCTGCTGTCGCCGCCTCCCGCACCCAGGCCTGCGCACGTTCGGCGGCGGCCTCGGTGATCATGGGTCCGACCGTTGTTGTTGCGTTGCGTGGGTCGCCCAGCACCTCGCCGCGCACGTGCACGGTGATCTTGTCGAGGAGGCGGTCGTACACCGAGCGGTCGGCGATGACGCGCTGTACGGAGATGCATGACTGCCCGGCGTTGCCCATGCCGAGCGCTGCGATCCGCCTCGCTGCCAGCTCCAGGTCGGCCTCGGTGTTCCAGTCGGCGCACACCACGACGGCCGCGTTCCCGCCGAGCTCGAGGGTGACGTGCTTGCGCGGCACCCGATCGAGGATGCTCCAGCCGACCGGGCCCGACCCGGTGAAGGAGATGACGGGCAGTCGCGGATCCGCCACGAGTGGATCCATCTCGGAGTTGGGGACCGGCATGACCGACCACGACCCTTCGGGCAGGTCCGTCTCGGCGAGCAGCTCGCCGAGGACGAGCGCGGTGAGCGGCGTCGCCGGCGCTGGCTTGATGATGATCGGCGCTCCGACCCCGAGCGCCGGTGCGACCTTGTGGGCGACCAGGTTGAGCGGGAAGTTGAACGGGGTGATCCCCAGCACGGGGCCGCGAGGGACCTTGCGGTTCAGCGCCAGACGCCCCTCCCCCGCTTGGTCGGTGTCGAGACGCTGCAGGTCCCCTGACCACCGCCGGGCCTCCTCGGCCGCAAGGCGGAAGGTGATGGCCGCCCGGTCGACCTCCGCCATCGCCCACCTCACCGGCTTACCACCCTCAGCGACGATGACGGCTGCCATCTCTTCCTGCCGCTCGCGCAACCTGAGGGCCACGTGCTCGAGGGCGTCGGCGCGCCGGTAGGCAGGCAGCTGGGCGAGGGGTCGCTGCGCCCGGTGGGCGGCCGCGACCGCCTGTTCGACGTGATCGGGGTCAGCGAGGATGACATCGCCGACATGGGCTCCGTCGTAGGGGCTGCAGATGCTGTCGGTCCGGCTACCCGTCGCTCGGGCTCCGGCGATCCACATCGGCTTGGCATGCCGCTCCAACGCTGTGTCCTTCCATGATGGTGGGGTGACGCGTGCTGGTTCGCGTCGGTGAACGGCCGGCGGGAGATCCCGCCGGCCGTTCCACACGCAAGTCAGGCCTGCACGCCTCAGGCGTTCGCCTTCACGCTCTGCAGCGCGTTGAGGGCCTCGAGCAGATGGACGCGGAATCGCTCGTGGTTCTCGCTCATCGGGAAGTGGCCGATCTCGGGCATGTTGATGAAGGACCCGTTCTTGATCTCACCGGCGGTCCGCGCGCTGTCCTCGGGCGTGGTGAGGTAGTCGTACTCGCCGGTCATCATCACCACGGGGCACTTGTCACCTTCGATCTCGTGCAGGCGGCCACGCAGATCGTGGTCGACCGAGTAGAAGTGCAGGTCGCCCTTGAAGGCTTCCGAACCCTGGGAGTAGTAGAACCAGGTCTTCCATCGGTCGGCCTCCGGGGACTGAGGAGCCATCAAGTCCCACGTGCCGCTGGCACAGATCTGTGCGGCGTTGGCGTGGGGGTGCTGCCACCAGTCGAGGTAGAAGCCCGGCGAGTAGTCGGCACCCTCGACCGAGAGCACGCCGCCGAAGCGGTCAGGGTGACGCAGGGCCAGCTGGAGGGCGACGTTGCCGCCGAAGGACGAGCCCATGAACAGCGGGTCCTCGAGCTCGAGCGCGTCGCACAGGGCGACGATGAAGTTCACGAAGTGGTCGGCGGTGAGCTTGTACTCCTCCTTCCACCACTCGGTGTTCTCCGGCGGGTCCGACTTGCCGTGGCGCGGGAGGTCGTAGGCGATCACGCGATAGTTGGCGGTGATCTCCTCGTCCTCGAGGAGCCCGCGCCACTGGTGGTTGTGGGCGCCGGCGGTGTGCTGGCAGACCAGCGGCTGGCCGGAGCCGTTCTCGAGGTAGAAGACCTTGTACTCGAGGCCGTCGACCTCGATCGTGACGTAGTGCCCGGTGACCGGGGAGATCTTGCTCATGTGTGGTGGTGCTCCTTCTCAGACCGGTGAGCCGATGACGCGCAGCAGCTCGATCTGCCGCGTGATGCAACGTAGGTTCTGCATGAGGACGAGGACGTCGCCCTCCAGGCGCATGTCGCGCTGGAAGGAGGCGGCCCAGATGCCGTGGAACATCGGCTTGGGGACCGGCTGCCCGAACTCGCGCCAGGTGTCGACACCGGCCCGGATCGCGAACTGGTACGGGACGTCCAGCGGGCCGGGGTCGACCGTGACGTCGGTGACCGTGCCGGACTCCAGCTTGATCGCGTAGCTGTGCTCGTCTGCGTCGAGCAGCCAGGTGGTGGTGAGGTACTTGCCGTGGGCCTGGATCTCGGGATCGGTGTTGTTGGCCTCGGTGAAGGCCTCGGCCCACTCGGCCGGGGCGCGAGTGGCAGTGGGCGCCGTTGTCATGGGGACTGTTCCTCTCTCTGAGCGCTGGGAGCCGTGGTGCGCTCCTGCATCGCCGACCGTTGTGGTGGGCGTCACCAGAGAAGCCCGGGTGAGTGACGTGCGTCCAATACCTGTGGGTGAACCGTCCATAGGCCAGAACTATTGGTCCTGCGCCGACTCGCCCCCGTAGCATCGACGAATGGCCGACCCGCCGGACCTACGCGTCCTCCGCTACTTCGTCGCGACAGCGGAGGAGCTGCACTTCGGGCGCGCCGCGGCCCGGCTGCACGTGAGCCAGCCGTCGCTGAGCGTGCAGATCCGCAAGCTCGAGCACCAGATCGGGGCGCAGCTGCTGGAGCGCGACAGCCGGCACGTGGAGCTGACGCCGGCCGGAGTCGTGCTCCTGGAGGAGGCCACACGGCTGCTCGCCAGCGCTGAACGCCTTCAGCAGGTGACGCGCGAAGCGGCTCGCAGCAATGTCGACGGCAGTCTCGTCGTCGGCTTCCAGGCGAACGCCGCAGCCGAGTTGACGCCCCGGATCCTGGCGGCCTTCCAACGCCGCTTCCCGCGCATCCAGGTCGAGTTGCGCGCCTACGACTTCGCCGACCCGTATGTCGGCCTGGCGTCGGGCACGAGCGACGTCGCGTTCGTGCGGCCGCCCATCCTCGTCCAGGACTGGCTGTCGATCGAGACCCTCTTCGTCGAGCCGCGCGTCCTGGTGGTGTCGTCCGACTCCGATCTCGCGGACCGCGAGCTCGTGTCCGTCGAGGACGTCATCGACGAGCCCTTCGTCGGACGACGGGCACCAGAGTACTGGCGCAACTTCTGGCTGGCTGTCGACAGCCGCGGATCGTACGACGTGCGTCTGGGCGCTGAGGTGGGGTCGGTGGACGAGTGCTTCGAGGCGATCCTGGCCGGCCGGGGCGTCGCGTTCACCCAAGCGTCCACGCAGCGGTACTACCAGCGCCCAGGTCTCGCGTTCGTTCCGGTCAAGGACATCCCACCCTCCCCGCTGGCGATCGCCTGGCGCCACGACGTCGACGCTCCCCCAGTGCGGCAGTTCGTCGACACGGCTCGGAACCTCGCCACGATGGACTACGTGCCGACGACGGTCTCGCCCGGCAGGACGAGTCCACGGATGACCCTCGCCAACGTCGCCCATTGATGCACCCGAGGGGTGCTTGCCGTTGCTCTCGCGCCGGGCCCCACCTCCTGCCCACCTCCTGAGCGAGGCGCTCCCATGGCACCAGCGGCTAGCCGAAAGCGGCAGCGTGCTGCCATCGGGGGCCGGGTCGACCGGGCTCGAGACGCGAGCCGCCGCCGGCTCCTGAGCGGCTCCAGGGCGACCAAGAACGCGAGACCGGAGCGGCGACGCCGGTGACAGGTGGGCACACATGCGAGAGGCCCTCACAGTCAGACTGTGAGGGCCTCTCGCACTTTGTAGCGGGGGGAACGCGGAATTCTGCGCTCGTCCCGTTGATCGCTGCCACTACCCCGTGGTGGTAGCCGTCTGCCCTGGCAATTGCCACCCGTCGTCCATGTCCGGATCGAGGCACACGACTGGGACTCGCGCCGGCCGGCCTAGGAAACCAACTCGACGAATCGACTCCAGTCTGTGTACTCCCACTCCCACCGACGGCAAACGCGCTCGCGAGGAACCTGGTCCAACAGAGGATCGAGGATCGCAAGCTGTGCAGATGGACCGTCACCGATAACAATGGCGAGGAGGTAGCGACTCGAAGCGCCGACCATGACCGACATCTCATTGTTGGTCAAAGCGAATCGTGAGTCCTTCGACTCTACCTTCTTGACCTCGACATGCACTGGATGACCGTCGACTGCGAGTCCATCCAAGTCATATCCGACATTCTGGCGTGAGACGTCAGTAAGCTTCCAGCCGCGTTGATTGAGGTGCTCCATGACCGCAATCTCCGCCGCCCGCCAGCGGGCAATCGCTCCAGAGAACGACTCGGCGACGTGGCCGGTCGCTCCCGCACCTGGTGCTGTGCTCGAATCTGCAGGCTGCCCAAGCGCCGTCACTGGGACTGGGCCGGGGGACTTTCCGACGATGGCCTGCTCGGCCGCTGTCAGACTCCGACCCTCTACGCGGGCGGACTCAACCAGTCGGCGGGCAAGCCGCGTGCGGGTTGCGTCCGAGAGTCGGGATGGGTCGGCGGTCGCGGCGAGGTCTCCTGCCCGCAGGGTGGGAGCACCGAAGACGGTTCGTAGGCTGCGTGCCGCACTGGCCACAGACTCGCGATACAGAGCGATGGGCGCACCGTTCGGGAACACGTTCTGAACATCGCTCTCCTCAAGCGGCACCTCGCTGAACGAGAACGGCCACTCCGCGGTATTGAGCCATGCCTTCGCTCCCGTGAGCACGCGGGCGCCAATAGAGCCGCTCCCTTCGAGGACCACGCCACGGAGATCCTCGCCCTGAACGAGGAGCTCCCAAAGCTGCTGGCTTGCGTCCTCCTTCACATCGACCAGCAACTGGCCGACCAAGGCTCCGATGCTCGATAGCACGCGCTGGGTGTCCAGATCCGCGAGCGTGGCATGCGTCCGTGACGGGTCAGTGAGGACCGGGCCGGAGGCAATGACTGGCAAGCTGAGCTCGTCGTCCAGGGGAAGAAAACAGCAGAAGCGGCCTCGCCGACCCGCCATGCTCTCTGCTTGAGGATCGGCAGGGATCAACACTTCGATGTCACCATCGGCGATTCTGTGGAAGGACGCCATGCGGCCGTCAACTCTCAGTTCGACTCGCCCAGGGTGTCGTGTGCAGTCAATCGTCTCAGTTCGGCCGTTCCGCGTCAGTTGGACGGACACTACATTCCGCAGGAACAACAAGGCGATGGGATCGAGGATCAGCTGATCCACGGCACCTTCATTGAGATGAAGCGTGAACTCAGAGCCAAGTCCGTCGGGCGACGTTTCAACGATCGCTGGAACACGCAGGAGCGGAGTCTCGTCGGGGCTACTCCCGAGCTCATTGGCAGCCGCTATTCGGTCGAAGTGGAGGGCCACCCCGGCGGATCGCACCTTGACGCGACTCGCGACTGCTGCAACGGCCTTGAAACCGATTCCCCGATATCCGATGGATGCGCCGCCGCGGCGCTTTGTCGAACTGGCAGAGCGGCAGAGCGCCTCGATATCGGCCGCATCGAAAGGGCGCCCGTCGTTCGTCCAACTCAGTGACTGGCCAGCGACGTCGACCTTGACCACCGTCGATCCCGCGTCGTCCGAGTTCTGAAGCAGCTCGTACAAAACTCGCGAGCGGTAGGTCTCTGCGAGCAGGTTTTCGACCTGCGCCATCTCGCGGAACAACCCCGGCGCCTGGGCGTGCTCGCGGATCAGTTGGGCACGGAGAGACGAAACATCGTCGATGAGGCGGGTCACGACGTCGGGTCCTGGAGCCGCACGACGATCCGCGCTACCTTGCCAGCGAGGTCATCGAGGTCGAAGTTGGTGACCGTCACTGATGACGGCGGACGAGTAGGTCGCTGGCCACCCTTCCCGACCGAGATATGGCCGATTCGCTCGTTCTCACGGCTGTCGAGGAGGAAGCCGGTCTCGTCAAAGAGCTGAATGATGACGTCAGGCCCTGGAACTTCGAACTCGTCCTGCTCCTCCGGTCCGCGGTCGAGGTCGACTGCCCATTCTTCGTAGTCGTGGCCAGCGGTCATCAGGTCTTCGATGGATCCGATCGGGTGGATCATCCGCAGCGTGACAGTCAATCGCTCGTCCTCGATGCGCGTGCTGATCTCGGTGACCTCGGATCCGACCCCCTTCAGGGTGCGGTGGTCCACGAATTCATGCTCGACGTCCTGCCACCGTGCGGACGGCTCTGCGCGAGAGTCACACTCAGTCCAGTCGTATGCACCAACCCACACGTAAAGATCGTTCGGGTCGTGTGGACGGCGCTCCTCCCACGTCCTGCTCGTCTCGGATGCGAGCTTGGGCGCGCGGAGTTCCTTGGGCTTGTAGATCGTCGACGCCCAGCTGTACGGCGAGAGCGCACCGAGGCTGCGCGACCGGATCTGCCAGATGAGGTCGGGGACGTAGTCGGAGCGTCCGCTGTGCCGTACCTCCCAGTCATCAGGATGAAAGCGGAGCTCCATGGACGTCGCGACCTCATGGAATGCGACGTCGCCGTAGTCGTTAGTCAGGAGGCGCGCCTGGAAATTGTTGATCTCCCAGCCGAGGACCGATAACCCGACCTCGTCGACCTCGACCTTGATCGGATCGACCTTCTTCTTGGACATGAGCGCTCCCTCTTGCGTTGACGTGCGGGCAGAACCTAAGCACGAGCCCCCGACGAGCACCGAGGCGGGCGCCATGTCGTCCCGTGACGTCGAAAGCAGGTCGGGCGCCGAAGCCCCCTACGGTTCGAGGCTCTGGTCGCCACCGTTCGCAACTCGGCCAACGACAGCGACTTAGCCCTTGTGTGCTCCCTCCGAACCAGGACTCGTGACTGAGCGAGCGGATCTACCGCGATCAGCGCGGTAACGCGTAGATGGTTGCGCACATGCAAGAGGCCCTCACAGTCAGACTGTGAGGGCCTCTCGCACTTGGTAGCGGGGGCAGGATTTGAACCTGCGACCTCTGGACCTCTAGCGCGTGCTCGTCTCGCAACGGGCTTGTTTGACCACACTTGCCGGCGTGTGCTCTGGCCTGCGCAGACGCGCACAAGCCAGCGGCGCGACCCTGCACCGTCTTGATGCTGTCTGCTCGTAATAGAGGGCTTGCGCTGGCGTTTTCGGTACATAAGCGCGGCATGACTCGAATCGCAAGTGGGTTCGGAGAGCCAGGCTCACTACCCGCTGTCGACGACGCTTGAAAACGAGGCCATAGCGACGGCGGTGGTTTCCAGCGACCATCGCAACGAGTGCCATTCCTAGGAGGCCTTGTTGTCAACGCGTCGTGTTCGGAAGGGGCCGGGTAGGCGGCCGAAGTCGGAGGCTCGGCGCAGGTTCGTCGAGTTGATGGCGCAGGGCTGGTCGCTGCGGGCGGCGTGTGTGGAGGTGGGTGTCTCACGCTCCGCCGGACAGCGGTGGAAGAACGGCGCGCGGGTGCGTCGTCCGGATGGCACGGTGATCGTTGTGCCACCTCTGGATCCGCTCGCCGTCCGTCAGATCTCGCCCCGTTTCCTGTCCGAGGACGAGCGGGTCAAGATCGCCGACCTGGCCAGCCGCGGGCTCGGGCCGACCGCGATCGGACGAGAGCTCGGACGGGCAGCATCGACGATCAGCCGCGAGCTGCGACGCAACCTGCACACCTCCGGGCAGTACCGCCCCTTCCACGCCCACAGCGAGGCCGCGGTCCGACGACGCCGGGAGCGGCCGATGAAGATCATGGAGAACACGATTCTCTTCGAGTTCGTCGTCGCCAAGCTCAAGGTGCGGTGGAGTCCTCAGCAGATCAGCCGAGCGCTGCGCCGTGAGTTTCCCCAGGAGCCGAGCATGTGGCTGGCGACCGAGAGCATCTACCAGGCGCTGTACCGCCACCAGACAGGGCTCCTGCGACGAGCGAAGGCCCCGGACGAGGTGTCGCCGCTACGAACTGCTCGCGACCATCGGCGCGGACACACGCGCATCGTTCGCGCCGGCCGGCGGTTCGCTCAGCCGATGCTCTCTATCCACGACCGCGGCTTCGAACCTTCCGACAGGTCGGCGGCCGGGCACTGGGAAGGAGATCTCATCGTGGGTCCGCACCACCGCTCGGCCATCGCGACCTTGATCGAGCGCCAGACCCGCTACGTCAAGCTGGTGCATCTGCCCGCCCAGGACTCCGCAACGCTGCGAACCGGCTTGGTGACGACGCTGGAGGAACTACCGGTGGGACTGCGCCAGAGCCTGACGTGGGACCAGGGGCACCGAGATGGCCCGACACCTTGAGATCACAGCGGCGATCGGCACGAAGGTCTACTTCTGTGATGCCGCCAGTCCGTGGCAGCGGGGCTCGAACGAGAACGCCAACGGACTGCTGCGCCAGTACTTCCCCAAGTCGACAGACCTTTCGGTCCATGCTCCGCGCGACCTCGCGCGGGTCGAGAGCGAGCTCAACGGCCGTCCGCGACTCACGCTCGGCGACCGCACGCCAACCGAGTTGTTCAACGCACTGCTAACCTCCGCGTCCATCCAGACGTTGCAATGACCGCTGGGAACCAAGGCGTCGGATCGGCCTCATTTTCGAGCGTTGCCGACACCCGCGTCTATCCATCGCCACGATGCTGGGCAACCAGCTGCCCAAGGTCGAGCAGATGTTTCGCAACGCCCAAAGGCGCGAGCTCCTCACCCACGGTTCAAGCCAGCCCCCACACGAGGTAGAGAAGGCCCGCATCCAGCGTCAGTGCTCAAGCGACGAGTCCCCCGGATCGCCCACGTGCGCGCCACGGGCGACCAGGCCAGAATGAGCCGCCCAGCGAAAGCGTCACCCCAGCACCCTCAGCGGGCGAGGGGAGAGCCGAGACTCCCAGGGCGCAGAGGCCGACGGCCCGTGGCCGTCGCGGCGACGTGCACGATCGACCGGGCCTCCTGCCCGTGTTCGTCCCCGTGATGTCCATCCGTTCTCTCTCGTTCTTCAATGAAGACCCTGCGTGGTGACGACGGCTGACTAGGCATCGTCACCGTCGCCACGCAGGGCCCTCACGAGCTGTCACGACACGCGAAGAACGAGGAGCGGGGACTTCTACACGGCCACCACCGGGGACAACCCATGGCCACCAGCGGGGACCGCTACCTGGCCACCAGCGGGGACTTTTTCATGGCCACGGACAGACGGGGTGCTCGCCTATCGATCCCGATCTCGCCAGCATCCCAGCCGCGCAAGATCGCGATCACTTCTTCGACCCCGAGCAAGGCCTAGCTTCCGGACCGAGGTCTTGTGACCGTCCGGCTGTGACCGTCCGGCAAGGGGTCATCCAGCCGCGGCTCCACCCTCGAGCGTTCGTTCGATCCATCGTCGGAGGTCGTGAGCGGGTGCGGCGCCGGCGCGTCGAGCGAGGACCTCGCCCCGCCGCAGGATCACGAGAGTGGGGATCGCCCGGGCGTCGTAACGCGACGCTGTCGCGGGGTTGTGGTCGACGTTGACCTTGACCAGCTTGAGCGAGCCGGCCATCTGGGTAGCGATCTTCTCCAGCGCTGGGCTGATCTGCCGGCAGGGGCCGCACCAGGGCGCCCACAGGTCCACCAGAACGGGTAGAGCCGCGTCGCGGATGACAGAGTCGAAGGTGGCGTCGCTGGCATCCACCATCCAGGGCAGAGGCTCATGACACTTCCCGCACGACGGCCGTCCGCTGCCGGCTGCGGGTACCCGGTTCTTCGTGCCGCATGCCGGGCACGGAACCACCGAAGTCACTGCTGTTGACATGTGGTCTGCCTTCCTCGCCTTCGGGGACCCTTGAGCCCTGGTCGAGCTCGGCGGCCGGCTGGATGCTCTCTTCCGAGTCTAGGTCCTGGTGAGTCCTCCTGGATGAGCACGATCAGAGAGCTGGTCGAGCACGACCGAAGCAACGATCGGGCTTGTCGCGGTTGGGGTGTTATCGGTACGGGACGTCGACTACGGTCGCTGGTTCGATGCAACGAGCCAGGCCCGGCGGCTTCCTCGCGTCGTACCCGAGCGTGACGCTCTTGCGGGCGCGCAGGACCGTCGTTGCGAGCGCACGGCGCAGAACCTCCAGCGGGACACCGTGCCGAGCAGTCTCGGACGCGGCCGCTTGCTCGGCGTTGATGTCAAGTACTGCGACGTGGTCGAACTCGAGACCCGTAACTGCGTGAGGTTCCGCGATCGCGACCCCCGGCTCGTCCGCGGGCCATGGGCGAGCCTCGTCGAGCTCGGCGAAATCGATGCCGGCGGCCTCCAAGGTGAGTCGCAGCTGGCTCAGGTGTTCCGGTCCGCCGAACGAAACTACGAGGGCGCTTTGCTCGACCGGGTCGAGGTCCTCCAGCTGGCGCACCAGGTGGTCGATCAGGCGACGGGGATCGCCCCACAGGGTGGGTCGTGTCCCGCGGGGGGCCTCAGCGGCCGCGTGCTTGTGGAGTGCGATGCCGTCTTGTGGTCGTGACCCGAGGATGCCTGTGGCGAGCGCGACCACCGATCCGGGGCAGCGCCAGCCACGGCTGAGGTGGTGGGTGTGCTCGACAAGCGCCGTGGCGCGTGAAGGCACACCCGACAGGTCGTCGAACACGAATGTCGACGCATGCTCCGGTGCTGTGTGCCTGGCGATGGCCCGGACCTGGGTCGCTGAGGCGTGCTGCGCATCGTCCACGACGAGGATGTCGCTCTGGGTCTCAGTCGAGCTAGGGGCCGCCGCGGCCATGGCGGCCAGGTCGTGGTCATCTACTAGACCGTGCTCGGCCTTGAACTGGTGCAAGGGCACGACCACACGGTCGACGACCGCTCGGCGCAGCTCGGGGGTCAGCTCCTCGTGTGCGTTGAATGCTGGGGCCGTCGGGTGGCCGGTGATGTATTCGTTAAGCCGATCAGGGTGGTAGGTCCCCAGTACCTGATCGACCTCGTAGCGCAACCGACCATGGCTGAGTCCTAGGCCCTCGCCGAGCTCCCAGATCCGCTTTTCCCGTGCATTCTTCGGCCAGGTGAGACCGTGGTACTTGGCGACGCTGCGGTTGAAGGTCTGCGGGGTCTCGACCCTGACCCTCAGTAACGGATGTCGTGGGAGGTGGTGAGCGACGACGTCACCCACGTAGCCGACGAGTGGAGTGTCGTAGACCAGTAGCGTGACACGCACAGGCTCGGACGAGGAGGCTTCCTCCCGCTCGCGCAGCCGGACGCGGGCAAGTTCTGCGGCCCGGCGGATCGCGACCGCTGTCTTGCCCGAGCCAGCTGGCCCGTGCAGGCCAACTACGCCCGGCGTCGGGTCGCCGACTACCCCGTGCTGCTCGGCGCTGAGAGGCGGAGAGGTCAGCTTGCGCACGTGAGTCGCCCGCCGGGCCGGCCGGTAGGCCCGTCTGAGTGGGTGCCCCCGGAGAGCAGGGCACCGAATGCGAGGTGTTCGCATGCCCGGGTCTTTGCCGAGGCGGATCTCATGATCTTGGGCTGGGCGTCGAGGACTCCGCATCGTCTGCTGGCTGGTGCTGGACCAGGATCTGCCCGGCCTCGACGTCGACCAGTAAGGTGGCGCCGTCGGGGATGGCCTGTGCCAGCAGCTGTCGGCCGATGCGCGTCTCGACCTCCCGCGCGATGAAGCGCCTCAGCGGTCGCGCACCGTAGACGGGGTCGAAGCCTTGCTCGGCGATGTAGGCGAGTGCCTTCTCGGTCACTTCGAGGCTGATCCGACGATCGGTGAGCCGATTACGGAGTTCGTCGAGCATCAGGTCGGCAATGCGTTCGATCTCGCTCATTGCCAATGGCTTGAACAACACGATCTCGTCGATCCGGTTCAAGAACTCTGGACGGAAGTGGCCCCGCAATTCGGCCATCACGCTGTCTCGCGCGGCGTCGCTGATCTCTCCGTCGCTGGTCACGCCATCGAGCAGATAGGGCGAGCCGATGTTCGACGTCATGATGAGCACCGTGTTGCGGAAGTCCACGGTTCGGCCCTGGCTGTCCGTGAGGCGCCCGTCGTCGAGGACCTGCAACAAGATGTTGAACACGTCAGGGTGTGCCTTCTCGACCTCGTCGAACAGCACGACCGAGTACGGCTTGCGTCGCACGGCTTCTGTCAGCTGACCACCCTCGTCGTATCCGACGTAGCCCGGGGGTGCGCCGACCAACCGCGAGACCGTGTGCCGCTCCTGGTACTCGCTCATGTCGACGCGCACGATGTTCTCGTCCGTGTCGAACAAGGAGGCGGCCAGCGCCTTGGCCAGCTCGGTCTTGCCGACGCCCGTGGGGCCGAGGAACATAAACGATCCGATCGGTCGGCGGGGGTCCTTGATCCCCGACCGCGCCCGGATGATGGCGTCCGCGACGACCTGGACCGCCTCGTCTTGGCCCACCACACGCTCGTGCAACACCTCGTCGAGGCGAAGCAGCTTGTCTCGCTCCCCCTCCTGCAGTCGGTGAACCGGGATTCCGGTCCACCGCGACACGATTGCGGCGATCTCGTCCTCGGTGACGACTTCACGCAGAAGCCGACGGTCACGCTGCTTGACGGCGAGCTGCTCCTCGGCGGCCGCCAGGCGCTCCTGGAGTTCGGGGAGGCGGCCATGTCGCAGCTCGGCTGCTCCGTTGAGGTCGTACTCGCGCTCTGCCTGCTCTGCTGCGACCTTCACGTGCTCGATCTCGGCGCGCAGAGCCTGCGCTTTGCGAAGTGCCTGTCGCTCGGCCTCCCACTGAGCGCGCATCGCGTCGGCCTCGGCACGTACGTCAGCCAGCTCCTTGCGCAGGTCCTCCAGCCGGGCCTGGCTTGCCGGGTCCTCCTCGTGGGACAGCGCTGCCTCCTCGATCTCCAGGCGCGTAACTCGACGGGTCAGCTCGTCAAGCTCGGCAGGGAGCGAGTCGATCTCGGTGCGCAGCATCGCGCAGGCCTCGTCGACCAGGTCGATCGCCTTATCGGGCAAGAAACGATCTGAGATGTAGCGATGGCTCAAGGTCACTGCGGCCACCAGCGCCGTGTCTTGGATCTTCACTCCGTGGAAGACCTCCAGCCGCTCCCGAATGCCCCGCAGGATCGACAAGGCGTCCTCGACGTCTGGTTCGTCGACCAGCACCGGCTGGAAGCGGCGTTCGAGGGCAGCGTCCTTCTCGATGTGCTGCCGATACTCATCGAGGGTCGTCGCGCCGATCATGTGCAGCTCACCGCGTGCAAGCATGGGCTTGAGCATGTTGCCTGCATCCATGGCGCCCTCGGATGCACCTGCGCCGACGATGGTGTGCATCTCGTCGACGAACAACAAGATCTGCCCCTCGGCTGCCTTGACCTCGTTCAACACTGCCTTGAGCCGCTCCTCGAACTCCCCGCGGTACTTCGCGCCTGCGATCAGTGACCCCATGTCCAACGCGAAGACGATCTTGTCCCGCAACCCCTCCGGGACGTCCCCGTTGGTGATGCGCTGCGCCAAGCCTTCGACAATCGCGGTCTTGCCGACCCCGGGTTCCCCGATCAGCACCGGGTTGTTCTTCGTCTTGCGTGAGAGGATCTGCACGACACGACGAATCTCGGTGTCCCGCCCGATCACCGGGTCCAACTTGCCGGTGGCGGCCTCGGCTACCAGATCGCGGCCGTACTTCTCCAGTGCCTCGTACGCCACCTCGGGCATGGCCGAGGTCACCCGCTGGTTGCCACGGACCTCGCTCAACGCAGCCAGGAAGCCATCCGCGTTCACGTGGTGCCGGTTCAGCACCCGCCCTGCACCCGAACTGGAGCCCTCCTCGATGAGCGCCATCATGAGGTGCTCGACCGAGACGTACTCGTCCTTGAGCGCGCGAGCCTGCGCGTCGGCGCGTTCCAGCAGCGTCGACAGTCGCTGCGTGACATGGATCTGACCTGGCATGCTCCCGGGGCCGGTGACGCGTGGGCGGCGTTCGAGCTCGGCTTCCAGGTCGCGCCGCAGCGCTTCGAGGTTGCCTCCCGCTCGCTCCACGAGCCGCGGCACCAGACCCTCGGGCTGATCGAGAAGCGCCAGGAGCAGATGCTCCCCGTCGACCTCGGTGTGCGAGTAGCGCAGCGCCTTGGTCTGTGCATCGTGGAGGGCCTCTTGCGACTTCTGAGTCAAGCGGTTCATGTCCATGATGGTGTCTCCTCACTCAGGCATGTGTTCGGGGTCAGGACGGTTGCGAGGTGCGCTCGGTCCGACGCTCGGATTCCAGCGCATCGATTCGGTCCAGCAGGTCCATCACCAGACCCAGCGCGGAGTAGTTGAGCGCGAACGACGAGCGCAGTCGTTGCATGCGTGCGACCGCCCGGACCTGCGATCGGTCAAAACACCATTGGCCGTTGGCATCGCGGGTCGGTTCGACTATCCCCAACACGATCAGACGGCGCACCAACTCGGGGTGGAGCCCGGTCATGGCGGCGAACGCGTCCAGGCTCAGCCGTGGGACCGGCACCAGCTGGTAGCCCATCACTCACTCCTGCCCATCACTCACTCCTGCCCATCACTCACTCCTGCCCATCACTCACTCGTGCCCATCACGCGATCCTGTCCAGGTGTCGCCGGATCGGCCTGCCACGGCCGGGTGCCTACGCGCACGGCTACTCGCCTGGTGCGGCGCTTGCGCCCGAAGGGCAGCCCCTGGTGACGGCTGAGTGCTCATGACCGCTCCTTGCGCGTCGAGGAACGCGAGCCTGATGCGCGCGCGGGCCGATCCCCGCGAGGGTCGAAAGTCGAGATCTGGTTCAGGCGCTCATACAGGTCACGCTCTTCGTCGGACAGGTGCCGTGGCACCTTGATGCTGGCTTGGGCGAAGAGGTCACCGGCTGGGTTCTTGCCGCGACCGGGCAGCCCTCTACCCTTGAGCCGGAGCTTCCCGCCGCTCGAGGTGCCATGTGGCACCTTGACCGTGACGGCCCCGCCTGGGGTGAGCACCTCGACCTCGGCGCCCAGCGCCGCCTCGGGCGGCGTCAGAGGGAGGTCAACGGTCAGATCCCGACCCGACACACGGTACCGATGGTGGGGGGCCAACCTAACCACGAGGTACAGGTCGCCCGCGGGCGCCCCGCCGCTGCCGGCGCCGCCCTGGCCACCCAACCTGATCCGCTGACCGTCGGTGACACCCGCGGGCACCGTGACATCGATCGTCTTGACCCCCTCCGCAGAACTCAGCTGCAGCTGCCGTTTGGTGCCGTGGTAGGCGTCCTCGACACTGACGGTGATCTCCACCTCCTGATCCGCGCCCGGCACCCGACCCCCGAAGCCGCCGCGGCGTCCGGAGAACATCCCCCCGAAGAGGTCCTCGATGTCGACGCCACCGAGGTCGTCGCCGTAGACCTGCCAGCCCCCCGCATCTCCGCCGGCAGCACCTCCCCCCCACCCGGGACCGGACCTGCCGCCGCCAGGCCACCCACCAGCACCGCTACCCGGGGCGCCACCTGCGGCGCCGCCCGTCTCGACGACCCGACGAAAGTCCGGACCGTAACGGTCGTACTTGCCGCGGGTGTCGGGGTCGGAGAGCACGTCGTATGCCTGCGAGATGCGCTTGAACCTCGCCTCGGCGTCGGGATCCTTGTTGACGTCGGGATGGTACTTGCGTGCGAGCTTGCGGTAAGCGCGTTGGATCTCGTCCTGCGACGCAGATCGTGGCACGCCGAGCTCGGCGTAGAAGTCCTCAGCGTCCGGCATCGACGTCCCCGGTCGCTACCACGACCGCTGCAGGCCGCAGCACCTGGCCTGGAGTGCCATAGCCCGCGCGCACCTCGTGGACGACGGCTCCGGCCGGGTACTCGGCAGCGGGCAACGTCGAGACCGCCTCGTGCTGCGATGGATCGAAGGCGGCTCCTTGGACCTCCATGCGGGGGTAACCCATCGACGCGACCACCTCGTGGGCCTGCGATCTCACACGTTGTACCCCCGCGAGAATGCTGTCCCGGTCGGCGTCGGCGTGCTGCAGGGCCAGGTCGAGGCCGTCTAGGACCGGTAACCATGCCCGGGCAACCTCACCCCGCGCTTCGGCGAGAGCTCGCTCAAGATCGCGCGCATACCGCTTGCGTGCATTGTCTGCCTCCGCCACGGCCCGCCGCCACCGGTCCTCCAACTCCGCGACCTGCTGGCGCAGACGCGCTACCTCGTCCGCGTCCGGTTGCGTGGTGCTGGCGGTGGCAGCGGACTCATCTGCCTGCTCAGGCGTTGCTTCCTCGCCGTTCGGTGCCGGACGTCCCGGTGAGTGTGTCGTCGAGTGCGTGGAGGGGTCTCCAGGGCCGTACTGCCCGGCCCGGGACGCGGGGTTGGTGTCCATCGTGGTCAGCTGGTGGTGAAGTCCGCGTCGATGACGTCGTCATCCTCAGCTGCGGCGCGGCCGGGAACACCGTCGCTGCTGCCGTCAGGTTGGGCGGCCCCGCTGGCCGAGAGCCCGGCAGCGACCTGTGCCAGCTCGCTGGCGAGCTCACGCATGGCGCTTGGAGAGGCGTCCGGGTCGTCGACGAGCTCCCGGGCCTGGGCGACCAGGAGTTCGGCCCGAGCGCGGTCGTGCTCGGCGACACGGTCACCCAGATCGCCCAGTTGCCGCTGGACACCATAGGCAACCGCATCTAGCTCGTTTCGCGCCTCCACACGGGTACGGAGGGCCTCGTCCTCGCCGCGGTGGGCCTCCGCATCTGCGATCATTCGTTCCACCTCGGACTGGTCGAGGTTCGAGGACTCACTGATCGTGATGGCCTGCTCGGCACCGGTGTCCTTGTCGCGGGCGCTGACATGCAAGATCCCGTTGGCGTCGATGTCGAAGGTGACCTCGACCTGCGGCACTCCGCGAGGTGCGGGCCGGATGTTCTCCAGACGGAACCTTGCCAAGACCCGGTTGTCGGCAGCCTTCTCACGCTCGCCCTGGAGGACCACGATGTCCACCGCGGTCTGGTTGTCCTCCGCGGTGGAGAAGGTCTCCGAGCGCCGCGCCGGGATCGTGGTGTTCCGCTCGATCACCGTCGTCATCACCCCACCCAACGTCTCCAGCCCCAACGACAAAGGAGTGACGTCGAGCAGCAGGACGTCCTTGACCTCACCCTTGATGATGGCGGCCTGCACGGCTGCGCCGACGGCGACCACCTCATCGGGGTTCACCGTCATGTTCGGCTCTTTGCCCTTGGTCAGCCTCTTCACCAGCTGCTGGACTGCCGGAATCCGTGTCGAGCCCCCCACGAGGATCACCTCGTCGATCTCATTGGCGGTCAGCTTGGCATCGGCAATGGCCCGCTCGACCGGTCCCAGACAGCGCTCGACCAGGTCGGCGGTGAGCTGGTCGAACTTCGAGCGCATCAAAGTCATCTCGAGGTGCTTCGGGCCTGACGCGTCGGCGGTGACGAACGGGAGGCTGATCGTTGTCTGCGACACCGTCGACAGCTCCACCTTGGCTTTCTCCGCGGCCTCGAACAGGCGTTGGAGCGCCTGGGCATCCTTGCGGAGGTCGATCCCGTGATCGCTCTGGAACTGCTCGGCGATGTAGTCGACGACCTTGCGGTCGAAGTCATCGCCACCGAGGTGGGTGTCCCCCGCGGTCGAGCGCACCTCCACCACCCCATCGCCGACGGTCAAGATGCTCACGTCGAAGGTACCGCCGCCCAGGTCGAACACCAGCACGGTCTCGTTCTCGCGCTTGTCCATTCCGTAGGCCAACGCGGCAGCCGTGGGCTCGTTGATGATGCGCAGCACCTCGATCCCCGCGATCTTGCCGGCATCCTTGGTCGCCTGCCGCTGCGCGTCGTTGAAGTACGCCGGGACCGTGATGACCGCCTCGGTGACCCGCTCGCCCAAGAACTTGGCAGCGTCGTCGACCAGCTTGCGCAGGACCTGAGCAGAAATCTCCTCCGGGGCATACTTCTTGCCGCGGATATCGAAGCGGACCGCACCGTCAGGTCCATTCACCACGTCATAGGCCACTGTGGATTTCTCTGACTCGACCTCGTCATACCGCCGACCGATGAACCGCTTGGCCGACGCGACCGTCCCCTTGGGGTTGAGCACCGCCTGCCGACGAGCCAGCTGGCCCACCAGCCGTTCGCCGGACTCGGTGAAGGCCACGACACTCGGCGTCGTCCGCGCTCCTTCCGCGTTGGGCACGACAACCGGCTGCCCGCCCTCCATCGCAGCCACCACCGAGTTGGTGGTGCCGAGGTCAATTCCCACTGCCTTCGCCATCGTTCAAATCCCTCCCGTCGATGCCGCTTCAAGTCGCCGCCCTGGTCGTCTCGAGGGGAGCAACATCGCCGAGCCTAGAACTGAACCCGCCGCGAGCGCTACACACGAATCCGACAAACACTGTCAACCCAGGGATTGCCTCACAGCCCCGTCCATCCCACCCTGAGAATGCGTCCACGGCACCTCGGCGTCAGGACCACGGGCTGCTGGACGAGTCCCTGCCCGAACCAACCCGGGGACCCTTAGGAGACGACCACGTGACCACGCCACGACTACCCGCACGCACGGAACCCACCACGTCAACGCCACCCTCGTTCTCGACGATGATCTTTGGCGACTTCGACTGCCCGCTGAGCTACCTTGCCAGTCAACTCGCAAGAGAGTTGGAGTCACACGGCGTCACCATCGACTGGCGCGCGGTCACCGCAGTCGGCAGCCGCGCCGATGCTCGCCAGCTCGATCGGCTTGCCGTCGATCTGCGCATCCCCGACGCCCGACGGCCGCTAGTTCTCCCCGCCCGCCCCAACCTCGCTACCACCGCGAGCCCCGCAGCGGTCTCTGCCTACGCCGAAGCGTCCGTGGCCCACCGAAGTACCGCCATGCGCCACCTGCTCTACTGCGCGCGATGGGTTCACGACACCGACCTGACCCACATCGACGCGCTGCGACACCTCACGCCGGTCGTCATGATGGGCGCGAACTCACCGAGCGCCACAGTCAGCGAGTGGGGAATGGTGCCCGCGTTCAACGCCGAGCCCCTCAGCACACAGGCCTGGGAGCTTCGCCGGCAGTGGCGCCAATCCTGGGCAGAGCTCAACCAACAACCCACCCCCGTCCTCATCACAGGTGACGCCGCTCCCTTGTCCGGGCCCGAAGCGCTCGCGGCTCTGAACGACATGGTCGCAGCACTCGTCGCCGCCGAGCCCGCAGATCTGCTCACTGACGCACCGAGAGCCCCCGCCCTTCGAGACAAGTTCGCGGCACTTGAACGCGAAGTGCCGTGCAACGCCTGGCTGAGCGCCAACGGCGGCCGATGGTTGAGACGCAAGCACCAGCTCGACGCCGCCCGCGAGTTCCTCGATTGCTGCAGCGACCATGGATTCGGCCAGCGCAGTCGCGAAATCGTGGCAGCACCATCCTGAGTCAGGAAGGATGCGCCCATGCCCAAGAAGATGCTGTCCACCGGGCCAGACCGGGCACTGCGCACGTCGGGGTAGTGCGTTACATAACCGGCATCGATCATGGTGTCGAGCAGGTGATAGGTGGTCGAGCGAGGCAACGCCAGGTCGCGGGACATGGACGCAGCGCCACCGGCGTGGCCTGCTGTGCCAAGTAGGTCAGGAGCCGCAACGTGTGAGCCCCCGCAGGAACTTGCGCCATGGCTCCCCTATCGAGCCGACCGGCCTGAGCCGAGTACGGCGGACCCGCTCACCGGCGCCCGCCCCGGGGACTGAGCGTGGCGTAGGAGAAGTCGATCAGGTAGTCGTTCAGATCCCACGCGGCAGCCTCGGCGGCGTCCGCGTCGCGCCCGAGGATGGCTCTCAGGATGGCCACATGGAGGTTCGGACCCGCCTTGATCTCGGTGTCCACGTCAGTGACGTGGGTGAACCAGAACCGGCGAGACAAGCCCTGCAGAGGCGCGACCTCTTCGTGCTCGCCTGGTTCGTGGCGTCGGCGGCGACCGTTGGCGGGGGTCTGGGCAGCGGCCTGGAGTCGGACGAGGCGATCCGCGCGGCCGCGTACTCAAAGCGCGAGGAGGATCGTCGCAACCGTCTCGCGCGGCAACGAACCTCGGACCGGGGTCTGTCAGAACGTCGGTGAGCGTAGCGATCGCGACGCAGTCCAGCTGGTCGCCCGGGCTCTTCCGAGCGGGCAGGTGGTCTTCGAGAATGTCGAGAGCGGTGCCTGCGACCGTCACCGGAAGCACTAGTCAGGAGGAGGCACGCAGGCGTGGACATCCGACTCGGTTCGCCCGTCCGGGTACTCGGTCAGCGGGGCATGCCGGGGCCTGATCCTCGCCACGTTGTCCGCATAGTCAGACCACAAGCCTGCGGCAGGTGCTGCATAGGTGGCCTCGTCGGTGCCGATGACGACCACGCCTCTCATGAAGTCAAAGGCCACCGTGCGCACCTTGCCTGCGGGGGCGATGCCGATCTCGCGAACGAACCGCATGACTTTGGCCTCGAGCTCTCGCTCCTTCATATGGCGGCACACTACGCGGGCCTCGTGTACATCCTCCGGGGGCCAGCCTGAGAACGCCGGGACAGAGGCACGAGGCTGCTCGCATGACCTCAGTCGGCCCAGGACCGACCAGCGCAGTTGCGCCAGTCCCGGGACCTGTCGCTTGCTTCACGCAGCGCGTTGATCCGACACTGGCACCATGACGCGCGAAGGTCGAAACCATCGGCGCAGCCCGGCCGCTTCCCCATGAGCGCGAATGAGGTGGCGATCGGAATCATCTCGGCTCCGGGGCCGGCGACTGAGATTGCATCGATGCTCGCCGACGACCTAGACGCTGAGCTGAGTTCTCACGTGCCCACCGTTCAGTGGCGAGTGTCCACCGTGGTCGACGCCCTCGTGTCTCCACCTTCCGACGACGCGACCCTCGTCGCCGCGGCAAGGGACCGGCTCTTGAGGGAAGGATGGGACCTGGTCGTCTGTCTCACCGATCTGCCGCTGAAGGTTCGCCGGCGGCCGGTGGTGGCTCATGCGAGCCCTCTGCACGGCGTCGCTGTGGTGTGCCTCCCGGCGCTCGGCCCCGTCCGACTGCGCCGACGCACCCGCGACACGGTCGTCGGACTCGTCCGCACCCTGCTCGGGGACACGGCGGACGACGCCCTCTCGGGCCGTGGCGGCGGTCTCGGGCGCCGCGCCACCCAGCTCGGAAGGAACCAGCGGCCAGACGGCGACGGCAGCGTCGTGTTCACCGCGAGAGTCCTCAGCGGGAACCTGCGACTGCTGCTCGGTATGATCCAGGCCAACCAGCCGTGGAGGCTGGCGATCGGGCTCTCGAGAGCGCTGACCGCCGCACTCGCAGCCGGGGTGTTCGCCCTCGTCACCCCCGACATCTGGCAGCTGAGCGCCGCGCTCGACTGGATCCGGCTCGCGGCGATCGCACTGGGGTCGGTCGCGGGGATCACGATCGCGCTCATCGCCGGCGCCGGCCTGTGGGAGCACACGTCACACCCGGGCGGCCGCAAGCAGGTGACCCTCTTCAACCTGGCCACCGCGGCAACGGTCGTCCTGGGTGTGCTCTCCCTCTACGCCGCGCTGCTCCTGCTCGCCCTCGTGACCTCACCGGTTCTGGTGCCCACCCACCTGCTCGAGGAGGGCGTCGGCCATGCCGTGCACGTGGGCGACTACCTGAAGCTGGCCTGGCTCACTAGCTCCCTGGCGACCGTGGGTGGCGCCCTCGGTGCCGGCCTGGAGAGCGACGAGGCGGTCCGGGCCGCCGCCTACACCTACCGGCAGGAATCCCGGCCGGGCGCGCAGGAGGAGTGAACCGGCAGGCGCTGATCGCCGTTCCTCACTCCCGTCGGCGTGGCAGGACGGTCAGGACCATCTCGACGTAGGTACGGAACTCGGTCATGACGGCGCGGAGGAATTCCCTGGTGGAGTCGTCGGTGATCTCACCGTCGTCCAGGAAGACCGCGGGCGAGAACTGGATGTAGGCCTCGGGTGAGGTCATCTGGCGGGCGTTGCAGAAGCTGAGCACGCCGCGCAGGCTCTGTTGACCCATCGCGGTGCCGATCTGGCCGATGGAGGCTCCGATCACCGCGGCCGGGATGTGGTCGAAGGAGTTCTGCCCCCATGGTCGAGACGCCCAGTCGATCGCGTTCTTAAACGCGCCGGGGATGGAACGGTTGTACTCGGGTGAGCCGAAGAGCACCGCGTCGACGGCAGCGATCGACGCTTGAGCACCCGGGCATCAGGCGGGTAGTCGCTGTCGAAGTCCGGGCTGTACAGCGGCAGGTTGCCGATGGGAATCTCGCTGAACTCCAAGTCGTCCGGAGCCACCCGGATGAGGGGACCGGGACAGGATGCGGTTGATCGACGTCGACGAAAGGCTTCCGACGAAGTAACCGACGTTGTAGATGGTCATGTGTTCCTCCTGGGTTCGTGCTTCCTGGCGAGCGGATCCTCAGCGGCGTCCCTCGGCTTCCAGGAACTCGTGGACCTGGCGGATCACGACCGCGCCCTCGCCGACGGCAGAGGCGACGCGCTTGACCGAACCACTGCGCACGTCGCCCACGGCGAACACGCCTGGGCGGCGGGTCTCGAACAGGCCGTCGGAGCCGTCGGAGCCGTCGGCCGCGGGCCCGGTGAGGATGAACCCCTTGGCGTCCAGCGGGATCTCTCCCTGGAGCCAGCTCGTGTAGGGAGCCGCTCCGATCAGCACGAACAGAGCCGTCGTCGGGACGCGATGCTTCGCAT
The DNA here is from genome assembly GCF_039526625.1 of Nocardioides aquiterrae. Lineage (NCBI taxonomy): Bacteria > Bacillati > Actinomycetota > Actinomycetes > Propionibacteriales > Nocardioidaceae > Nocardioides > Nocardioides aquiterrae. Next base: position 208,977 of record NZ_BAAAJE010000002.1, read on the forward strand.
CGGTGCGGAGGTCATGCAGCACCACCTCGTCGAGCGCCTCGTCGCCGATGAGCTCGCTCACCTCGGTGTGGCGCCAGACCTTGATGCGCGGCGACTGCTCGACACGGTCGGCCAGGTAGCGGGACATGTCCCTCCCCAAGTCGTCGTGCCGGATGACCAGGTTGACCACCGGCGACCGACGAGCCAGAAAGCAGGCCGCCTGGCCCGCGGAGTTGCCGCCTCCCACGACGGTGACGGGGTCCTGCTGGCACAACCGGGCCTCGGACTCCGTGGCGGCGTAGTAGACGCTGCTGCCCTCGAGACGATCCAGCCCCGGGACGTCGAGACGTCGGTAGCGCACCCCCGTGGCGACGAGCACGGCGTGGGCGACGAGGTCGCCTCCGTCGGCCAGCCCCACCACGTGGTACCCGTCGGCCTGGGTGAGGGAGGTCGCCTCGCCTGGGATGCTGAAGGCGGCGCCGAACTTGCGGGCCTGCACCACGGCCCGGTCGGCGAGCTCCGCCCCGGTGATACCGGCCGGGAACCCCAGGTAGTTCTCGATCTGGGACGACGTGGCCGCCTGCCCGCCGGTGGCGAGCGCGTCCAGGACGACCGTCGAGAGCCCCTCGGAGGCGGCGTACACCGCCGCGGCCAGGCCACCCGGGCCGGCGCCCACCACGACGACGTCGTACGCCGCCCGCTTCGGCGCTGCTCGCAGGCCGATGAGGTCGGCCAGCTCCGTGTTGCTGGGGTTCCGCAGAACCGTCTGCCCTTTCCAGATCACGACGGGTGTCTGGGCGGGAGGGATGTCGAAGGCCCGCAGGGTGGCCTCGGCATCGGGGTCCTCCTCCACGTCATCCCAGCGGCACGGGATGCGGTTGCGGCTCGCGAAGTCCCTCAACCTGCGGGTGTCGGCCGAGTAGCGGGAGCCGATGATCCGGAGCCCGGCGCCGAGGATGGCGTGGATGGTGCGCCGCATGATGAAGGCTCGCAGGATCAGGTCTCCGAGCGCCTGGTCCTGGGTGACCGCCGCCTTGAGCCGGTCGTAGGGCACCTCGAGGACGTCCACATCGGTCTGGGCGAGGGCGGTTACGTAGACGGCCTGACCGGTCAGCATGGAGAGGTCCCCCACGAAGCGACCTGGCCCGTGGACGGCGATCACCCGCTCCTCCTCGGGGCCTTCCTCCTGGACGACCCGGACCCTGCCGTCCAGCACGACGAACAGCCCGCAGTCGCGGTCCCCCGCGCAGAACAGCGTGGTGCCCTGGGGCAGCGTCTTCCGGTCGCCGTACTGCGAGAGCAGCATGATCTGCTCGTCGCTGAGCCGGGGGTAGGCACCGGTGGTGTCGGGGGTCTCGGGCAGGTCCGCGAGCTCGAGCTCAGACGAACTGTTCGTCGACATAGCACCATCTCCAGTTCTCCCCGGGCTCGATCGACCGCGCGATGACGTGTCCCGTGGTGGCGGCGTGAGCGCGCGCGTGTCGCAGCGGTGACGAGTCGCAGCAGCCGACCAGGCCACAGGTCAGGCACTGGCGCAGGTGCACCCATGGTGTGCCGAGCTGCACGCACTCCGCACACGCGCGCCGGGCGGGTGGCGGCGCGGGCCGGATGATCTTCAGGCGCGGGTCGGCGCCGACGCGCGTCGGGTTGGCAGTCATCACGCCCCCGTCGGGAGCTTGGACTCGAGCCACGAGCGCAGTTGGTGCGCCGGAAGGGCGCCGATCTGCTTGTCGACCACCGCGCCGTGGTGGAGGAGGACCAGGGTCGGGATCGACCGCACCTCGAACCTCCGGCTCACCTCCGGGTTGTCGTCGGCGTTGACCTTGACCAGCTTGAGGTTGCCGGCCAGCTCCCCGGCCAGCCTCTCCAGGGCCGGGCTCACCATCCGGCAGGGGCCGCACCATGGAGCCCATACGTCGACCAGCACGGGCAAGCTCGACTCGTCCGCGACGGCGTGGAACTCGTCGTCGTCGGCGTCCACAACCCAGCGCAGCGGAGTGCCGCACTTCCCGCAGCGTGGCGTGCCCTCGGCAACCGCCGGAACCCGGTTCTTGGCCCCGCAGTTGCCGCACTCGACCTTCGTCGACTTCTGGGTGGTTGCGGTCATGCTACGGCCCGCCCTTCTGACGGGTTGCCGGCCGCAGTCACCGTGATCTTGCCGTCGGCGACGTCGACCGAGATCGCGCCACCGTCGACAGCGTCGCCGCGTAGCAGCGCGCGGCCGACCTCTGTCTCCACCTCGCGGGAGATGAACCGTCGCAGCGGGAGGGCGCCGTACGCCGGGTCGAAGCCCTGGTCGGCGATGAAGCGACGCGCCGCAGCCGTGACCTCGAGGGTGATCCGCATGCCGGCCAGCCGCTCGCGCAGCTCCTCGAGCTGGAGGTCGACGATCCGCTCGATCTCGGCGAGCGTGACCGGCTTGAACATCACGATCTCGTCGACGCGGTTGAGGAACTCCGGGCGGAAGTGAGCCTGCAAGGCGCGCATCACCATCGAACGCGCGTCGTCCTTGACCTCGCCGTCAGCGGTGACACCCTCGAGCAGGTACTCCGAGCCGATGTTGGAGGTCATGATCAGCACGGTGTTGCGGAAGTCCACGGTCCGGCCGTGGGAGTCGGTCAGGCGGCCGTCGTCGAGCACCTGGAGCAGCGTGTTGAAGACGTCGACGTGGGCCTTCTCGATCTCGTCGAGCAGGACCACCGAGTAGGGCTTGCGACGCACGGCCTCGGTGAGCTGACCGCCCTCCTCGAAGCCGACGTACCCGGGCGGTGCTCCGACCAGCCGGCTGACGGCGTGCCGCTCCTGGTACTCGCTCATGTCGATCCGGACCATGTTCTCCGCGGTGTCGAACAGGGCGACGGCCAGCGTCTTGGCCAGCTCCGTCTTGCCAACCCCAGTAGGGCCCAGGAAGATGAACGACCCGATCGGCCGCTGGGGGTTCTTGATGCCCGAGCGGGCGCGGACGACGGCGTCGTCCACCAGCTGGACCGCCTCGTCCTGGCCGATGACGCGTTCGTGGAGCACCTCGTCAAGGCGGAGCAGCTTGTCGCGCTCCCCTTCCTGCCGAATTGGTCCTCGACCGCCGAGTCCACGCTCTCGGCGAGGAACGACGTCATGTCTTCGATGGTGAACTCACCCGTGCGGAGGTAGGCGTCCGAGGTCCGCTCGACGTCGAGCAGCGCCGATCGGCGCGAGTAGTCCGGGCCCGGCTGTCCGACAGCCCGGTCCCAGACCAGCGCCGGCTCGACGTCGTCGATCAGGACCAGACACTTGTCGCCCTGACGCAACCCCTCTGGCTATGGACCGCGTCGTCACTCGGGCCCCGTCGGGCCGCGCCTCGCTTCGCGACCAACGGGGTTTCTGGGTCACGAAAGCGCGACACAAGCCGTAATGGTTCAAATGACCAGTGGCCCGTGACCTGCGTTTCCGCAGGTCACGGGCCAGTTTCAGTAGCGGGGGCAGTAGCGGGGGCAGGATTTGAACCTGCGACCTCTGGGCGCCATCGGAGGCGCTGCGACTACTACTGCTTCGGGCTGGAAGCTACCGATTCGCTCGGTGTGGTGAGGGATTCGCCCTCTCTTCCAGTCTCAGGATACCCGTCTAGTACGGAGCCGGGCCGACCCAATCTGGACAGTTGATGGACACAGCCGGAATCCTGATCCGGGCCTGTGCCGAGCAGGGACAGACGATCCCCGACCGCGCAGCGGACTGACGCAACGATCGCGGGGTCAGGTTCTTGTGATCTTGTGAAAAACCCCCCGGCCGTGCACAAACGACTCCATCAGTTCGCCCTCCGTGCGTGAAGGCTTAACGGCAAACGGACGTAGCGATCCCAGGTGGCGGATCTTCTCCACCCGCTTGTAGACACCCAAGTACTCCTCGCCGGCGTAGCTACCGGTCCCCTCCTGGATCGGGCAGATCGCAACCCGGGACTGACTGTGATGTCCGTCGAAATAGCCGAGCTCCCACGGCATCCATCTCGAAGCTGAGGCGCTCTTCGACGTCGCGTAAACCAGGGTCCGGCATGTCCTCATCCGCTCGCGCAGCCTTTGAGCGGTGAGAGGCGTGACGTTCGAGCGGTCGAGGTCCGGGTCCTCCAGCCAGTCCACGTAGACCGTCAACTTCTCCGCCTCCAGTTCCTTCTTGAGTCCGAGTACCAAGACGGCGTCACGGACGCTATGGCTCAGGAACACGTCGTATGCGCCGGCGGCTGACTTGGCCATGTGGGAGAGCTCTGAACGTGCTGCCGACGCAGTGATGCCGCCAGCACGCTGACGTAGGTCGGAGGCGGTGTAGTAGGTCATGTGAAGTTCCTTGAAGATGTATTCCGGCTTTGGCTCTTTGAACACGGGGACCGACGACTTGGCCGGCCCTCGATCTGCTAAGTGGCGCGGCAACGACGGCCGGGACGGTGTTGACAGACGTCGTGGCCATGCCGGGGACCTACTTGGTCGTGCCCGCTATGACAGCAGGCACCACCGACATCCACGAGCGCGGCGTCCGGTCAAAGTCTCGACTCAGGTCAAGAAGGGAAACTTCGAATACTGGAGACTGCGAGCATCGAGGTCAGCGAGAACGTATCCACCTCCGCCCTCACTGAGTTGCCGCATCACAGTGAATCCTTGGCTGATGGCCTCCCGCCACATTCGATAGGGCAAGCTGCTCACTTCGAGGTCCTCAACCACGAGGGCGATGAGGTCGAGAAGATCTTCGGGAACGAGATTCGGCGCCTCGAACTGCCGGCTGAGCGTTGCTTGTTTCGCCAGGATGGCGGCGATGCCTTCTTCGGCGAAGATCGCGCGAGCACCGTCCTCGGTTTCGTCGGTGACAGAGTTGCTCTTCCGCTTCACCTGAAGCAGACCGCGCAGGTTTGGCGACCACCCTAGAACCGCAAGGAAGCCGAGGTGGATCGCGTCGTGGTAGCGATAGGCATCGACCCGCCGAGAGTTGTCGGTGACTTCATCGCCGAGCGCTTCTCCGACCTTGAAGCCTTGGAACTTGCCTGATCCTCGCGAGATCGGGCCGTCCGGAAAGGCATTGGGTGTCGCTGCGAGCAGCGTCATCGTCACCACCGCTTGCCCGTTCACCGTCCGCTCTTGAAACCGCAGGTGAAGCTGGCGGGGCACCCGTTCGGTTGCCGGAAAATCTTCGTCGAACGAGGACTTCTGCTCCGTGGCATCTGAACTCAGCGACGAAGAGCGGGCCGCTCGTGCCAGGTCGCGTCCGGCTACCTCCTCGAGTCCCAGTCCGGCGTGACGCGCGACGGTCGCTGTGTACCAGAGCAGATCCCCCAGCTCGATGCCGATGAAGCTCGGCCAGTCATCGATCTTGCTGTCGCGGCGATACCGCTTCTTTTCCTCGACGAGGAGAGTGCCGACTTCGCCCGCGAGTCCAAGCATGGGCACGCTCAGGCTGAGTGGATCGACGCCTGCGCTGATCTCTTGGTCCGTCTCCGCGGCGAGCTCGGCGTACTCAGCCAGGCCGAGGATCGCGTCCTGGCCCGGCAGGGCTGCGATGCCCGGAAAGTCGAGTGATCGCGCACGTTCATCAACCTTGATCAGGTTGCGGTTGGCGATGGTATTGAGCGTGAGGCCGTTGACATGCGCGAGGAGCGCCGACCACCTCAGAACCATGCCCAACTCGCGAGCAACCATGCCCCTGCTGGTCTCGGCCACTAGTGACTCGCTCAGGTAGCGCTGCTGCGCCAGTAGCAGTTCACCCACGTGCGCCCCGAGGCCGAGCATGGGAACGAGTTCGTGGGCGGTGTCGTTGCTGTCGGCGAGCCGGACCGTCTCGCTCTGGTAGTGATCGAAGTCCACGACTCCTCCTAGGTGAGCGCCGGCGTGGTGTCATGTGCACCACCCCGATGGGTCAATCTGCGTTCACGGCCACCGGCAATGGCGTCGGATCGAGGCCCCACTTGGGGGGAAAGCGCGGCGGCTCCAGGGGTCCCCTGGGTGTGAACTGTTGCTTGATCCTGTTGCGGTTGCCGACACCGGCGGCGTCGGGGTGAGCAACACGCGCATACTTGTCGGTCTCGCAGAAGAGATTCTGGCAGTCGATGAGCTTCAGGCGCCGGCCGAAGAGGTCCTGGAAGTCGATGTCGTAGTGCGCCAGCTGTTGCTCCTGAGTGTCGACCATCCATCGAATGAGATCTGAAGCCGGGATTCCACGCGCATCGGGGAAGCACTTGGCTAGTCCGCTGAGGGCACCAGGGCCTGCCACGACGAAGTCATCCTCATCGAAGTCGATCAGCGTGGAGTAGTTCAGGTCGATGGTCAGCTGGAAGGCAAGGAACGGCCCGAGCGAGGGGTAGGCGAGGAGCAGGCGGAAGACATCCTGCAGACTTGCCGCCTGCTGCAGCGACTGACCGAGGCCGCCGGTGATCATGGTCTCGATGAGCGCCAAATGATTGCGGTGCTTGCGCTGGTGACCGAAGGGCGGCGGCGGGACGATGTATGCGGCGGAGTAGATCCTGTCCCCATGCGCGAGGGCCTTGTCGAGAATCGCGCCGCACGCTTCAGAGTCAAAGGTAGCGACCGTGACCTCGCCCAGGGTGCCCTCGATGATTTGCCAGGTTTCGGGCTTATTGAAGAAGCGGTACAGCAAGATCCGTAGAAGAACATCGTCTGGGTCCTCGGAGCCCGTGTAGATGACACGGATCAGGTCTTGGGATACTCGATCGGCGGCTCGGTAGGCGTTCGTGAAGCGATATTGGGAGACGATTCCGTCATCTGTCCACGGTGCGGGCTCGCCAGCAAGGCGTGCGTGGTAGACCCGCTGCCGCTCGGCCGCGAGTTTCCAGTAGCTGGAGAGCACCTCGGAACCGACGATCCTCCGGCCGCCGATGATCCCTGACCATGCTTGGTTCATGACCTCGGGTCCCGTCCCATTGTCCAGCGGCCACGGGGTTGGCTCATGCCTGCCCCTCCGGGTCGCCTAGATGCCTGGACAGGCCAAGCACGACCAGGGTGGCGATGTCGGATGGCCGGTGCGTGGCGGCCAGGAGGGCGCGGTCTTCGTCGGAGAGCCCATCTGCGCCCAACGGGAGGTCCAAGGCCGATTCAACGAACCGACGAACCTCCGGTGCGAGGCCTTCGGGCAGGCCGGGTGGGAGCCATTCGTACAGGTCTGGAGTCACGATGGAGCCCACGAGGGTTGCTGCTCCGCCGAATCCGCCGGCGACGTACAGGGGTTTGTCGGCTCGCAGCGTGGCGGCTGCTTCTTCGGCGACGCCGGGCATGGAGCCGGCGAAGCCAGAGACCTTCCCGCCGACGACGACGCGGGCCGATGCGATGTCGGTCGTGTGGGTGCGCATCGCACTCAAGGCGGTCGTCGGATCGAGATCGCCCGGGTCAAAGTCGTCGCGCGCGCTGACCTCGCGCACGGATCTCGGGACGCCCTCGGCGTCCAGCAACTGCACCGTTGACTTCACGCCGAGAGAAGCGGCATACGTGCGTAGGTCCTCGGGGCTGCGGGTGGCGTACTCGGTGTACGGCACGATGTGCTCGAACGCCCCGGTGGCGTTGCCGTATCTCTCAGTTTCCTCGAGAACGATCTTGGTGAAGCCCTCCTGGATCGCGCCGCCGTAGACGACGACGCCGCCAGCAATCACGATCGCTCGGCTGAGTTCGGCGATGGTCAACTGGAGGTGCAGGTCGCTGAGACCGAGACGTAGCAGGTCAGCGCTCTCGGAGACCGAGATGGCGACCCGGTGGCCGGACAGAGCGTCGCGCGGGACCAGTTGTGGATCACCGTTCATCAAGCACACCTCCCCGAGCGGCGAAGGTGCGCGGCGTCAAGATGTCGACACGCGTGTCGAATCCTGCCAACTGGCACAGGTCGTCGATCACTGCTCGCTCGGCCGGGCCCAGCGGCGGGTCGGGATGGATGATCCACAGGTGGTCGTCATCGGGATGGTCTGACTGGTGCCTGGAGAGCCAGTCGACCGCAGTGGTTGGCTCCGGCGCATGCACGGGCGTCCAATCGAATCCTTCTTCTTGAATGTAGATGGACTGCGCCTCCCACAGGGCCCGTTTCAATACCTCGTCAACGAGGCGATTCAGGCTCGCGGCAACCGACGCGGTGACGGCATCGTGACTCAGCGGCACTGTCGGGACGTGGTCCATCAGGAAGGACCCTCGTGACTCGCCCTCCGTGAGGGCGATGAGGCCGACGATCGGTACGTCGTTTTGCTTGGCCACCAGCACCTCGCGCTGGGTCCATTCCCGCGATGCGTACCGGTCGGTCCGCACCATCAGCAACGCGGAGTTGCCGGCGCTCGCCTCGAGTTCAGCCGCCCAATCGGTGCCGGGAAGCAGGTCGTGCGCGTCGAAGAACTCAGCAAGGTGAGTGCCCGCGATCACAGAACGCACGTGCTCGTACAACGGACCTCCCGGGAGGTCGGTCTCGTTGCCCGAGAAGTGCTTGGCATGGCTAATGAACACACGTACCGGGGCAGTCGACCCGGCAGCCTTCTGTGCGACAGCCTGGGCGACGCTCCGCTCGAGCAGCCCGACGTTGGCCAGCGCATCCGACGGAAGTCGTTGGATGGCGCCAACGACCGACTGGAGGACCGAGTCGGTCAGGTTGACCCCTGGCACCGCGACCGGCAGCACCACGATCGTGTCGCTGTCGCTGCCAGCGATCACGCGCAGGTAGTCGGCCCAGGGTGGATCGTGCTGGGCCGCGTCCCTTAGGCCGGCACCGAGTACCGGCACGATCGCGCTGAGGTGTGCGGGCCTCGGCGTTCCCGCTCCAGACCCGGGCAGCAACAACGGGCGCGGTGGCGCTCCAGGGGCTGACCAGCCGAGGCTCCGGGCGTAGACCTCGACGGCGCCGCCGGCGAGGCCTGAGTAGGCGTCGGAGTGGAAATGCGTATGGATGCGCTCGAACGCACGCGCGCCGGCCTCGTCGTCCGGGTGCCAGACGACGTAGACGTCCAGAATGGGCGGGGCGGGCACGACCTTGAGCCTAAGCGGCATCGCGCCGGCTCGGCGGCTTGGCACGCCCGGATTGTCGGCGGTCAGCCGTACCCTCTACCGCGGAAGGGGGTGAATGATGGCAGACAACCACAACGTCTTCATCAGTCACCGGCACGAGGACGACGCTCTCGTGGGCCAGCTCAAGGACTTGCTGGCCAAGAACGGCGCCGAAGTTCGGGACTCGTCGGTCACCAGCGAGAACCCGAACCAGGCGACGTCCGAGGCCTACATCAGACAGATCCTGGCCGAGCGGATCACCTGGGCCGGGAAAATGATCGTGATCATCTCGCCCGACACGAGGAACCACGACTGGGTCAGCTGGGAGATCGAGTACGCCAACCGGTTCCCCGACAAGCGGATCATCGGAGTCTGGGCCCCTGGTGCGGCGGGTGTCGACATGCCCGCCGAGCTGGACGAGTATGCCGATGCGGTCGTGGGGTGGAACAGCAAGGCGATCATTGACGCGCTCAACGGCGCCGACAACTGGCAGGGGCCGGATGGCGAGAAGGTTCCGCCCCGGAGCATCAAGCGCCTGAGCTGCTAGTCATGGCCGCGCGGGTCTTCAGCTACGTCGTGCGGTACGACTACGGGTTCGCACCGAACCCGTTCGAGGGCTTTTGCACGATCGCGACCTGCAAGCCGCAGATCCGACGGACTGCTTCAGTAGGAGACTGGGTGCTCGGTACTGGATCCACTGACAAGGGGCTCGCCGGCCGGCTGGTGTACGTCATGCAGGTCGACGAGATCCTGACGTTCGACGATTACTGGAAGGACCCGCGCTTCGCGCGGAAGGTGCCCACCGACCAGGGAGCGGTCAAGCGCGCGTATGGCGACAACATCTACCGCCACGGCGATGACGGCACGTGGCTGCAGGCTGACTCACGGCACAGTCTTGCCGATGGCAAGCCCAACCCGGGGCACATCAAAGTCGATACCTCCGTCGACGCAGTACTCGTTGCACGCCGCTTCTCCTACTTCGGCGGCGGAGGTCCAACCATCCCGACTTCGCTGCGGAGCGACTTCGGGATTGATCTGGTGCATCCGAGCCAGGGGCATCGATGCCGCTTCCCTCAGGAGTTGGTCGATGCGGCCATTGCATGGTTCGAAACCCTCGACACGGGTGTGCTCGGTCGACCAGCCGACTGGACGAAGCTCCGCAGTGACTGACTTGCGCGAGTGTGTAGCCACCGTCTTCCCTCCTGCGGGACGTGGTCCGAAGCCCGCAGCCGTCGACGCTGTCCACCAGTCGGTCTATCGGCCGGCCGACCTGGAAGCCGATCAGAGGTCACCGAGGTTGAGCCGAAGCGCTTCGTTGGCGGCGCGTTCGGCGGCGGTGGCTCGGGTGTAGCGGACGAGCATGTCGGTGCGGGTCCAGCCGGCCATGGCCATGAGTCCGGACTCGGATCCGCCCGCGGCGAGCCAGCGGTGAGCAGCGGTGTGGCGAAGCTTGTGCGGGTGGAAGCCGTGGATGCCGGCGAGCGCGGCGCGGCGGCGCAGCGCCTTGCCGAGGCCGTCGTACCCGAAGCCGGTGCCGCGGGTCCCGAGCCAGACGGTCGGTTCGTCGGCAGCTGGGTGGTGACGTCGGAGGTCGAGGTAGTCGCGGATCGCCCGGGTGGTGGCGGAGCCGACGGGGATGGTCCGGCCTCGGCCACCTTTGCCGAACCTGACGGTAATCCGGCCGGCCGGGAGGTCGAGGTCCTCGGTGGTCAGCGCGACGAGCTCGCCGGCGCGGATGGCCGTCTCCATCATTAGCCGGATGATGGCCTCGTCGCGGCGGTGGTGAAACGGCTCGTCGACGCGGAACGTGGGGTGGGTGCAGGTGCCGATCAGGGCACGCAACTCGTCGTCGCTCAGCGGTGTGACCACGGCCTGCTTGTGCACCGGCCCTTTGACGCCGGCGAACGGGTCGGCCCGCAGGCGCCCGGTGGCGATGACCCAGACGGTGAAGCGCCGCACCGCCTGGTGCCGGATCCGCACGGTCCCGGGGGCATTGCCGGTGTCGAGGAGGTGCGCCATCCAGGTCTGCAGCGTCGTCCTGACCACCGGGGCGACCTGGGTGCGCTGGCACCAGGCCAGGTAGCGCTGCGCCCCGTCGGTGTAGACCGCGACCGTGCCGGGCGCCTTGTTCTCGGCGCGCAGGGCGAGCTGCCACTCGGGGTTCAGCGCGAGCAGTGCGGCGGCCGTGACTTCGGCGGGCGGATCCGACTGGTCGAGGTCTGGCGACGGTGCCGGAGGGACGGCGGCGGAGCCGGTGAACTGGATGCGTGCGGGCTGGATGCGAGCTGGTGATGGAGGTGTCGTCATGGCTGCAGGCGACCAGCGCTGACCTGCCGCGTCCGGCGGTTCGCCGGGTCGGTCTACCGGCGGAACGTGGTCGTGCCGGTCGGGCCAGGGTCCGAATATGCAGAGTCCGGGTATCCCGGCCATTGATGGACACTGCTCAATTCCGACGAGACGCCGACCAGACGCAGGGCCGGGCCATGTCCCTGGCAGTCTGCACCGGTCAGGCAGGACCAGCACTAGAAGCGCCGTCGGCTCGTCGCGGTCGGCTGCCTAGGATTGAGCTCATGCAGGAGCTCCGAGCACCGGCCGGGACACGCGGCGCGCGCTACGCGCTGGCCGCCGTGGCCGTCGCGCTGTTCGGTCTTCTGTCGATGCATGGTTGGGGATCTCACACCGGCGCCCACACCATGGGGGCAACATCCCCGAGTGCGAATGTCATGATCGCCGCAAGCGGCCCCCTCAGTCATGACCACTCCGGGCCAGCGGCCAGTGAGCCGGATACCTCCGAACCGATCGTCGCGGGTCATCCAGTGGGAATGAGCTCTGAAGAGCCCATCGGCGAGAACGGTGCGGGGCTTCTTGGCCTCTGCCTAGCCGTGCTGGCCGGCCTGGTGCTCGGGATCGCACTCCTGCTGGTGCGTCGGGGTGTCCGCATCCCCCGGACCCTGCTGCCGGCATGGCAGCCCCGACTGTTCATCGGGCGTGACCGCGACCCGCCCAGCCTCGACATGCTCTGTGTGATCCGCTGCTGACAGGTATCCGTCACGAGGCGCCCACCCTGGGGCGGCTCGAGTTTCCCCTGCCCAGACACCCGATCACACAGATGGAGCAACACTCATGCGCAAGTCGCTAATCGCCGCCGTTGTGGCGGCCTCGCTGTTCACCCTCGCCGCCTGCGGCAACGACGACGACACTGACACCGCGGCCAGCCATAACGAGGCCGACGTCACGTTCGCCCAGGAGATGATCCCCCACCACCAGCAGGCCATCGAGATGGCCGACCTCGCCGAATCACGCGCCGAGAGCCAAGAGGTCAAGGACGTCGCCGCCGACATCGAGGCAGCCCAGGGCCCCGAGATCGAGACCCTGACCGGCTGGCTGGAGTCTTGGGGCGAGGACGTCCCGGATGAGGGCATGTCGAGTATGGATCACGGCGACATGTCGTCCGATGAGATGGGCGGGATGATGACCGAGGACGAGATGGCCGAGCTCGAGGCGGCCTCCGGCGCGGCGTTCGACCAGATGTTCCTCACCATGATGATCGAGCACCACGAGGGTGCCATCGAGATGGCCAAGACGGAGCAGGCCGAGGGCGAGTTCCCCGAGGCCGTCGACATGGCCGAGGAGATCGAGACGACGCAGGCGGAGGAGATCCAGAAGATGCAGGACCTGCTGAAGTCCTGATCTCGTTCCTGGTGCCGGGCAGGCCGGAGCTACTCCGCCAGCCCGGCGCCATCCTCGCCTCGGAGCCACTGTTATGTACCGACCCCATGTCGCCCTCACAGCCGTCCTCCTCGGTGCCGTCCTCATCTCGGGCGGCTGCGCCAAGGACACCCCAGCGACAGCGCCGCCCGCCGATGAGGACACGAGCGTCGGCCACATCCATGGTCTCGGCGTCGATCCGGCCGACGACAGCCTCTACGTCGCCACCCACTTCGGCCTCTTCCACGTCGACGAGAGCGGCGGGCCGAGGCGGGTCGCAGACCGGTATCAGGACACGATGGCGTTCACCGTCGTCGGCCCGGGCCACTTCCTCGGCAGCGGGCACCCGGACTTGCGCGAGGACCTGCCGGCCCACCTGGGCCTGATCGAATCCACTGACGCCGGAGAGACCTGGACCCCCCTCGCCCTCCAGGGTGAGGCGGACTTCCACATCCTCGAACCCGCCGGCGACGCCCTCTACGCATACGACGCGACCTCTGGCCGCCTGCTGCGCACCGAGGACCGGAAGAGCTTCGACGAAGTGTTCCAAGGTCCACTGATCAGCGTCGCGGCGGTCGACGACAACGGCCCGCTGATCGCGACCGACGGCAACGGACAGCTCCTCGGCATCGACCCCGGGTCCGGGGAGACCCGTGAGCTTGGCGGTCCGAACATGATGTACCTCGACACCACTCCCGACGGGAGCCTGGCCGGCATCGACCCCGACGGGGTCGTTCGGGTCAGCACCGACACCGGTAGAACCTGGCGCGAGGTCGGCTCAATCCATGGCCAGCCGGCCGCGTTCACCATCAGCGCCCAGCGCTGGTTCGCCGCGACCGAGACGACCGTCTACCAGTCCACCGACGGCGGCGACACCTGGTCCCGCGTGCTGTGACGATGCAGGCACGATGAGTAAGCACAGAACCACACATCGACGAGCGGGTTCCCATCGCGCGCCCCGTCGGCGTGCCAAGGCAGGGTTGACCAGCCTGGCGGTGCTGGCGACGACTGCGGCCGTGGCTGGACCCGTCGTGTTTCTCATGCCCGGCGCAACGGACAGCGAAGACGCGGGCGGCCGCACTGCAATTGCCGTCACCCCTTCCGCGCCCTCCGCTGAACGGGCTGTCAAGCGCGAGCGGCCAGACGGTGAGGTGGCGGACGGTCGAGACCGTACGTCAGATCCGAGTCGGCTTCCTTCCCCCGCCACTCGCATTCCTGAGCGCGGCCCCGGCACCTTCGAAGTCGCCGCCGCTGCGCCACTCGGCTCGCAGGACGGGGTGACGTACCGGGTCGAGGTCGAGCGGGGCCTGCCCTTCAGCACGGTGGATGTGGCGCGGCTGGTCGAAGCGACCCTGGCTGATCAGCGTGGCTGGGCGACGCGCCATACGCTGTTCCGCGTCGATGGGCATGCGGACCTCCGTATCGTCCTGGCCACTCCGCAGACGGCCGATCGACTCTGTGCACCGCTCGACACGGGCGGTCGGTTGTCCTGCCGCAATGGCGGGGACGTCGTGCTCAACGCCTGGCGCTGGCAGTTCGGTGCGGACGGATACGCCGGTGCCCTGCGCGCATATCGGCGCTACGTCGTCAACCACGAGACTGGTCACGCCCTGGGCTATCCCCACGTCGGGTGCCCCGGTTCCGGAAGGCTCGCGCCGGTGATGTTGCAGCAGACGAAGGGCTTGGCCGGTTGTCGGCCGAACCCGTGGCCGTCGCGGGTAGATCTCGTCGCCCACTGACGGCACCATCGATCGGTCGGGCACCCGACGTATGGACCAGAGCACCTCGGGGTACGGGCGGGGTGATGGACCGCCGCCAGCGACCGCCCTCCAGCCGAGTTCGAACGCTCGCTGGTTGTGTCCTGGCCGCTCTCTTCGTTCTTGCCGGCATCTCCGGCGATGACCTGTTCGCACGACACGTTGGGATGACAGTTGCCACTCCTGCGGCTGTCGCCGAAGCGGTTGCTCACGCCGACCAGGCGCCGGCTCTTGCGCGAGTCCGTGAGGGCAGCGGCGGCCTTCTACCCGGATCCAGTCACGGTCCTGGTAGCGAGGATGAACCCGCCCATCTGCTGCACATGCTGGGCGCCTGTCTGTCCATCCTTGCCGTCAGCGTCCTGCTGTTGCGCCCGGGCGGGTTCTGGCGTGATGCGAACCGCATGCTGAGGGCACCGCCGTCGCGGCGGCTCCTCGCCGCTCACTGGAGGGCAAGTGCCCGCGGAAGTCCCCCGCCCCTCTCGCCACCACGTGCGTCTCCGGCGATCCGGACCTGACGGCTCTGTGCAGCCGGCGTCATCACCATGGTGCCGCGCTGCTGCTCGTTCGACAGCCCACAGGACCACGTCACGACGAGACGGAGAAACTCATGACCAGCACGATCAGCGACATGATGGAGACCTACCCGGCGGAGATCAACACCGACCGCGAGCTCTTGGCGCAATGCGTCGAAGCATGCGTGGAGTGCGCTCAGGCGTGCGCGGCGTGCGCCGACGCATGCCTGAGCGAGGAGATGGTCGCCGAACTGACCAAGTGCATCCGCACGAACACAGACTGCGCCGACATCTGCGAGGCCACTGGCCGGGTGCTGTCACGCCACACCGGTTACGACGCCAACATCACCCGCGCAGTGCTGCAGGCGTGCGCTCAAGCCTGCAGGTCCTGCGCGGAGGAGTGCGAGAAGCACGCCGAGATGCATGAGCACTGCCGCATCTGTGCCGAGGCGTGCCGGCGGTGCGAGGACGCCTGCAACCGCGTCCTGAGCGCCATCGGTTAACGCGGCCGCTCGGGATGGCCGGATCCGAACGGTTCGGTCATCCCATGCCGCCTGCACGCACCCACTTCGATCTTGAGGGACGATGAGATGAACCAGCGTCAGCAGAACGAACAGCAGCATGCCACCCACCGCGAGCCGGGCGAACATTCCGATCGCGAGAAGAGTGACAACCGAGCCCGCGCCGGCGACTCCGGGGGACACCACGAGGCGAAGATGTATCTGCGTTTCGGACTGATGATCGCGACCTCGACTGCCGTGATGTTCGCGCTCACCTACACCAATGCGTTCAGCGCCGATCATGTCCGCTTCAGCGAGGAGCGCGTGTACATGGCGCTCCTCATGGGCGCGGCGATGGCACTGATCATGCTGGCCTTCATGTGGGGGGTGATGTACCGCAATCGCGTGGTGAACATCGGCATCATCCTGGGCGCATTCGTCCTCGGCGGCACTGCCCTTTACCTGTCGCGTTCGCAGGCCCTGGTCGATGACGAGAGCTACATGAAGGCGATGATCCCTCACCACTCGATCGCGATCTTGACCAGTGAGAGATCCGGTATCGAGGACGTGCGGGTCCGTGAACTCGCCGACGCGATCACGGCGACGCAGCGCAAGGAGATCAAGGAGATGGACTGGCTGGTCCAGGACATCGAGGAGAACGGTCCGGCCACGACGAAGGAAGAAGCCGATGCACGGCCCGTCCCCGACTTCCAGGGCTCGGCCTCGGGCCTTCCGGATGCTCGATGGAGTGCCCGAGAGTTCCTGCGGGCGCTCTTGGCGCTGCCACTGCCAACGGAGCTGGGTCAGCAGTGACTACATGCGAGGGCTTGCCGGCACACAGTTCGACAAGCCCTCGCAGGGGATGAGTGTCAGCCCACGGGCTGAAGGCGTTCGTCTCTTACCGGCTCAGCATCCGCGGGCTGTGCAGGCAACCGCAGGCGCTTGAGCAGGAGCGCGTTGACCGCGACCAGGAAGCTGGACCCGGACATCGACAAGGCGGCAACCTCCGGTCGGAGCACCAGCCCGAAGGCGGGCTCGAACACGCCCGCCGCGATCGGTAGGGCGATCGCGTTGTAGCCCACCGCCCAGCCGAGGTTCTGGCGCATCTTTCGCAGCGTGCCCCGGCCGATCGTCAGCGCCACAGGCACGTCCAGGGGGTCCGACCGCATCAGGACGACGTCAGCGGCCTCGATCGCGACGTCGGTGCCCGCGCCGACTGCGATGCCGACATCGGCCTGTACCAGCGAGGGAGAGTCATTGACGCCGTCGCCCACCATCGCGACGGTGCGTCCCTGAGACTGCAGCTGCTGGACCTGGTGCGCCTTGTCCTCGGGAAGCACCTCGGCGATGACGTCGTCGATCCCCAGCTCCTCTGCGATCCGCTCGGCCGTCGCTCGGTTGTCGCCGGTCAGCATGGCGACGCGGATCCCGGCCTTGTGTAGCGCCGCGATGGCGGCGGCGGAGGTTTCGCGGACCGCGTCGGCGATGCCGATCACGGCGACGGCTCGACCGTCGACGGCGACGAACACTGCTGTGCGGCCTCCGGAGGCGATCTCGTCGCGCCGGGCGCCGAGGTCGCCGGTCGTGATGCCCTCCGAGTCCATCAGGCGTCGGTTGCCGATGGCGACCTTGTGGCCGTCGACCTCGGCGAGGGCGCCTATGCCGGTGACGTTGCGGAACCCGGTGGCCCGCAGCCGCGGGACATCGGTGGCGTCGACGTACCGCACGACGGCGTCTGCGAGCGGGTGCTCGGACTCCCGCTCGAGTGCGCCAGCGAGGGCCAGCACCCGGTCGTGATCGAAGTCGTCGACCACAACCTCGGTGACCTCGGGCTCTCCCTTGGTCAGGGTGCCGGTCTTGTCGAACACGACGGTGTCGATGCGGGCGGAGGACTCGATCGCCGTCGCGTTCTTGAACAGGATTCCGCGCTTCGCCCCGAGACCGGAGCCGACCATGATCGCTGTCGGCGTGGCCAGGCCGAGGGCGTCGGGGCAGGTGATGACGACGACGGTGATGGCGAACAGCAGCGCGGTCTGCACGCTCGCGCCGGCCGCGAGCCAGACCAGGAAGGTGCCGACTCCTCCGACCAGGGCGACCAGGACCAGCCAGAACGCGGCCTTGTCGGCGAGCCGCTGTCCGGGGGCCTTGGAGTTCTGGGCCTGCTGCACGAGGGCGACGATCTGGGCCAGTGCGGTGTCGGCACCCACCTTGGTGGCGCGCACTCGAAGCGTGCCGCTGGCGTTTACTGTGGCGCCGATGACCTGGTCGCCCGGCGCCTTGTGCACCGGGAGGCTCTCGCCGGTGACCATGGACTCGTCGACTTCGGACTCGCCTTCTTCCACGGTGCCGTCGGTGGCGATCTTCGCGCCGGGGCGAACCAGGAGCAGGTCGTCGACCTGGACCTCGGAGGTCGGGACCTCGACGGGTTCACCCGCGCGGAGCACGGTCGCCATCGGAGGGGCCAGGTCCAACAAGGTGCGGATGGCGTCGTTGGCGCCGCCTCGGGCCCGCATCTCGAACCAGTGGCCGAGCAGCACGAATGCGGTGAGCATGACCGCGGCCTCGTAGAAGACCTCGCCGCCACCGGTGATAGTGACCCCGAGGGAGTAGAGCCAACCGGCGCCGACGGCCACGGCCACCAGCACCATCATGTCCAGGGTCCGGGCCCGCAGTGCCCGCCAAGCACCGTCGAAGAAGATCCACGCGGAGTAGAAGATGACCGGCAGCGACAGGATCAGGGCGAAAATGTCATCGCGCATCCCGAACGGGGCGGCCGCGTCGAAGCCGAGCATGTCGCGCCCCATCGGCGAGTACAGAGAGACGGGTACGGCGAGCAGCACGGCGACCAGGAACCGGTTGCGCATGTCGCGGACCATGTCGGCCATCGACATCGAGCCGTGACCGCCGTGACCCATCGCGTCGTGCGGTGACGAGACGGGCGACGCCGGACCGGTAGCTCCGGCGTGATCGTGATGTCCGGCGTGCGAGTCGTGTGCGTCGTGCGTGACCTGCCGAGCGTGGTCGACGGGGTGGTCATGACCTGGTTCGAGCATCGGGTCGCACACGTGACTGGGAACGGACTGGCCCGCGCAGCGGAAGCCGCACTCCCGAACCCAGTCCCGCAGCTCACTGATGCTGGTGCGCTTCGGGTCGTAGGTGACAGTGGCGGTCTGCGCGACCGGGTTGGCGTCCACGGAGAGCACGCCCGGCTGACGGGACAGCACGGCCTCGGCGACGTTCTTGCTGGTCGCCCATTGAACGCCGGAGACCTCGAGGACAGCGGTGGCGGCGCCGTCACGGTGCGCGTCGGCGTCGTGGCGGCCGGCGGGGTGCTGGTGCGTGGTCATCGTCGTGCCTCCACCTTGGAAGGGTTGGTCCTGGTCGAGTCGTGATCAAGGTGCGGTGTCTCGGTTGATTGCGTGGAGACCGCCTGGAACCGGCGCAGCCGCAGGCTGTTGGACACCACGAACACCGAGGAGAACGCCATCGCGGCACCGGCGATCAGCGGGTTGAGCAACCCGAGCGCGGCCAGGGGCAGTGCCGCGACGTTGTAGGCGAAGGCCCAGAACAGGTTGCCCTTGATGGTGCGCAAGGTGCGGCGAGACAGCCGGATCGCGTCGACGGCCGCGCGGAGATCGCCGCGGACCAAGGTGAGGTCGGACGCCTCGATGGCCACGTCGGTGCCGGTGCCCATAGCGATCCCCAGGTGCGAGGTGGCCAGGGCGGCGGCGTCGTTCACGCCGTCTCCCACCATGGCGACGGTGCGGCCCTCGCGTTGCAGGCGCTCGACGACGGCCACCTTGTCGGCTGGGAGGACCTCGGCGATGACTTCCGCGATGCCGACCTCTGCGGCGACGGCCCGGGCGGCGCGTTCGTTGTCTCCGGTGAGCAGCACCGGCTCCAGCCCCAGCTCCTTCAGCTCGGCCACAGCCTGGGCACTGGTGGGCTTGATCGCATCCGAGACCACGACCACACCGCGCGCCGCTCCGTCCCAGCCGGCGGCGATCACGGTCCGGCCTTGCTGCTCGGCGGTATCGACCACCTGCGCCAGGCGGCTACTGAGGAGTTGGCTCCACTCTCCGGCGAGCCAGGAGGGTCGACCCGCCACGACCGCGTGGCCGTCGACCACGCCGGCGACCCCGAGGCCTTGCGTCGAGGTGAACCCCTCGACGTCGGGCAGCTGCCTGTCGAGTCGTTGGGTGGCACCGGTGGCGATGGCCTGCCCGATCGGATGTTCCGAGGCGTTCTCGAGGGCCCCGACCAGTCGGAGCAGGTCAGCAGGGTCGACGCCGTCGGCGGGGACGACCTCGACGAGCTCCATCCGTCCGGTGGTCACGGTGCCGGTCTTGTCCAGGACGATGGTGTCGACCACCCGGGTGGACTCGAGCACCTCGGGGCCCTTGATGAGCACGCCGAGCTGGGCGCCGCGGCCGGTGCCGACGAGCAGGGCGGTGGGCGTGGCCAGCCCGAGGGCGCAGGGGCAGGCGATGATCAGGACCGCCACTGCGGCGGTGAACGCCGCGGTGACACTGTGGCCGCTCAGCAGCCAACCGGCGAGCGTGGCCAGGGAGAGGGCGATGACGATGGGGACGAAGACTGCCGAGACTCGGTCGGCGAGGCGCTGGACCTGAGCCTTCCCGTTCTGGGCGTCCTCGACCAGGCGGGCCATCTGGGCCAGCTGGGTGTCGGCTCCGACGCGAGTGGCCCGGACGACCAGGCGACCGCCGGCGTTGACGGTGGCACCGACGACGGCGTCGCCGGGCCCGACCTCGACGGGCACCGGCTCTCCGGTGAGCATGGAGGCGTCGACGGCCGACGTGCCGTCCTCGACGACACCGTCGGTGGCGACTTTCTCCCCCGGACGCACGATGAACCGGTCCCCGACCGCCAGCTGGCTCACGGGCACGCGCACCTCTGCGCCGTCACGGAGGACGGCGACGTCCTTGGCGCCCATGTCGAGCAGGGCGCGCAACGCCGCACCGGACTGGCGCTTGGCGCGGGCCTCGAAGTAGCGGCCCGCGATGATGAAGGTGGTGACCGCGGCCGCCACTTCGAGGTAGATGTGGACGTCCGCCTCGCCGTCGGGGAAGAGGTCGAACGGCATCCGCATCCCGGTCATCCCGGCGTGGGTGAACAGCAGTGCCCACAGCGACCACAACCACGCGGCGGTGACCCCGACGGAGATCAGGGTGTCCATGGTGGCGGCGCCGTGGCGGGCGTTGGTCACCGCGGCTCGGTGGAACGGCCAGGCACCCCAGACAACGACGGGTGAGGCCAGGGTCAGCGAGATCCACTGCCAGTTGTCGAACTGCAGCGCCGGGATCATCGACATGGCCAGCACCGGCACCGTCAGCACGGCCGATACCACCAGGCGCTGCCACCACCCCGCGGCCTCGCGGTCCCGATCGTCCGGCTCGGTGGTGGCCACGCCCTCGTCACCGCTGGGCGCCCGGGCCGGCACAGTCGCGGTGTAGCCGGTGGCCTCCACCACCGTGACGAGGTCGTCGGGGCTGAGGTTTGTCGGGTAGCTGACCTTGGCCTTCTCGGTGGCGTAGTTGACCGTGGCGGTGACGCCGTCGAGCTTGTTCAGCTTCTTCTCGATCCGCGCGGCACAGGAGGCGCACGTCATCCCACCGATGGCGAGCTCGACGTCGTTGACGGTGTCGGACGCGGTGGTCTGCTGGGTCATGACTGTGCCTCCTGGGGGATGGATCGCGCTTCGGACGTGAGGGACCTGGCCCGTCAGGCGAGGTGGTAGTCGCCGGCCTCGTCGAGGGCTGCGGCGACCTGCGCCCGATCGAGGGGCTGGGCGCTGGTCACGGTGACCGACGAGGTCCCGCCGGCGACGAGGTCGACGGAGACGTCGCTGACGCCGTCCAGGCTCTTGAGCTCGCTGGTGACGGCGCTGGCGCAGTGGCCGCAGGTCATCCCCGTCACGTCGTAGCTGGTCGTGGTCATTTCGTTTCCCTTCGTTGCGGCGGTGGCGGTCGATTCGATGGTGCTGCCGGTGGAACTACCGGTCTCGGTGTTGGAGCCGCAGCCGCAGCCTCCGCAGCCGCAGCCACCGCCCTTCGGGAAGGTGTCGGCCAACTGGAGTTCGTGGCTGGTGTGTGGGGCGGGCATGGGTGCTCCTTCGTTGGTCGGGTCGGTCATGAGCGGACGAGTCGTCGGATCGCTGCGGAGGCCTCGTTGAGCTTCTGTTGGGCCTCGGCGGGGTCGGTGGCGTGCGTCAGGCAGTGCTCGAGGTGCTGGTCGAGGAGAACCAGCGCCACGCCTTCGAGGGCCTTCGTCGCCGCCGAGACCTGGGTGAGGATGTCGATGCAGTACTGCTCTTCGTCCACCAGGCGCTGCAGACCGCGAATCTGACCCTCGATGCGGCGCAGCCGGGTCAGCACTGCCTGCTTCTCGGTGATGTATCCCGGTTCGACTGCCATCGCGACCCTCCTCTGCCTGTACCCGGACGGGGTGTCTGCCTTCGCACTTGACTATACCCCCATGGGGTACCACCACAAGGTGGTCGGAGAGACCTTCATCGAACCTTCATCGAGGTCGGTGCTCTGCCTCGGTGGTCAGGCGCTGAGGTTGCTGCGGATCTCGTCGAGCAGGTCCTGGGGTGCCAGCCACATGGAGGGGTATTCGCCGTACCAGCGCTGTCGGCCCTGCCTGTCGATGAGCACGAAGCTGTGCCCGGGCAGTCCGGCATGCATGCCTTTGCCGAGGGTTCCGTAGGCCTCGGAGACCGTGCCGTCGTCGAGCAGGAACGGTGTGGTGACTCCGTTGGCGGTCATGTCGGCGGTGATCTGCTCGCGGGTGTTCATCACGATCGGCAGCACGGTGACGTCGATCTTCTCGAAGGCTGCCGCTTGCTTCTCGATCTCGCCCATCTGGACGATGCAGGACTGGCACCCGGCGCCCTCGGAGAAGTACAGGAGCACGTTCTCGCCGCGGTGTTGGGCCAGGGTGTGTTTGGAGCCGCCGGTGTCGGTGAGGGTGAATTCGGGGGCGGTGCGGATCGCGTCGGAGGACTCGGGGCGCGAGGTGAGCATCATGGCTGTCACCGCGGCGACCAGAGCCAGTGCACTGGCCGTGCCGATCATGATGCGCAGGCGGCGGCGACGACCGGATGCCCGCGCGGCCTGTTCCGCGCGCTGACGGCGTTGGTGACGGGATTGCTCGGCGGCCTTGTGCGACATGATGTTTCCTCCAGGGTCCGGGTCAGCTGTGGTTGTCGGGGTGGGCGCCGACGCCCGGGCCGTGGCAGGCGGGATGCTCGTCGGGATCCGCGTCGGTCGATGCGTCCGGCCGGTGCCGGTCACGCAGGGTGGCGATGACGAAGACTGCGGCGAGGGCCAGCACGGCGAGTCCGAGCAGGGGCTCGGGTACCGGGTCGGTCCAGGTCTCGATGCGGGCGAAGACCTCGGACAGCCCCTTGCCGATGGAGACCTGGAATCCGGGGCCGCCGGTCATCTGGCCGGTGTTGGCCAGGTAGATGACGAAGCCACCCATCGCAGCGAACGCGACGGCGACCGCGAGGTTGATGGTGTTGGTGGCCAGCACCTTGCCGGCCAGCCGAAGCCGGACCGGCCTGGCCTGCAGGAAGCGCCGCTCGCCGAGCCGGAAGCGGTCCCAGAGCAGGGCCATCACGAACAGCGGGAACACCATGCCGAAGGTGTAGGCCAGTCCCAGCGTCACTCCGCCGACAGCGGAACCGGACAGGGCGGACAGGGTCATCACACCGGCGAGCACCGGGGCGCAGCAGGAGCTGGCGATTCCGGAGAAGACGCCGAGGGCGAAGAAGCTGGCCGAGTCCCCGCGAGTGGTGTCGGGGGCTCGCAGGGAGGACGGCAGGCTGACCATCCGACCGGACAGGCTGAGCCCCGCCAACGCGAGCATCAATGCTCCGCCGGCGTAGTACAGCGGTGCGTGGTAGTTCGCGATGGTCGAGGCCACCAGGCTCATGCCCAGCGTGATCGGCACGAGCACGAGCGCGAGGCCGGCGGCGAACACGAAGG
This sequence comes from Nocardioides aquiterrae, assembly GCF_039526625.1. Classification (NCBI taxonomy): domain Bacteria; kingdom Bacillati; phylum Actinomycetota; class Actinomycetes; order Propionibacteriales; family Nocardioidaceae; genus Nocardioides; species Nocardioides aquiterrae. Next base: position 232,426 of record NZ_BAAAJE010000002.1, read on the forward strand.
TCAGCGGCAGCAGTCGCCACCGCCGGTTCTTCACCGCCACCGCCAGATAGGACGGGGCGAGGAAGACGATGCAGCACGGTGCGAACAGGGCGACGCCTCCGGCGAAGAACGCGGCGAGGACCGAGCCGGTTGTCAGCAGGTCACCCATGGTTGGCCCCCCTCGCCGCGGAGGCGGTGCTCGGTGCGTCGCCGTACCTGCTCTTGAGGAGCTTCTCCAGCTTGCGTCGTGGCAGTCGTCCGCTGCTGAAGAAGGTGCCGTCGAGGAGAACCAGGGGGCTCATCGGCGCGCGGTGGCGTGCCATCAGCGCCTGCCCGGCCTCGCTGCGCACAGCTACCGTGTCGACCGCGAGCGGGTAGCTGGCTGCCAGCGTCGCAAGCGCCCGGTGCGCGTCCTCGCAGAAGTGGCAGGCCTCGCTGTCCACGACGGTGATCCGGACCGGCTCGAATGCCGGCGTGGATGATGACATGGCTTCCCCTCATGCGCGCTGGTTCGACACGGTCCAGCGTCGACGGGGTGCTCGGGGAAAAGCGGCGAGGTTGTGTGAAGGTTCGCTGAAGATGCCCGGCGGTTGGTCCCGGACGTCCGGGCCCGAAGGCCCTACCGGAGGCCGGGCAGCCGCACCGTGAACGTGGCCCCGAGTCCGGGCCCGGCGCTGGTCACCGAGATCCCCCCGCCATGTGCCTCGACGAGGGCGCGGGCGATGGCCAGCCCGATGCCCGAGCCGCCATGGCCACGGTCGCGGGCGGAGTCGGCACGGTAGAACCGGTCGAACAGGTGCGGCAGGTGCTCGGCCGCCACCCCCTGGCCGTTGTCGGCGACGCGATACTCCACCCACTGGTCGATCCGGCGGCAGCCCAGGGTCACGCTCCCGCCCGCCGGAGTGTGGCGCAGGGCGTTGTCGAGCAGGTTGCCGAGCACCTGTCCGAACCGGTCGGCGTCGACGCGGACCTGGCCGGCATCGTCGAGCTCGGTGCGCAGGTCGACCCCCTTGGCGGCGTACCGGTCGCGGGCGACGTCGGCGGCCGCAGCAGCCACGTCAGCGGCGGCCACCGGTCGCAGCGTCACGTCGATCCCCTCCTCTGCCTGGGAGACGGCGGACATGTCCTCGGCGAGGCGCCGCAGGCGGCCCGTCGAGCCGCGGATCACCCCGAGCGTGTCGTCGTCCATGGCTCGGACGCCGTCCTCGACGGCCTCGAGGTGCGCGTCGATCGTGGCCAGGGGCGTGCGCATCTCGTGGGCCAGGTCGGCCAGCATGCTGCGTCGAGTCGACTCGGTCGCTTCGAGCCTCTCCGCGAGGCGGTTGTAGGTCCGTGCGAGGGAGGCGAACTCGCCGCCCAGGCCCGGGTCGGGCACCCGGGTGTCGTACCGTCCGGCGGCGATGCCCGCTGCGGCGGCGGCCACGTCGCCGATCGAGCGCTGCACCCGGCGGCTGAAGTACCACGAGACCGCCAGCGCCGCGAGGACCGAGGCAAGCAGCGCCAGAGAGACCGACAGGACCAGCGCCGAGGCGAAGGCCTCCTCCACGTGACGAGTCTCCTCGGCGGTGTGGGTGTCGCCGGCCTGCTGGAGGTGGTCGCTGAAGATGCTGGGTCCGACGACGGAGGCGACCAACCAGGTGGTCAGGGCGCCGGCCACCAGCACCAGGGCCTGGGCGACCAGGAGCCGAGCGGCGAACCGCGGCCGGGCACGGACGGTGTCCGCCAGGAGTGCGGGGCTGGTCACTGCCCTGTGCCCATCCGGTAGCCGACGCCACGGACGGTCCGGATGAACCGCGCCTGAGTGGCGTCGTCGTCCAGCTTGCGGCGCAGGTGGCCGACGTGCACGTCGACCAGGTGCTCGTCACCAACCCACGAGGGTCCCCAGACGGCGTCGATGAGCTGGCGCCGACTGAACGCCATCCTGGGCCGCTCGGACAGGGCGGCGAGGAGGTCGAACTCGGTGCGCGTCAGCGCCACTGGTTCGTCCTCGAGCCATACGTCGCGTCCCAACGGATCGATGACCAGGGCACCGAAAGTGCGAGCACCTTCCAAGGCATCGGACGAGGCTCCCAATGGACGGGGCCTGCGAAGCATGGCCTGGATCCGGGCCATCAGGATCCGGGGGCTGAAGGGTTTGGTCAGGTAGTCATCAGCCCCCACCGAGAGCCCGATGAGCGTGTCGACCTCTTCGCTGCGTGCGGTCAGCATCACCACGTAGGCATCGGAGAAGGTGCGCAGCTGCCGACAGACCTCCACCCCGTCCAGGCTGGGCAGACCCAGGTCCAGCACCACGACGTCCGGGTCGACGGCGCGGGCGGCCTCCACCGCCTCGAGCCCGTCATGGACCACCGCCACCTCGAAGCCGTCGCGCTCGAGGTAGCTTCCGATGAGTCCGGCCAGCTGCGTCTCGTCTTCGACCACCATCGCCCGGAGACCGGTTCGGGGGCGGCCACCCGCGGCACCCCCTGCCGGTGAGCCGGCCTTCTCGTCCATGACGTCCTCGCCCATACCCGCCATGGTGGCAGTCCGCTGCCCGGCCAGCCGTAGGTCAGTCGCGGTGAGGGCAGGTTCTTCAGCGAACCTTCACATGAACGCGACCGGGACACTGTGGTGCCCGGGCAATCGTGGGAGTCACCAAGCCAAGCGAAGGAGCTGAGGACGATGATGGGCTGGTACCACGACGGCATGGGTTGGGGCGGTTGGATCGTCATGACCGTGGCCATGGTCGCGTTCTGGGCGCTGGTGGTCTTTGCCGTTCTCGCCCTGTTCCGCACGCAGCGCCCCGGTGGGTCCACCCCGGACCGCCGCGACCCGATGCAGATCCTCGACGAGCGGTTCGCCCGAGGCGAGATCGACGAGGACGAGTACCACGCCCGCAGCAGTGTGCTGCGTGCCTCGGTGCACTAGCCGCTCGCCCCTTCCCGCCTCGCGCATCTCGCCGATCGCCGAACCTGAGTCAGGAGCCCCCACTTGTCCGAGATCACTCGTCGCGCCGTCCTTCGCGGGGCCGCCGGGCTCGCAGGCGTGGCCGCCCTGGGCGGCCTCGCCGCTTGCAGTCGGTCCACTGGCACAGCGGTCGGGCCCGCCGCCGACGCGGTCGCTACGGCGGAGGCGGCGCGCCGGAAGCCCGGAGCTGGGGTGGTCACCGCGCGCCTCGCGGCCCAGCCGGTGACCCTCGACCTGGGTGGCCAGACCGTGAAGACGTGGGCGTACGGCGACACCGCGCCGGGACCGCTGCTGCGCGTCGACGCCGGAGACGTGCTGCGCGTCGACGTCGCCAACCAGCTCCCGGACGCCACGAGCGTGCACTGGCACGGCCTCGCACTGCGCAACGACATGGACGGCGTGCCCGGACTCACCCAAGATCCGATCGCCGCGGGAGAGACGTTCCAATACGAGTTCACCGCACCTCACCCGGGCACGTACTTCTACCACCCGCACTCCGGAGTTCAGCTGGACCGCGGCCTGTACGGCGTCTTGGTCGTCGACGACCCTCAGGAGCCCGGTGAGTACGACGCCGAGTGGATCGTCGTCCTGGACGACTGGGTCGACGGGACGGGCCGCACCCCGGACCAGGTCCTTTCCGACCTGCAGCGAGCCGGCGGCGACGACTCCATGGGGGGCATGCATGACATGGGCGGCATGGGCATGGAGGGGATGGACCACGGCTCGATGGGCTCTATGGGTGGGATGGAGGCCATGCGGTCGCCCCTGCTCGGTGGTGCCGGGGATATCACCTACCCGTACTACCTGCTCAACGGCCGGACAGCCGCCGATCCTGCCACGCTGTCGGCGAAGCCGGGTCAACGCGTTCGGATCCGCTTCGTCAACGCCGGCTCGGACACGGCGTTCCGGGTCGCCGTCGGTGGGCACCGCATGACCGTCACGCACAGCGACGGCTTCCCCGTCGTGCCGGTGCCCACCGACGCGCTACTGATCGGGATGGGCGAGCGCTTCGACGCCACCGTCACCTTCGGCGACGGCGTGTTCGCGTTGGTTGCCTCGGCCGAGGGCAAACAGGGCCAGGCGCTGGCCGTGATCCGCACCGGCGCCGGTCGCCCGCCCACGGCTGACGTCAAGGTCCGCGAGCTGTCGGGCAAGGTACTGCTCGGCACGGCGCTGTCGGCGGTCGAGTCGGCCCGCCTGGACCGACGGTCGGCCGACCGAACCCACGACCTGGTCCTGGGCGGCACCATGGCGCCCTACCGCTGGACCATCAACGGCAAGACCTTCCCCGACACCGACCCGTTGCGGTTGATCCAGGGTGAGCGGGTCCGGCTGCGCTTCGTCAACCAGTCGATGATGTTCCACCCCATGCACGTGCACGGCCACACCTTCGCGCTGAGGGGCGGCGGAGCCCGCAAGGACACGGTCATCGTGCGCCCCATGGCGACCCTCGACGTCGACCTCGAAGCCGACAACCCAGGACAGTGGGCGACCCACTGCCACAACATCTACCACGCCGAGACCGGCATGATGACCACGCTTTCCTACCAGGCACAGGAGTGACGATGTCCGACCACCACGCTGCCGCCGGGGAGGTAGCGGACGACCGCCTCGACGAGTCCCGCGCCGAAGGCACCCCCAACCAGACTTCGCAGAGGCGGGGCGTCCTGGCCACCGCCTGGAGTGCGGTGACCGCTGTGGTGGGCGGCATCATGGGCCTGCTTCCCCACCTGCTGCACCACGTCGGGATCCTCGGCGGAGCGGTACTGGTGACCGGCGCCACCGGCAACGTCCTGTTCGCCGTACTGGGATTGGTGTTCTCCCTGCCCCTGCTTCGGCGCCTCTACCGGCGCTTCGGCTCCTGGAAGGCGCCCGCCCTCGCTCTGGGCGTGTTCGCGCTGATGTTCTCGCTCTCGGCGTTCGTCATCGGCCCGGCCATCAGCAACGACGATCCGAGTCCGGACCGGGACCGCACCCCCGTGCAGACCCCAGACCCTGACGAGCACGTGGGCCACCACGACTGACGAGCCCGCACGACAACGGCACGAGGTGACCGAGGAGGTCCCCATGGACACCGCAGTCTCCCTGGTGCAGGCCTATCTGCACGTCAATGGCTATTTCACCGTCGTCGAGCACCCGGTCCTGGAGAGTCTGCGTGCCGGCCAGGTGCGCACCGTCACCGATCTCGACGTCCTGGCCTATCGCCTACCCGGCACCGGCCACGACCTGATCCACCGGCGCTCAGGAGCTGGTCCCCAGCGCCTGAGCTCCGATGTCGACCCGGCCCTCGGCGCGCCGACTGGTCGAGCCGACATGATCGTGTGCGAGGTCAAGGAAGGTCGTGCGCGACTGAACCCAGCTCTGCGCGACCCGGCGACACTAGAGGTCGCGCTCGCGCGCTTCGGGTGCTGCCCCGCCGAGGAGGCCCGAGACGTCTCGCGTCGGTTGCTCGACCACGGCCACGCAGCCACGAGGGGCGGGCATGAGATCCGGGTGGTGGCCTTCGGCGGCACACCTGGCCAGGTGGAACCTCACAATCCGTGGACGACCGTGCCCATGAACCACGTCGTGAGGTACCTCCAGGCCTATCTCCACGCACACTGGCACGTGCTGCGCCACGCGCAGATCCACGACGAGGGACTCGCTGTCCTCGCGCTGATGGAGAAGTGGGGGCTCGGCCACGACGCTGCGGATCGCCTCCCTGTCCCGTGAGGAGGCGCGTCATGGCCGAATGCGAGTGCGACCAGCCACATGTATCCCGCCGGGTTGTGCTCACCGGCGGGCCGGGTGCGGGCAAGACGGCCGTTCTGGAGCTCGTGCGCCGCTCCCTGTGCCGACACGTCAGGATCCTGCCGGAGTCGGCAGGGATCGTCTTCGGTGGCGGGTTCCCGCGCGACGACGACGCGGAATGTCGCCGCTCGGCGCAACGGGCGATCTTCCACGTTCAGAAGGAACTCGAGGCGACCGGGGACGCCCACAATCCGGCAATCGTGCTGTGCGACCGCGGCACAGTCGACGGGATCGCGTACTGGCCGGGGCCACCGGATGACTTCTGGGCCTCGACGGCCACCACGATGGACACCGAGCTGCATCGGTACGACGCGGTGCTGCATCTGCGAACGCCCACGGCGGACCACGGCTACAACCACCAGAACCCGCTGCGGATCGAGACGGCGCTCCGTGCGGCCGATGTCGACGCCCGCATCCTTGAGGCCTGGCAGCGGCACCCCCATCGCCACGTCATCGAATCCACCGGCGACTTCCTCGAGAAGGCGACCCGAACCCTGGATCTGCTGCGAGAAGAGCTCCCTGCCTGCTGCGCCAGCCACCTGGACCTCAACGCGGCACCCACCCTCCCTCCCATCTGACCTGTGGCCGCAGCGGTGACTCGCCGCCCTTCAGCCCCTCCCAGCACTTCGATGCCACGTGGTTCTTCAGCGAACCTTCACAAGACGGCGCCGGTCACCTTCACCACGCGGCGAGACCCTCGAAGTGGACCGAGGAGACCAGCGGTCCACCGAAGTTGGAGGAAGTCATGAGTAACCGTTGGAGCATCAACATCACCCCCGCCGAACGCGTCGCTCGCGTCGCCATCGGCGGCCTCGCCGCGATCGCCGGCGCGTTCCTGCTGGGCGGCGCCGCCTCCACCTTGGCGGTCGTCCTCGAGCTGCTACTCGTACTGGCAGGCCTCGACCTGGTCGTCACCGGAGCGCTCGGACACTGCCCGCTCTACGCCAAGCTCGGACACGTGCCCGCATCCCTGAAGGGTAGGACGTCATGAGCACCCCGAACGGCAGGGACCGCGAATCCCTCCGCGACTCTCAGCAATGGCCCTACCAGCCAGAGTCCTCGACACCCACCGAGATCCACCACGCCGGACAGGAGCCAGACGGCGGCGCCCACGGAGCGCACGGTGGTCACGGGCTGATGATGATCGTCTGCTGCATCCCCATGCTCGCCATCGCCGGCCTGCTCTTCCTCACTGGCGTAGCAGGTTCCGGCATCATCGTCACCGCCCTGCTGTGCACCGCGATGATGGCGGCCATGATGTTCGCCATGCCCGGCGGGCACGGCGGTCACGGCCACAAGTAGCACGAACGTCGAGCCACGCTCGGCAAACGGAAGTGAGCCGACATGAAGGCCCGGGTTGAAGCCGCGGTCCCGGTCACCCGCCGGTTTCTCACGACGCGTCCGGTCCGCACCGCCGCCGGAGCCGCCGGGATCGGGCTCGCCCTGATGCTCATGCTGCTGCTGGCCGGACTCTGGGTCGGCGTCCAGGACCGCGTCACCACCTACGACGACCACCTCGGTGCCGACCTCGTCGTAGTGCCCACCGGAACGCGCAACCTCTTCGCCGACCCCGGCGCTCTGCCGGCGCCGGCCGTGGACGCCATCGCCCAGGCCCCGGGCGTGACACGAGCCGCACCGCTGCGCACCAGGTATCAGATCCTCGAGCTGCCGCACGGCAAGGCTGCCGTGGCCGCGGTCGCCTACGAACCCGGCACCGGGCTCGGTGGCCCCTGGGCCTTCACCGATGGCCGTGCCCCCGAAGCCCCCGACGAGGTGGCCATCGATGCCTTGTGGGCCGAACAACACGACTTCGCCATCGGCGATCGGCTGCCCATTCTCGGACACCCGATGCGGGTGGTCGGCCTCACCGACGACACCGCACTGTTCATGACCCCGCTGCTGTTCACCACCACGGCCGGGATGGACCAGATGCTGCGGGCTACCGGCACCACCGGAGCGGTGCTGGTCACGACCGCGGACCCCGATGCCGTAGCAGCGCAGCTGCGTGACGAGGGGTACACCGTGCGCACTCCTGCCGAACTGCGGGAGGCGTCCCTGCGACTGGCGACCGACATCTACGGCTCGCCGGTACGGCTCATGGTGGGCGTGGCCTTCGCAGCCGGCACCCTGATCGTCGCGCTCGTGGCCTACACCCGGGTCACCGAACAACAGCGGGACCTGGGCGTCCTCAAGGCCCTCGGCGCCACGCCCGGCCGGCTTCGCCGAATCGCGGTGACCGAGACCGTGGCCCTGACGGTGCTCGGCACACTGGCCGCGATCGTCCTGCTGATCATCACCCGGGAAGTCCTCGCCTGGTGGCGACCCGCATTCCCGGTGCTGCTCACCCCCGGCACCATCGCCCAGACCGCCGCCGCAGCGGCCACGATGGCACTACTCGCCGCATGGCTACCGGCACGCCGACTCAACCGGCTCGACGCAGCTTCCGCATTCCGGAGCGGACGATGACCACCACCACGCAACCAACTCCGCCGCGATCCGATCACCCACGACGCGCCCTCGCGACAGGAGCCGTGCCCGTGGGGCGCCGCTTCCTGTTCGCCGACCGCCGCCGCGCCACGCTGACCGTCCTCGGCGTGGCCGCCTCCCTGCTACTGGTCCTCGTCCTCGGCGGCATCTTCGCCGGAGCCGTCGACCGCGTCACCTACTACATCCGCACCTCCCCGGCCGACGTGTTCGTTTCCCAGGACGGGGTGCGCACCATGCACATGTCTGCCTCGTCGCTACCAGGGGACACCCCCGAGCGCATAGCCGACATACCGGGAGTTGCCTGGGCCTCTCCGATCGCGTTCGCCTCCGGCTCGGTGGCCGGACCACAGGGTCGGCAGCTGTCCTACCTCATCGGCTACGACACCCGCACCGGCCGGGGAGGCCCCACACGCCTCGTGGCCGGCCGCACACCGGCCGCCGGCGAAGCCGTCCTGGACGAGCAGGCAGCCAAACAGCTTGGAGTCCAGGTCGGCGACCAGTTCACGGTCATGGGCACGTCCCTGCGCGCTGTCGGCTTCTCCACCGGCGGCAGCAGCATCACCAACACCACCGTCTTCGTCGAGCTCAGCGAGTTCGGCCGGATCCACGACGACCGCGTTTCGTACGTGCTCACCGGGCTGGACCCAGGCGCCGACCCAGAAGCGGTCACGGACCGGATCGAGGCCGAAATCGGTGGCGTCACGGCCCAGACCCGCGAGCAGTTCGCCGACTCCGAAGCCCGCATCGTCACCGACATGAGCGCCGACCTGCTCCGGCTGATGTCCTCCATCGGCCTCGTCATCGCGCTCGCCGTCATCGCCCTGGGACTGATGACCGCCACCTTGAACAGGCTGCGAGACTTCGCCGTCCTCAAGGCCCTCGGCGCCCGCACACCTCGGCTCGCGGCAGCGGTGGCGATGCAGGTGCTGCTCAGCGTCGTACTCGCCTCCACCGTCGCCACCACAGCCGCGCTGACAGTGGCGTGGTTGCTGCCACTCGCCGCCCCAGCGGTCCAGATCTCCATCACCACCGCCGCCGTCGCACAGACCACCACCACAGCGCTCCTTGTCGGCCTCATCGCCGCCCTGTGGCCGCTGCGCCGCATTGCCGCGCTCGACGCGGCCACCGCCTTCCGGGAGACACGATGAATACCAACGCCCCCACCACCGCCGGTACCGCCCCGGTCCCCGACCCAGTGCCCCGGTCACCGGGCGACAACACGCCCCACGGTGAATCGACCAGGCCCGGGGTGCTGACCGTTCGAGGGCTCACGAAGACGTACGGGGCAGGCGACACAACCGTGGATGCCGTGCGAGCAGTCGACCTCGACCTCGCCGCCGGCGAACTGCTCCTCGTGATGGGACCGTCCGGATCGGGCAAGACCACCTTGCTGCTCATGCTCGGCGCACTGCTGCGTCCGAGCGCAGGCTCCATCACCATCACCGGCCGTGACGGCGTCGACGTGGACATCGCCGCGGCGCGTGAGAAGGAGCTCCCTGTGCTGCGGTCGCGCACCTTCGGGTTCATCTTCCAGGACTACGCCCTGCTCGACGCACTCACCGCCACCGAGAACATCGCAGTTGCCGCCAATCTCGCCGGCACCACTGGTCCAGCTGCACACGAGCGCGCCCGCGAGCTACTCGAGCGCGTCGGCCTTGCCCACCGGGCAGCGGCGCGGCCCTCCCAGATGTCCGGCGGCGAACAACAGCGCGTCGCAGTCGCACGCGCGCTCGCCAACGACCCACCCGTTCTGCTCGCGGACGAACCCACCGCCAATCTCGACGCCTCCCGCGGCCGAGACCTCGCCCGGCTCCTGCGCCAGCTCGCCGACGAGGACGGCCGCTCGATCGTCATCGTGAGCCACGACGATCGACTCCGAGAGATCGCCGACCGCGTGCTCTGGATGGAAGACGGGCAATTCCGCCACGTCGCCGCGCTTGCCGTCGATCCCGTCTGCCGCATGCAGGTCGAGCCGAACGGACCCCACGCCAGCTGGCGCGGCGAGCAGTGGTGGTTCTGCTCTGACGCCTGCCGACGGGAAGTTCTCACCCAGCCCGAGCGATTCACCCCACGGCCGGCCTCCAACTAGGCCGTGCTGCCGCAGGGTCGGCAGTCGTCATCAGTCGACATGCGCCCGGAACCGGAACGCGTCCCTTCGAGTGTCGATCTCAACGTGATCGAACCCGGCAACTTCCAGCCGTGCCGGCAGTGCCTCCGGGTCGACCAAGGTGCAGGTGTCGCCGATATGCGCCAGCGCGAACAGCGGACCCCACCGGCTGTCCGAGCCCGCCAACCTGCCGTTCGGGCGCAAGACCCGGCCGGCCTCGGCGTACAGGCGATCCTGCGCCGCGGCCGAGGGCAGATGATGCAACATCGTGAAGCAGACCCCAGGGCGTTGACCCCCGAGCGCTGTTGCGATGCAGGTCGCGCACAGCGCCAACCGCGGCAGCGCCAACCGCGACTGCGGCATCCACAGCACCGCGCTTCCCGACCGCGCTGGGACCGTCCGAGCGAGGACCGTGTGCCCCGATCGAGCGGCGCAGGACCTCGTTCTCCTGCTCCAGCAGCCGGTTGGGCTTCTTCTTCAGCTCCCGAAGCTCTTCACGATCGGAATCAGGCAGGCCGGGACGGCGACCGTCCTCGATGTCGGGCCTGCTTCATTCAGTTCGCCAACGAACCTTCAGAAATGCCGAAGTCCTTCGAGATCTGCATCAACGAGGACTGGCCCTGGCGGCCCACGGCCACGACGTCGTCGCGGAACTCGTTGGGATAGGGCTTTGCTAAGGGAGAATCCTTCCATCTGAGGCCGAGACCTCGGAGAGAGGTGTCAACCGGGCTCGGGGCAGACTCGTGCGGACTTTTTGTGACCTGCGATGGGCGCTCCGGGAGGTCGCACTCGAGCGGGGCATCATCAAGACCACGGACCTTTGGCGCGCACTCAACGACTACGGCATGAAGCTTCCCATCCCGAAGGTCTATCTGCTGATGGCGGACACGCCCAATCGGCTGAGCCTCCGCGTCGTCGCCGCTCAGTCCGCAGCCGTCAACTGCACGCCCGATGAGCTGCTGGTAAGGAGCGAAGGAACCCGGCCCACCGAGCCGCGGCTACGGGCGTTGACCCGAACCTTGCCGACGAGGGGACCGCGACGGGCCCCCGCCACAGTCATTGTCACAGGCCCACGACAGGTTGCCACGCGGAGTGGTCTCTGGACCTGCGGCCGTGGGGCACCCCTGATCCAATAACGCTTCGGCCGTGCAGCACGCACCAGGTGAGGCCGCTCTGCGTCGATCGTGAACGCGTCGTGGGACGGAGTGTCGCCTCAGTGGCGGCGTTGGAACACCGTGATCGCGAGCGCGACACCGAGACCGGCCAGTAGCCCGCCGATCACGGACCAGGAAGTGCTGGCGCCGCTCGACTTCCCGACGTATCCCATCCCGGCCAGAGCGAGGAAGCCGCCGCCGAGAAGCATTGCCAGCGCGATCAGACCGCCCACGATGCGCTTCGCACTCACGTCCTGAACCCTAGCGTGGCATCTCGTGCCTGCCGCGCGGGGAGCCTTCGGCCGGAGCTCGTGGCGCGCAGGCCGACGGTGACGAGCCCGATCCCCAGCGCGTAGATGAGGCCTCCGAGGATGATCTGGGTGGCGTTGGTCCCCGCCCCCTCCCCCGCCGGGAGGTAGAGCCCGCGGGTGGCCTGAACTCGGCTTGGCTCGCCGACCTCGACGGGGAGCCATCCTTCGACGGCCTTCCCGTCGTGCGTGAACTCGGAGTAGACGAACCACCTGCCGTCTTCGGGAAGCGTCAAGGCTCCGCGGAACGTGCATTGGCCCGCGGGGTCGAGTGGGGCCGTGATGGTCTGGCCCGCGCGGCGACCCGTGACCGAATGCGGATCGAGGTCGTTGCAGTGCTCGCGGAGGTTGACGGTGACGGTGACCCGTCCGGCGGCGTCCGTCTCTGCCGTCATGCGACTGCTGGCCACGGGCTCGCCCTGCCCCGGATCGTGGGCGCTGGCTCGATCGACTGGCAGGACCGAGATGGCGGTGCCGGCGAGGAACAGCAGCGGCAGGACGGCCGTGCGGCTGCGGCGTTCAAGTGCCAGGAGTGTCAGGACGCCCACCGCGATCAGCGGCACGGCAGCTACGGCGACATCGGCAGTGACCGGGCTGGCTGCGCCGCTGGCGGAGGCCCCGAGTGCGAGAGTCGAGGTTGCCGTGGCGGCGGCGGTGACGCGCTGGGCGGTGTGTCGGAACGGCAGATCGAAGGCGGCAAAGCCGAGCACCGCGATGGGGAGGTCGGGCGTGCTTCGGCCCAGCGCCGTGAGTCCGGCCGCGATCACCAGCCGGAGCGCGGCGTACCCGATCACAACGGTGGTGACCGGGAATCGCAGGGGCACCGCCCTGGCAACGACCCACGCGGCGGCGAGGCCGGTGAGCAACAGCAGCGGCAGGTACAGGATCTCGGTGAACTGCGGGACGTCGGCTTCGTACTCGAAGACGACCGCGACCGCGTTCGCGAACAGCAACACGCCAGCGGTCGCCCGGAGAGCCCGAGCCTGGGTGGGCAGGCCCGCGAGCACGCCGAGGACGAGCGCGGTCGAGGCCAGTACGACGAGCATGTGCGGCGGACTGAACAGCACCGAGTCCCGCCCGTACGCCTCGTGCCACGTGGCGTCGATGGGCGAGGCAATCAGCGCGCCCAGGGCACCCAGACTGGCTGCCAGCAGCGGGACCTCGGTGAGCGTGCTGCGGATCGATCGCAACGCGACCAGGACGCGCAGTCCCCAGACCGCGACGCCGATTCCGACCAGACCCACCGACCCGTAGAGCAGGAGGTGGGGTGCCGCCCACGCGGTGTCGCGACCGACGTCGGTGTGCCATGCCTCGTCCCAGCAGGTTGCGAACACGGCCAGGAGGCCAGCCGGTGCGACAATCCACCCCAGCTTCACGGGGACGGCGGTGCGACTATCGAGACTCATAGATGAGACGGACATGTCTCAACTATGCTGAGGGCATGTCACGCAGTCAAGAAGGTGTGATCGACCGGACGTTGATCGAGGCGACGGCCGCCGCGATCGGCCGCTGGGGCCTCAACGAGGTGACCCTCGACAGGATCGCGGCCGAAGCCGGGATGTCGCGTGCCACCATCTACCGCCGCGGCGTTACGCGCGACGAACTGGTCGGTGCCCTCACCCTTGACGCGGCCGACACCTACCGGCGCGCGATCCTGCCCGCGATCGCTGGCGCCGGCACCGCCCGAGAGCGACTCCGTGCCGCGCTCGAGGCACTGTGCGACACGGCCGACGACCATCTTCATTTGCTGGCCGGCCTGTTCCTCGCGCACGGGGAGGTCTTTCACCAGCCCGGGGCCGATGCGCTCGTCGTCGACGTCTTTGCCGAGCCCTTCGAGCGCCTGCTGCGTGACGGAGCGGCCGATGGCAGCCTGCGGTCCGTCTCGCCTGAGATCACCGCAACGGTGCTCTTCAACCTGGTTGGTTGGGGCTACATCCATCTGCGAGCGGCACACGAGTGGAAGCCCGGACCCACCCGGGACGCCATCATCGACCTGGTGATGGCGGGCCTTCAGCACCCGGCGGAGGGCGAGGACCAGACGCGGTAGCTAGGCGCCAATTCCACGCCGGAATCCGGCGTCGCACTTGGTCGTCGGCATTCGAGGACTGCGCCAAGCCACCTTGATTCCTTGCTCTCCGAGTCCGGGGCTCGCGATGTGCGGTTCGGCCCGCCAGGAAGTCGACGCCCGGCGGCGCCACACGGGTTGGGGCGCGCTGGATTGGTTGCGAGCGTCATCGACTCAGCTCTCGACTGCGGAACCGAATGCGCGGGGCATGCTTCGCTCCGGAACGCCAGATCGTGCCTCGCTGGTCAGCGACCCTGGTCCCCACGAAATGGCCGCGAGGGATAGCCGGTGTCGAAGTGCATGTAGTCGGGAACGTCGATGTTCTGCCAGATCCACCCCTCGGCCCGGAATGCTCGCCACACGACTCCTCCCTTCGTGATCTTCCCCGGCTCGGCGTCCCGCAGCCTGTTCTTCGGACTCGGGAACCAGCACTTGCAGCGCAGGTCACGCCACGGATTCTCGCGAGGGTTGATGTCGACCGCCCTGCCGTTGGCATGCGGCGAAGCCGCGAATGGAGCGTTGATCTGGTCGGCTCGTCTGCAGTTGAACGCGGAGGTGTTGTCTGCGGCGAGGCTGAGGTTCGTGTCGCCGTTGAACGCCTCGACCGGCTCCATGCGTCGGATGGGGAACTGCTCATCGTAGAGCTCGCTGAATATCCTGGCGACGCTCTCGGCGACGTCGGCGTTGACGACGAGACGGCCGCGCTTGATGTCGCCATTGAAGTCGAGGTGGTTGACCTCGACGACCCGCAGAGCCGCTGGCCGCTGGATAGGGCACTCGGGCCGCACCATCCCTGCGTCGACCATGGCATCCCACTGACGACGGGTCACCTTCCGAATCTGGGCGTCGGCGCCCACGTCTGCCGACGCGGCGCTGCGGGTTCCGTTGTCCTTCTGCGATTCCTCCGGAGAGCTTGCGCGGGCGCAGGCGGCGAGGACCAGCGCCACGGCCAGCACCATGGCGAACAGTCGCGCCCCGCGAATGGGGTGCAACGAGGGAGAGCCGGAGCGATTCCAGACGTTGCGGGCGATGACGTTCACGCCTCTCGCTTCAGCAGGAACTGGTAGTGCGCTAGCGACTGACCGTCGGATCGCCGACCGTCGCCGACATTCAGCCATCCCCGGGATGCGTAGAAGTCACCTGCTCCGCCAGCTCCTGCGACGGTCACTAGGCATACCGCGGTGCGGCCGGCCGCGGCAGCTTCGCCGAGGAACCGCTCGACGAGGGCTGAGCCGACGCCCTGGCCCCGCACGGATGGATCGACGGCGACGTAGGTGAGCACAGCGAGTTTTGCAGGCTCCGCGGTAACCGCGGCGCCGCGCGTTTGCTTGATGAGCGCTCGGAGATAGCGGCCGGCGCGGGTGCCAAGGAAGTGCAGTGCCAGTCTTGGTCGCCAGATCAAACTGGCGAAGGCGCTGATGGCTAAGGAGGCGCCGTGGTGGCGGATCAGGAGCCGCCGGTGTTGTGCTGGGTCGAGCACTCCGACGAGGTATCCGCAGACCGCTCCGTCCTTCTCGCAGACCAAGGCTGTGGCCAGGGGGCCGTCCAGGAAGGTTCGATAGTACCGGCGGAGAAACCGAGCACCCAGCCGGACGAAGAAGCCCTCGCGGAACTCGGCCCGGTGCATGTCCGTGACGACCGTTAGGTCCTGCAGGCCCATCCGCCGCAACTCGAACGCCGTGGTCCCGTGGGGTGGTGCGTCGTCTGGGGTCTGGGGATCGTCAGACTGTGGTCGAGACTCCGAGTGCGACAGCCGGCGAGTGGCGTTCATGCGTTGATTCTACGACGTGTAGAAGTTCGCCGGTGGCCCAGGTTCTACGTGTCGTAGAATCGTTGGGGCTATCGGGAGGTGACATGAGGGCAGGCATGCGCCCTTTCGGCGATCTGGAAGCCGCGATTATGCGTGTGGTCTGGGAACACGGCGAGCCGATCTCGGTCCGTGTCATCGTCGATCGCCTGAACGAGGAGCGGGAAGTCGCCTACACCACGGTGATCACGGTGGCCGAGAGGCTCCGAGAGAAGGGCCTGCTGACCCGGGTGCGCCGCGGGCGGGCGTTCCTCTATCAAGCCTGCCTCTCGGCGGATGACTATTCCGCCGAACTGATGCGACAGGCGCTCAACTCCGCGGAGAGCCGGTCGGCGACCCTGCTCAGGTTCGCCGGGCAGCTCAGTATCGCGGAGGCCGACTCCTTGCGCGCCGCACTGGCCGAGTCGCAGCGGAACGACACGGCTGAGGAACTGGAGTAGCCGGTGCTGATGGCGGGAGCGCTCCTGGCGTACGCGGCATGCATGGGCTGGCTCGGTGACCGGCTACTCGCCCGTGTCACGTCGCGAATCGGCTCGCCGACGGTTGCTTTGTGGGTTTGGCACGGCCTTGCGCTCACCGTGCTGACGGCGATCGGAGTCGGGCTGGCTTTGACGGCCCACGACGTATGGGAGCACAGCCTTTCCTGGCTTCTGCATGCGGACAAGTCCCGGGTGCATGCCGCCTACGCCGGGCCCCAGGAGGTGCACACGGCTTGGAACCTGGCCCTGATCGTTCTCCTTGTACTCGGCGCCACCGGGGCGGGTTCGGCGTTCACCAACCTGCGGCGGATGAGGCGGGCCCGCGCGGCACATCGCCTGCTGTCCGTCGACACATTCAAGGTGCCGAACCGCACCGATATGACCGCTGCCCCGGACGCAGCCCCTGTCGCGGTCGTTCCCGAACCGACGCCCATGATTTACTGCGTGCCCGGCAAGGGCTCAGCCAGGCGGATCGTGGTTACCACCGGGGCGCGCGATCTGCTCTCGGACGACCAGCTTGAGGCCGCTCTGGAACATGAGCGCGCACACTTGACCCGAAGCCATCACCGCACGGTGCTCATCGCCGAGGTCGTAGCAGCAGCTCTGCGCTTGCCCCGGATGCTCCAACACTATCCGCAAGCCGTTCGCCTCCTGGTCGAACTCGACGCGGACGACAGGGCCGCGCGCCTGCACGGCGCGCACACGGTCGCATCCGCACTGCTCGACATCAGCTCCGCGGCCTCCTCCGATTTGCGGGTCGGGCTCGCGATGGCCGGGACAGGCACAACACTCCGCATCCGCCGTCTCTTGGATCACCGACACCGGGCGCCGCGCCGGGCAGTCGCGGCGATGCTTCTACCGGCGGCGATCGTCTTCGCCGCAGCGCCCGCCATCGCTGCGGCCATGCCCGTCATCAGCCTGGTCGGGTCGGCCCATTGGCCTGATGACGAATCACCCGTAGTCCACACGGGTAGCGATGACTTCACCCACCATCCCTGAGTCTCCGCCCGCCGCAGCGGCGGTCGGGAGCGGCGGAGTTCTGGGGAAGGTGGCTGGGCTCGCGCTGGGAACCACGCTGTCGCGCCTCACGGGTTTCGCTCGCACGTCCCTGCTCGTGGCGGCGCTGGGGGCGCAGCTGCACGCCGACCTGTTCACCATCGCCAACACGCTCCCGAACATGCTCTACATCTTGGTAGCGGGTGGCGTGTTCAACACCGTCTTGGTTCCGCACCTAGTGCGGTCGATGAAGAACGACCACGATGGTGGCCAGGCCTACGCCAGCCGGGTGCTGACCCTGGCCGCGGTGTTCCTTGCCTGCGTGACCCTCATGCTGACCCTGGCCGTCCCGGTGCTGCTGCGGGTCGTCGTCGATGACAGCTACTTCGGTTCGGCCCTGACCGAGCAGCGCGAGTCGATCGTCGATCTTGCCCGATACTGCCTCCCCCAGGTGTTCTTCTACGGCATGTTCGTCGTGGTGGGACAGATCCTGAACGCACGAGGGGTCTTCGGTCCCATGATGTGGGCGCCGATAGCCAACAACGCCATCGCGATCGGAGTCCTGGGCGCCTACCTGTTCGTGTATGGCCCCGCCCGAGGCAGGCAGTTGTGGGGGGCATACACGACCGGGCAGGAGCTTCTGCTCGGCATTGGTTCGACGCTGGGAATCGCGGCGCAATTCCTCATCCTCCTCATCTATCTGCGGAGGACGGACATCCGATATCGGCCGCGCTTCGACCTGCGTGGGAGCGGTCTTGGCGCCACCCTCCGACTGGCCGGCTGGACGGTCCTGTTCGTGCTCGTCAACCAGCTTGCCTACGTGCTGATCGTCCGGCTGGCTTCCGCCGGCGCCGCCATGCAGGCCGCACAAGGCGCCGGCGGAGGAGCGGGGTACACCGTCTACTCCAACGCGTTCTTGCTGATCATGGTGCCGCACGCCATCGTGACGGTGTCCCTGGCTACGACGATCAACCCGACCCTCGCCGCGTTCGGCGTGGATGGAGATGTGCGCAGTCTCGCCAGCCACCTGACCCAGGCGATCAAACGCGTGCTGTCGGTGATCATCCCGATCTGTGCTGTGCTCCCCGTGATCGCGCCGGTGCTCGCCGACATTCTGTGGGGTTACGCAGGCGCACGGGATAGCCTGCGGCCGCTCGCGCACACCGTGGCCCTCTTCTCGCCCGGACTCGCGCTGTTCACGGTCCACTATCTGGTGCTGCGTGGACTATTCGCCCTCGAACGACACAAGACCGTCTTCTTGGTCCAGTGCCTCATCGCCGCATCGAATGTCGCCCTGGCTGCCACCCTCACCACCGCCATCAGCAACGCCGCGGTTGCGCCGCTCCTAGCCGCCGCGTACAGCGGCGCCTACCTGATCGGCGCCGCGGCCTCCGTGCGCGTCCTCGACCTCCTCGTCGGAGGGCCGGAATACCGGGAGCTCGGCGCCTTTGTGATGCGGATCCTGCCGTTGAGCGCCGCGGTTGCGTTGGCCGCGTTCGGTGTCCGGGCACTCGTCAACGTGGCTGGACCGCTTGAGTCGGGGCTCGTCGCCGACAAGATCAGCGCCGGGGTTGAGCTTCTGTTGGTACTCCTGATTGGTTCAACGGTCGCGGTCATGGCCGGCCGCCTGCTCGGTATTGGTGAGATCACCGGAGCCGCGTCGGCGGGCACCCGATTGCATCGCCTCGTGGGACGGCGGTGAACGCTCGCCGTGGCGCAGACGGTGCCGATGGGCTCCTCACCCGCACGGACAGTGCCGGCCCCTGGATCGAATGTGTCGGGCCACCAGGGATGGGCGTCACGATCCTCGAACGCGAACTCAGTGCACCGGTCCTGACCTGACCCAGTGGGCCTGGGCCGCTCCCTCGCCTGCACGGTGGCGCGCAGGTTCACGCGGTCAGCCACGTGAGATGCCAACGGCGGTCGCACCGGCGGCGATTCGTGACCAGGAGGAAGCTCAGGGCCGGTCCGGACCTCATCGCCAAAGTGACCTGGCTGGCAGCGACACTTCGGCCACGAGCACCTCGGTCCCCCGGTCTGGCTCGAACTCTTCTTTCGATCAGGAGCGGCGGGTTGGGCTTCCTTCTGGGGTAATCGCCGATGCGGGCATGCGGCAGGCGATGGTCGCGCGGCGTCGGGCCCACAGCGCATAGCCGAGAAGTCCCAGAGAGCCGATGGCGAGGAGCGGCTGCACCGGGGCGAACCAGGTCAGGGCGCCGGTGACGCCCAGCGCCATCACGACCAGCTTGTTGCAGATCGGGCAGCCGACCGCGAACAGCGAGAGCATACTGCCTACGAAGGTCTTGCCACCCTGGGTCGGCGGGACACGCACTGCGGGGTCGCGGACGTACGTCGCGGCGAGGGCCCCGGTCATGATCGAAGACAATGCCCAGACCGGGTAGTTCCACCACAGGACCGGGGTCATCCGGGTGTACCAGGGCGTTTCGATAATGCCAGTGGGGATACCGATCACAAGCGCTACCGCGATCGCGGCGAGGGTCCCGATCAGGGTACGTCGGAGCACGTTTCTCTCCTCATCTCATCGATCACAAGCACGGGATATGGGTCCCGCGGATTCACTCGGCGGCCGGCTGTTGCTCGGGCTCTCCCGAGGCCGGCTCGGCCGCGGAAGCGGCTTCCTCACTGACTTCACGGTGGTCGGCCCCCGGCCCGGTGTCCTGGGCCGCGCGCGCAAGCCCGTCCGGCACGCGCGCGGTTGCGAAGCGGAACACCAACGCGGCGACGGTGACGAACATCGCAGCGGGAATGCCGACGAAGACCAGCACAATCTGCCACCACGTCACGCCCCAGCCTCCCATCCACTCAACTAAGCCTGATAGTAGCCCGCGCGCCAGGTGCACACCTCGCCGCGCTGCCGGCCGCTCGGCCGAGCAGGTCCTCCATGATGGCGATCTCCGCCACCTGGGCGGTATCGATCTGCCGAGCGAGTTGGATCGCGGCGTCGTTGGAGCCGTTAGACTCCTCCGTCCTGGCCACCTCATTTCCGCCGGTCAGTGGCTTTCAATTTTGGTGAGGACGTACATCACACCCACCATCACGCCGATGGAAACGAGGCCGAGAACCGCAGTCCCGGAACTCATCAGCCCAGCGACGACCAGGCTCACGACCAGGACTCCCGCCGCGATCAACACGAACAGCTTCAGTCGGTGGGCCGAAGGGCCTCGGTTGAGACGTTGGGGCGGCTCTTCATTCCAAATCCTTCCCCGCTGACTCGCCTTGACGAGGGCGGCCCACGGAAGGGGTAAGAACACCCAAGAGCACTGCGAGGAGGCGACGTACGAGTAGCACTGGTTGACCGCTTTCCGTTTCTCCCGCTGGTACAGGCCTGATCACGCATGCGTGACCGCAGGCCAGGGGTTGGCCCGGCAGCCGTCGAGGCCTTTGGTCTGCTGCACCACGACGGGCGCCAGCTCGCCTGGCGAGCCGCAGTCCTCATGGGCGTAGCCGAGCGCGTGGCCGAACTCGTGGTTCACCATGTAGCTCCGATAGGCCTTCAGGTCGTCGCCGTAGGAGTCGGCGCCGTGGACCCATCGCCACGCGTTGAGAACGACGGACTCCCCCACCCGGCAGGAGAGTCGCCCGCCGGTGTCCAGCGGTGCGCACAGCGAGTCCACCGTCTCCGGGGTGGCGAGCCGGACCTGGATCGTCGCACCGCTGTCGACTCTCTGCACCGCTCGCCCGTCGACCGCCGTCCATCCGCGTGGGTCGGCAAGGACGCGGTCGACGATGCGCGCTACGACGGCCGTGGGCATGGGAAGACCGCCCTCAACTCCAACGCTGTAGGTGACGGTTGCGCCGGATCCCGTCGGGTTCGAGGCCCCCTTTGCGATGTCGAAGTTTCCGCTGCCCACCTCGGGCACCCGCACCGGAACGTTGGTTCGGACGGAGTTCCCGGCATCTCCTTGGACCTCTACCCTCGGCGGCGGAACGGATGCCTGCCTTGTCGGGCTGCGGTCGTAGTTGTCGTCGTCGGAGGAGGCTGGTCGGCACTGTCCAGCGCGACCTCGGTCCCGGAAGTGCCCCTCATCCCGGCGACGACCACCGTGCCGGTCAGCACCCCGGCCGCCAGCCCGGCGACGATGGGAGGGGTCCAGCGCCTGAGTGCCGATCGCTTCGCTCGCCGCTTCCCGGCTGCTGCCGCACGGTGCCTGCCGCTCGTTGGATCACCCACGCGGTGTTGCCTGTTCATGCGGGGTCGTCGGTCGTGACCGCCCGGAACCGCATCACATGCCCGGCGAGGGTCGGACGGACGTCGACCTCGAGGAAACCCGCATTCCGGAGGCCCAGGGTGAGCTCTTCCGGCGCAATGATGTGGTGCGGCGAGCGGTCTGCGGTGTGGAGTGCGCGAGCGAGGCGCCTCTTGGTCAGGTCATATCCGACGAAGGCGCCACCCGGTCGCAGTACGCGTGCAACCTCGCGCAGGGCGTCCTTCCAGGCGATGACATGGTGCAGCATCAGGTAGGACGTGACGGTGTCGAAGGAGCCGTCGTCGAACGGCAGCGCGGTCACGTCCGCGGCACCGACGGTCACGTTGGAATGGCCGCCGAGGGCGGACCGCGCTGCCCTGACCATGTCCGCGTCGAGATCGATCGTCGTCAACTGGATGTGCGGGAACGAGCTGGCGACGCCGGCGGCCATCGCGCCACTCCCCCCACCGATCTCGAGAACCTCACCGCTCAGCGACCGGCCACACAGAGCCCATGGCAACACCGCGCGCCGGGCGAACCACCGCCACGGCGCGCTGCGGCAGAAGGCGCTCTCCAGCCCCGACATCACCGGCACGACCCAGGCCCCTGCCTCAGCCTCTCCCGGCGATGTCGCCGGGCGCTTGGGGCGGACCCGGAACGTGGGAACCGGGTGCACAGCAGTTGGAGAGTTCGAACCGCTCGCCGCTGGCGGCAGCGGAGCGCGCCCTGAACACCGGACGCACGCAGCAGAACCAGGTCATCGTTCCCGACGCGGCGAGGACGGCAAGCGGGACGATGAGCTCGCTCACCGCTGCACGGGTCCTGCCTGGGGTTGCTCCGCGCCGGCGTGAGCGCGCAGTTCATCGACCTCGGCCCGCAGGCGCGCGACCTCATCCGGGCTCGCCTGGGAGGGGCGACGCTGGCTGCCGCGCATCATCATCAGCATCATGGCGCCCATCGTGATCGGGCAGACGAGCACGGCCAGCAGGTAGATCAGGTCCGGCATCGGGGGTCCTCCACCATTCAGAAGAGATTACTACTTCGCATAGTAGTCGAGCGATGAGATTCCATCTTCTGGGCCGGCGGTCGACTACTTGAGGAGTTCACGCATCGTCGCGATCTCCTCGGTCTGCGCACGCTCGATCTGGGCGGCGAGGTCGATGGCGTCTTCGTTCTTCCCGTCGGCCTGCTCGGTCTTCGCCATCTCGATGGCACCTTGGTGGTGGCTGATCATCATCGTGAGGAACATCTGGTCGAACTCCGCGCCCGAGGCTCCCTCGAGCTGGCCCATCTCGTCCTCACTCATCATCCCTGGCATCGATCCGCCCATGTCCATCCCGCCCATGTCCGACGGCGCAGGCTGGCCCCAGGCATCGAGCCACGCGGTCATCTGCTCGATCTCGGGGCCCTGGGCGCGCTTGATCTGGGCGGCCAGGTCCTTGACCTCCTGACTCTGCGCGCGGGTATCGGCCAACTCAGCCATCTCAACGGCCTGCTGGTGGTGCGGGATCATGTGGCTGGCGAAGGTGACGTCGGCGTCGTTGAACTCAGCCGACGCGTCCGCGGTGGCGGACGGACTCGACGACGAGTCGTCGCCCATGTTCATGCCGTCCATCCCGCCTCCGCACGCGGCGAGAGTCAGCGTTCCGGCGACGACCAGTGTTGCGGCGGCGAGCTTCCGCTTGATTCTCCCGATCCCACCGCCGGCCTGGACCTGGTGGAACGCGTACTGGAGGCCACAGCCGAACTCGACGGCTGCCCGCTGGCGCGTGCCGGCCTTCACCATGGATCAGCGGTCGAGCGCGCAGGAGACATGTTCGGAGCCGCGATCAACCTTGCCGCGCGAGTCGCGGGTCAGGCAGGAGGTGGACAGACCCTCGCGACTCGTGTGGTCGCGGACGCGGCACGCACCGCCGGCCGTGGCGTCGCATCCCTCGGAACCTTCGAACTCCGCAACGTTGCCGAACCCCAAGAGCTCTTCGCGATCTCGCTCTCCCCCGCCCGGCAGGCCGGCAGCGTCGATCCCGTGTGCCGCATGTGGGTCGCCCACGCCACAGCCGCTGACTTCCTCCGACACGATGACCGCGAGCACTGGTTCTGCTCACTGACCTGCGCGCAGCAGTTCGCCGCCGCTCCCGAGGGCTACACCCAATAGCAGGCGGCCGCCGGTGAGGCCGGCGTCATTGGCCGAGCAAGGCCGTCACCTCGCGTGCACTGGTCGGGTCGACCCACTGGCCTGAAGACGATTCCCCGGCCGTCCACACAGGTAGCGATGCTTCACCCACCATCCCTGAAGCTCAAACTGAGACAGAGAGCGGTGGGTGCGGCGGGCCGGTACCCGGTCGAGAGCCGGACCTTGGACGGCTGCGAGCGACGGCTGCGAGCAACTCCACGATCTGGCCCATGCCTGGCTGCCTCGCGGTGTGACATTTGTGCGGCAAGGACGCATCTACTACCGTGCGTAGGACTCGCCAACCGGCGGGTGCACCTCTGGCGTCGCCGAGACCCGCCGCGCTGGATGTGCGTTGCCTTCAGTTGACGACGGCGGGTGCGGAGAACCCAACTTTGGCGCCTGCAGGACGGGCGCCTCCGGGGTGAAGCCGCCCAGAGCGGCCGGGCACCTCCAGGCCCGAACCCGACAGCTAACTTCGTAGGCGTCCGGAGGATCCATGTCTTTCGTACCCACGCCCATTCGTACCGAACAGCCCCGGCCGGGACGGCACCGTGCCCCCCGCGGAGCGGGTAGCGACACCACCCTGGTGCCCCGCGCCATTACCGGCAGGCACCGTGCCGAGTGCCAGCGCAGCGGCGGGCTACGTGCCCTGGCGACCGGCACCATCGCCGCCGGCCTGGTTGCCGCCCCCGCCCTGACGAGCCCCGCCAGTGCGCACTCCACCTACACGGTGCAGTCCGGCGACACCCTCAGCTCGATCGCGCAGAACGTCGGCAGCACATGGCGAGACCTCTACACGGCCAACCGCGACGTCATCTCCAGCCCCGCCCTGATCTACCCCGGCCAAACCCTGCGGACCAGCGGTGGATCCGCCCGCCAGGCAGCTCCCACCTCGAGCGATGGCGGAGGATCGGCCGCTCATGCGACTGGCTTCACACAGAAGCTCCTGGCCGAGGCGAGCCAACTCGAAGGTGTCCCGTACGTCTACGGCGGCTCGACCCCGTCGGGCTTCGACTGCTCGGGCTTCACCCAATACGTCTTCGCGCAGGCAGGAAAGTCGATCCCGCGAACCTCGTCGGAGCAGGCCGCAGCGGCGACGCCGGTCTCGGGCGACGACCTGCGCCCGGGTGACCTGATCTTCTACTCGCCCGGCGGGTCGGTATCGCACGTGGCGATCTACGCCGGCGACGGCATGGTCTGGGAGGCGCCTGCCTCGGGCGGCCAGGTGCGCTACGCGCCCATCTGGGACGTCGCCCGCTCCTACGGTCGCTTCTGAGGCCGCGCCCGGCACTTGGGCGGCGCAGAAACGCAGGTCTGAACCGGCCTGGTCATCGCAGGCCACCCGACGCTGCTGTCGCTGCCTCCCAGTCCGAGAGAGGGCTGGGAGGCACGGGCAGCGACGCGCCTCTCCGTTGCAGCCAGTCACCGAAGGGAAGACGGACCCACAACGTCGGTGCCCCACCAGACCCGTACGATCGCGTCGCCTGTGGCCGCGCCGTACAGCTCAAGCGCACGCTGAACAAGTAAGAGCGCGCACCCCAGAGTCAGCGGGCCCGACACCGGCGCACACCGACGAGAACGGCACCCAGCGCAACCAGGAGCGACCCGCCGCTGACCATCGGTCCCATCCGCACCGCGACGGTCTCACCGGAGGCGAGGGGGACGTCGGCCACCAGCACCTCGGTGCCCCGCGTGCGGCTCTGGGTCACCACCGAGCCGTCGGGACCGATCGCGCCACTGATCCCATTCGTGGAGGCGACGACCACGCTGCGTCCGGTCTCGAGGGCCCGGGCCCGCGAGATGCCGAACTGCTGGGCGCGCTGAGCCGTGCCGGTGAACATCGCGTTGCTGGTCTGAACGACGACCAGGTCGGCGCCTTCACGAACCTGCTCGGGCAGCACGTCATCGAAGGCCACGTCGAAGCAGATCGCCATCGCCACCGATGTCCCGGCAACCTCAACAGGCGGTTGCGGCCCGCCTGCGATCATGTCGCGCGGGATCTCGGCGAGCCGCGGACTGATGCGCCCGAGGACACTCCGGAAGGGGATGTATTCCCCGAACGGGACCGGGTGACGTTTGGTATACCGCTCCCCCGGCCCCGTAGCGGGATCCCAGACGATCCCCTGGTTGAGGACGCGCCGTGGGTCCGCATCATCCACCATCGCCCCGACGAGGATCGGTCGCCCGATCGCCTCGACGGAGGCTTCGATCGCGTTTCGTGCTTCTGGGTCGCCGAACGGGTCCACGGCGGTCGAGTTCTCGGGCCAGATCACCAGGTCCGGCGCCGGTTCCTCCCCCGCCCGCACGCGGGATGCCAGCAGCTGGGTGGCCACCTGCTGGCTGCGGGTGACCTGACGGTGATGGGCGACCAGATCCTTCCCGTCGCCCGGGACACCGCCCTGGATGATCGCGACGGTCACGGTTCGAGACCTGTCGACCAGCTCGGCCAGTACGGCCGGCAAGACCGTCAGCGCGAACACCGCGGCGAGGACGACCGCCCACCTGCGCGACGGGACGCGCAAAGTCGCAGACTCGAGCACCGCGGCGAGGAGAAACCCGAGGAGAGCGAGCAGCAGACTGGTGCCGCCGATGCCAACGAGTGGCAGCAGCTGCGCCCAAGGCGTGTCCACCACGGCCATCCCGAGACGACTCCACGGGAAGCCGCCGAACGGCCACTCCCCACGGAGCACCTCGACGGCCGACCAGAGCGCGGCACTCCACACGGGCCACGCACGCAGCCGGCGGACGAGAACCAGCCCGCAGCCGAGGGGAAGGAACCACAGCCCCTGGACGAGGCTCAGCGCGAGCCATGCGCCCATGCCGATCGAGGGCCACAACCACGCGAGCGTGGTGAGCATGAAGGCGATGCCGAAGACGGTCGCGCGGCGGGCAGCGCGCCACGCGGTGATGTCCCTCAGGGTGAGCGCGAGTCCCGCGATGCAGACCGGAATCACGTAGGGCACGGCCAAGGGCTCGAACGCCGCCCCGAGCAGCGCCCCCAGACCGACGGGAGCCAGGGCGCGGGCAGCACGCCAGCCGCGGGCTGGAAGTTCGGAGACGTTTACGCCGCTGTCAGCGACGACCTCGGCAGTCATCCGGGTTCGTACGACAGCCGGGACAACGGACCGCTCCCCGAACGCCCCTCGTCTGCGGCTGGTGACAGCGTTCTTAGCAGCACCCCTACTCCCCACGATCAGTGCTCTGACACTGGGCTGAAGGGAAAGCCTCGCGCTCTTGACGCTCAGACCGCAGCACGATGAGCGACGACGAGCCTGTTGTCAGGCCCGTCGTCGATGGTGGCGCCGCCTCGATAGCGGTCCCGAGACCGACGCTACAGGCGAACCACAGCAGCTCCCCGCAGTCGACCGTGCCAATCGGGGTCGCGAGCGAGGCTGCCCTCGCCGAGGCGGAACGTGTGCGACCGACCCGGGACAGCTCCGAGCGTCCCCCGCGCCGGTGATGTCCGCGCCGATGATGTCCAGCAGGCCCGGGGGTCCGGGTCGATCTGGCCGGCCACTGATCCCCGGAGCCGGGACCGACAGGCGTGCTGCCGTAATACGCCGCACCCTTACGGGTACCGCTGCGGGAGCGGGCCACCCGGTCCGTGTTCGCCAGCGCCATTCGACGAGGGGAAGTTCCGTGCACACCGTCGAGCAGATGCTGAAGACCTATCCCAAGGACCTCGGCGGCATCGACACCGCCAAGCTCACCCAGACGATCCAGAGTCTGATCGAATGCGCTCAGGCCTGCACGGCCTGCGCGGACGCCTGCTTGAGCGAGGACAACGTCGCCGACCTGACCAAGTGTGTGCGCAGCAACCTCGACTGCGCCGACGCATGCTCCGCGACCGCCAACATCTTGTCGCGGCACACCGGCTACGACGCCAACATCACCCGGACCTTCCTGGAGGCGTGCGCCACCGCCTGCAAGAGCTGCGGCGACGAGTGCACCCGCCACGCCGAGATGCACGAGCACTGCCGTGTCTGCGCCGAAGCGTGCCGCGCATGTGAGCAAGCCTGCCGAGACCTGCTGGCCGACCTCGACTGAATCGAGCCGGGGCTCAGCAAGGAACCCTCTACTGTCGCGCGGCACATCACCCGCCGCCGCGGCAACTGCAAATGCAGCTATCACGACCGGTACTTCGACGGGATTAGTGCGTCAATCCGCGGAAGCAGGGCGGGGTCGCAGGCCTCCAGTTCGCTCCGGACAACGATGAGCAGCGCCAGTGTCGTGCCGGACTCGTCATCGATGGTGAAGCCAGCGTGGGGGTGTTTTGACGCGAAGTTCTCGATGACCCTAAGCGGCTGCAGCACGCGGCCGCGGTCCCGTCGCGCAGGCGTGCGTTTGCACGCGCGGCCGAGAGCATGCAGTGCCCGATGCGCGGGCTCGACCTCGGTGCTGCTGAGGGACTCCGTGGGCGGCGGCAGCGTGTAGGGCGCTACCAGCGCATCGCTACCGCCTGGAGGAGGAGCCGCGGGCGGTGAATTCCGCGAGAAGGCCATCGACGCACCGAACGCGGCCGCAGCGAACAAGGCGAGCACCACCGTGACGGCAACCATGGGGTGCCGCAGCAGGAACAGAGCGGCTCGGGCGCGCATCACAGGGGCACTTGCCAGGTGCCGATCAACGTCCGCAGACTCGCCAGCCAGGCACTCCAGATGCCGGTAACTTCCAGGACGCCAAGGGTCACCAGCATGGCCCCACCGATCCGCATCACGGCGCGCGCGTGCTTCCGGGCGAAGGCGAAGGCACGGAAGGCGCGGCTGATGCCCAAGGCCGCAAGGAGGAACGGGATCCCGAGCCCGAGGCTGTAGGCGAACGACAGAAGGGCCCCGCGGCCGGCCGTGCCACTTGTGGTCGCCAGGGAGAGCACCGCTGCCAGCGTCGGTCCGATGCAGGGGGTCCAGCCGATGCCGAACATCACTCCGAGTACCGGAGCACCGGCGAGACCGACCTTGGGTTGGTAGCCGAGCCGGAAGGTGCGTGACAAGCCGGGCACGGCTCCCAGCGCGCCCGCGAACATCAGGCCCAGGAAGATCGTCAGGACCCCGAGGATTCGGATGAGCAGATCCTGATGTCGGATCAGGGTGCCGCCGAGCGTGCCGAAGAGGGCGCCATAGCTGGTGAACACCGCGGCGAACCCGAGGACGAAGAGCGCTGTCCCCACCACTGCGGTCGACCGGGTCTGGACGCGGACATCGCCCGCGGCGTCGGCGCCCGCGGCGCCGGTGACGTAGGCGAGGTAGCCAGGGACCAAGGGAAGGCAGCACGGGCTGAGGAAGGAGACCGTGCCTGCGACCATCGCGACGAGGAGGGCGATCAGGAGCGGCCCGTAGGCGACCGTCGTCCCGATGGACAGCGCGTGGGTCATCCGAGCTTCTCCGTGTCCTCGATCAGGCCGCGCAGCGTGCTGGCGTCGATGCGGCCGATGTTGCGGGCGCGAATGATGCCGTCGCGGTCGATGACCAGGGTCGAGGGGACAGCGCTGACCGGCACGATGCCGGTGAACGACGCCAGCACGAGTCCGTTCTGGTCGTCGAAGCTGGGATAGGTGATCCCGAACTCGCGCTCGAAGGCCCGACCGGCCGCAGGGTTGTCGCGCACGTCGATGCCGACGAACCGGACGCCCCGCGGAGCGGATTCCTTCGAGATCTTGGCAAGGTCCGGCGCCTCGGCACGGCAGGGCGCGCACCAGGAGCCCCACACGTTGAGGACGAGCACATGACCTCTGAGATCTTCGAGCGACAGGGTCTCGCCGGTGATGGTCTTGCCCTCGATGTCCGGGAGGGGAATGCCGTCGTCTCCCGAGTAGAGCGTCAGCCCGCCTCCCCCGGCGTCCGTGTTGCGAGCCTCCGACCGGAGCTCGCGGAGCTGCCACAAGCCGACGCCAACGGTCGCCGCGATGACGAGGACCACCACGATCGTGCGCGCCTTGCGCCGCATTCCCTCACCCTTCGAGAATCTACTATCTTGCGTAGTGGATAGTACGGCGGAAGCCCGGCGCCGAGAAACCGGGGCACCTACAGGACAGGACTCGCATGACCCGCCCCAGCAGCGATCGCATCTTCGGCCTTTCGCCTCGCGCCCGAAAGGTCGTGGTGCCGCTTCTCATCGTCGCCATTCTCGTGATCGCGGTGGGCACGTACCTGAACCAGCGCTCCAGCAGCGGCTCCAGCGGTGCCAGCAACTCGGGGCCCGTGGTCGGCGGCGACCTGCATGCGGTCGGGGAGGCTGGCGGCCGCCTGTTTGTCGGTGGCCACGGCGGAGCCGGGTACCGCGACCCCGCCGGAGGCTGGACGCAGATCAAGTCGCTCGACGACAAGGACGTCATGGGCTGGGCACAGTCCGGCGACAAGGTGCTGGCTGGCGGGCACGAGGGCCTGTACGCCTCTACCGACGACGGCTTGACATTCGACACGGTCCCCGGCCTGCCTGTCTCCGACGTTCACGGCCTCGGCGCTTCGGACAGCGTGGTCTACGTGGCCTCGCCCCAGGCGGGCGTCCTAGTGTCCACCAACGGCGGGACGACCTTCGAGCAGGGCAGCTCGCAGGGCAT
The DNA here is from genome assembly GCF_039526625.1 of Nocardioides aquiterrae. Taxonomy (NCBI): domain Bacteria; kingdom Bacillati; phylum Actinomycetota; class Actinomycetes; order Propionibacteriales; family Nocardioidaceae; genus Nocardioides; species Nocardioides aquiterrae. Next base: position 262,481 of record NZ_BAAAJE010000002.1, read on the forward strand.
TGACTTCATGGGCACGATGTGGGTCGATCCGTCCAACCCGGACGTCGCGATCGCACCGTCGATGCAGGACGGCGCCGTCAAGACCACCGATGGCGGGCGCACCTGGGCCGCGATGGGCAGCGGCATGGGGTCGATGTCCGTGGCCGTCGACGAGGGCGGACAGAGTCTGTTCGTTGTCGGCATGGGCGACGCACAGGCCAGCACCGACGCAGGCGCGACCTGGACCCAAGCCACGATTCCCGACGACACCAGCGCGGCCTTCTACACTGCTGACGGCAAGCTCGTCGTCGCAGCACTCGACGGCGATCGTGCCACCGTGTACGAGCAGGTCGGATCCAAGTGGAACCCGTTGCCCTAGCAGGGTCGCCTGCCCGTCGGCGGGAATGAGGAAGAGGAGTCAGACGAAAATGCGCCCATTCGGGGACCTCGAGGCCGTGGTCATGGACCACCTGTGGACGGCAGACGAGCCGCTGACAGTTCGCGACGTCCTCGAGCGGATCGACCGGGACCCGCCGCTGGCCTACACCACGGTGATGACGGTCATGGACAACCTGCACCGCAAGGGAGTCGTGAGCCGACAGCGTGAGGGACGGGCGTTCCGGTACTGGCCGACCAAGGACCGCGCCGCGCACACCGCCGAGCTGATGCACGAGCTGCTCAGCGGGAGTGGCGACACCTCGGTCACGCTGCTGCGATTCCTCGACACCATGTCCGCGGCCGAGGTCAAGAAGTTGAAGCGGGCACTCGGTGATTAGCGCGCTCCTGCTGGCGACGTACGCCGCAGTCGCCGGAACGCTCGGCGCCGGGTGGCTGCGCGACGCCCGTTGGCCGTCCCTGGCCCCCCGCCTGGCGATCGCCGCGTGGCAGGCCTTAGCCGTGTCGGTACTGCTGTCCCTCGCAGCGGCCGGCCTCGCGCTCGCCATCTCCTTCCCCCACGTCAGCGCCGACCTGGCCAAGCTCTTCAGCCTGTGCGCCGAGAATCTGCGTCACAGCTACGCCTCCCCCGGCGGCACACTCACCGCGCTGTTCGGCCTGACGCTGTTCCTGATGCTGATCTCACGGACCGCGTGGTGCGCAGTCCAGGCGTCGGTGTCGGATCGCCGGGAGCGCACCGCACGCATCGCCGCCTTCGACCTGGTCGGCCGACGCGACGTCGTAGCGGGGGCGTTGGTTGTCGAGCACGAGACGCCCTACGCCTTCTGCATCGGCGGGCGACGGCACCGGATCGTGCTCACCAGCGGCCTGCTCGCCACGCTCGGGCCAGGCGAGCTCGACGCCGTCCTGGCGCACGAGCACGCCCATCTTCGTCAGCGGCACCACACGGCGCTGGTCGCCTGTCGTGCGCTGTTCGGGACGCTCGCGCCGCTCTTCCCCGCCTTCCGCGCGGCCATGCCGCTCGTACGGCTCTACGCGGAGCTGTGCGCCGACGATGGCGCCCGTCGCCGTGTCGGCCCTGGCCCGCTTCACGATGCGCTGGCACGGCTCGCGTGCCTCCCCGCGCCGGCGGGCACATTGGCTGCCAGTGCCCAGGACGTCGAAGCCCGGCTGTCCCGACTGAGCGGCCGGCCGCGGCGCTTGCCCCTGGGCGCGGCGGCGGTCGCTGGCTTCGGCATCGCCGCAGCGGTGATCGTCCCGCTGGCGCTGGCTGCCGCTCCCGCCGTGGCCATCGCGTGGGAAGGCATCTGCCGAATGGCGTGAGCCGACTCCCCCAGGGGTCGGCGCGGAAGGTACAAGAACGCGTGGCCGTCCTAACTCCCCACGGTGACGCTCGTGCTCCCCGATGCGGGCTTGAACCCGCCCCCACCGCCGTAGGAAGCGGTGATGGCCTTGAGGCCGGGCCGGAGCCGCAGGAAGCGCACGCTCGCGGCGCCGTCGACCAGAGTCCGAATCTTCTCTCGCTTCCCGAGCCGAACCACCACGTCTCCGGCAGGGATGGCAGTAACGCCCGCCGGTGGGAGGACCGTGACGACAACGCGTGCCCGGCGCTCGATCGTCGTGGCAGTGACCCGGAGACGCGGCTGCGCAACGATCGCGCCGCTGACAGGGATGACCTGGTTGACCGGAAAGCGGCCGTCAGCAACAGCGGTGATCTGAACCGCCAGTTGTGCTCGGAAGTCCGAGCCGGAGACGACATAGGTGCGACCCGCGGCGTCCGGAATGACCTGGCCGTCTCGCAGCCACGTGTAGGTGACCGTCGCACCCGATGCGTCGAACCGGCCGGGCGACGCCGTGAGGGTCTGGCCGACCTCGGGCGTGCCGCTGACGGTGCCGGGCTCGAGGACCTTGAGCATCGTATTGGCTGCATCGTCCATGAGCACTCGCGCTCGGCGCCTGATGGTGGGGAGCTGCGCGTACAGGTGGCTGCCGGGGCAGGCGGTCTGGTTGGTGTCGCGGTGGCCGTCGATCACGGGCAGCGAGACGGTTCTCCCCGGCGCGAAGCGATCGCTTCCCTTCGAGGTCACTCGGACCGTGCCGAGCGGATCGCCGTCCCAGCGGCTCAGCTTCCAGGCGGCGACGCTGGCGACGGCGTCGGTGATTCTCTGCCCGGCCTGACCGATCTCGAAGTTGCCGATCACCGCCACGCCGGCGGAGGTGGCGTTGAAGCCGAGGGTGTGAGCACCCCGCACGCGACGCCTGACTCCCCCGGCTCGCCCCTCCCACACCCGGCCGAAGCGGTCGACCAGGAAGTTGTACGCCAGGTCCGACCAGCCCAGGTTGTAGGTGTGGTAGCGGTACATGCCGCGGATCATCGCCGGGACGTCCGCTCGCTCGTAGTTGTTGCTGCTGGCCGTGTGATGGACATGAACCTGTTGGAAGGCGTGGTTGTACCTCGGCTCCCCGTCGCGCCAGCTCTCGTCTGCGCCCCACTCGGCACGCGACAAGATCTGCGGCCGCAGCCGTGCTGTTGGGGTGGCCGGCCCGGACATCAGCGTGGAGGGGAGCTCGGCTCCGGCGGGACCCACCTCCGGGATCGACCCGTCGCTGGCCAGCGGCTTCGGATAGAGCAGGACCAGCTTCATCGCCGGGGCGAGGACCCCGGCGATCTCGAACTGGATGCCGTCGGAGCGGCCCACCCACACCAGCTCGGTTCCGGTGTGGTCGCTCGTCGCGGCACCGGGCAGTGCGTGAGCGGTCGGCAGTGGCCACCACCGGCTCCACTGGCCGTCCTTGCGGGTGCGCACCTGCACCTTGGGCGTCCGCGTGGCCGCGGCGGACCAGACGAAGCCGACCATGGTGAAGGGCGTCGCCGGCAGCTGCCCCGAGCGCCACGTGGACGGGCCGACGCTCCGCACGCCCGCCGTCGACACCGGCACCTCGAGAGTGTCCATTCCCTGCTGGACGTGGGTCGAGAGCTCAAGCGCGCCATCAGGACGAACCCGACCGCTGCCAGCGGAGGTCAGCCTGACCGCCGCAGCGCCTGCTCCGGCCAAGGCGATCCCAGCCAAACCCTTCACCACCGGTCGTCGGCCCAGCGCAGTGCCAGTCACATCGGTCCCATGCGTATCACCAGTCACCAGGCTACTATGCCTGATAGTTGAGTGGAGTCGACCGCAACACACGCCCGTGGACGAACGCTCGCGCGCGCCTACTATTCTGCTTAGGAGTTTGTGCCTGAGGAGAGGAAGTGCGTCATGGCGAGCATCCGTCGCCGTGCCAGGAAGAGCGACGTCGACAAACAGTTGTCGAACTGGAGCAAGCGCCGCATCGCGTCCTGGTCGTTGTTCGCCCTGGCGGCCCTTGTCGCCGTCCAGCACCTGGTCGCGCACGCGGGCTGGCGGCCGATCCCGATCTCGATGGGCTGGCAGGACCTGCTGATCGGCTACCCGGCGGCCATCGTGATCGCGATCATCGGGGGCATCGTCATGGACCCCAACCCGCGGGTCTGACGACGACATGACTGCGCTGTCCATCCCGAGCCCGAGCGAGGGCGTCTGGCATCTCGGGCCCTTCCCGGTGCGCGCCTATGCGCTGTGCATCATCGCCGGCATCGTCGCGGCGGTCTGGCTGGCGGAGAGGCGGTGGGTACGACGAGGCGGTAAGCCGGGAGCGATCCAGGACATCGCCTTGTGGGCGGTGCCGTTCGGCATCGTCGGAGGTCGGCTCTACCACGTGATCACGGACCCCGAGCTCTACTTCGGCGCGGGACGCCGACCCATCGAGGCGCTCTACATCTGGAATGGCGGGCTAGGCATCTGGGGCGCGATCGCCCTGGGCGCCTTGGGGGCCTGGATCGGCGCCCGCCGAGTTGGCGCGCCGTTCGGCGAGATCGCCGCAGTGCTCGCACCCGCCATTCCGCTGGCGCAGGCGATCGGCCGCTGGGGGAACTGGTGGAACCAGGAGCTCTTCGGAAGGCCCACGCAGCTGCCGTGGGGACTGCAGATCAGCCCCGATGAGCGTCCGGACGGCTACGAGAACGTCGCGACGTTCCACCCCACCTTCCTCTACGAGTCGCTGTGGGACGTCGGCGTCGTGGGGCTCGTGCTCTGGATCGAGGCCCGGTTCAAGATCACCGGCGGCCGGTTGTTCGCCGTCTATGTCATGGGCTACACCGCTGGTCGCGGATGGATCGAGTACCTGCGGATCGACACCGTGAATCATGTCCTCGGACTGCGCCTGAACGTGTGGACCAGCATCATCGTGTTCACCGCCGCTGCGGCGTACTTCGTGCTGGCGACCCGCCGCGCCAAGGCGTCGGGTGCGGAACTCGAGGCTGAGGTCACGGATCCGGTCCATGACTGACACCCTCGACACGCCGCTGACGACGCAGCCGACCGAGCCTCCCCCTGCCCCTGGGACGCTGACCGCCGTCGAGCTGGCCCGATGGGCATGGCGCCAGCTGACCTCGATGCGGACCGCCCTGATCCTCCTCATGCTGCTCGCCCTGGCCTCGATCCCGGGGTCCCTCGTCCCGCAGGACCGAGTCGATCCGAACGCGGTGCGCCAATGGCAGCAGATGCACCCCAAGCTGACGCCGGTCTACGAGCGGCTGGACCTGTTCCACGTCTACAGCTCGCCGTGGTTCAGCGCGATCTACCTGCTGCTCATGGTGTCCCTGGTCGGCTGCATCCTGCCGCGGCTCAAGGTCTACTGGCGAGCCGCGACCGCCCCGCCGCCGCGCGCGCCGCGCAACCTGACCCGGCTGCCCCACTCGACCACGGGGGCGTCTACCGCCTCTCCCGACAACGTTGCCGAGGCCTCTCGCACCCTGCTCCGCCGGCGGCGCTACCGCGTCCTCACCCAAGCGGGCGAGGACGGCACCGTCACTGTCGCTGCCCAGCGCGGCTACCTCCGCGAGGCCGGCAACCTGGTCTTCCACCTCTCCCTGGTCGTCATCCTGGTCGCCTTCGCGGTCGGCAACTTCTTCGGATTCCGCGGCTCGGTCAACGTGGTGGCGGGACAGACGTTCACCAATGCCCGCCAGTCCTACGACGACTTCGCCCCCGGACCGCTCTTCCGGGAGGATTCGCTGGAACCGTTCAGCTTCACGCTCGACGACTTCAAGGTCGATTTCACGACCTCCGGCCCGATGCTCGGGCAGCCCTCGTCGTTCCGAGCAGACGTGTCCTACCGGTCGTCGCCGGGCGCCGACACCGCGAAGCAGACCCTTGAGGTCAATCGTCCGCTCACGATCGGCGACACCAGCGTGTTCCTCATCGGCAACGGGTACGCGCCCGTCATCACCGTTCGCGACGGCGACGGCGAGAAGGTGTACTCGGGGCCGACGGTCTTCATGCCGCAGGACGCGTCCTATGAGTCGTGGGGGGTACTGAAGGTTCCCGATGCCAAGCCGGCGCAGCTCGGGTTCGACGCCCAGTTCTTCCCGACCTACGCATACAGCAAGCAGACCGGGCCGGTCTCACAGTTCCCGGACGCGCTAAACCCCACGTTGTCCATGACCGTCTACCAGGGCGATCTCGGGCTGGGATCTGGTGTCCCCCAGAACGTGTTCGTCCTCGACAAGTCCAAGCTGACCGCCGTCACAGACAATGCGGGAAAGCCGCTCAGCCTCACCATCCCCCTGGGGCAGACCCGCAAGCTTCCCAACGGCCTGGGAACGGTCTCCTTCGACGGCCTACGCCGCTGGTCGCGACTCCAGATCAGCTCCACCCCCGCCGAGAAGTTCGCTCTCGGCGGCGTGGTACTCGGACTCCTGGGCCTGCTCGGATCCCTCTTCATCCGACCACGACGCATCTGGCTCCGGGCTCGCCGCAGCGAGAACGGCTCCGAGATCGAGCTCGGCGGGCTCGACCGCCTCGAGGGCCACGGCCTCGACCAGGCACTCACCGATCTCTTCGCCGACATTCAGAAGGCAACCACATGAGCAGCATCCAGTACGCCCAGTTCAGCAACACCGCCATCATGTTCGCGGCGCTCGTCTACAGCCTCGCCCTGCTGGCCCACATCGCCGAATGGGCACTGCACCGAGCGCCGGCACCTGACCGCGACCTCATCGCCGTCGGAGGCGCAGACGCTGGTCAGGACGCCGCGGCGTCGACAGGGATCTCCTACCGCGAGGACTTCGCGGGCCGCTTCGGAGTGGCACTCACGGTGATCGGCTTCGCGCTCAACGCCGCCGGCATGGTCGCCCGCGGCCTGGCCGCGGACCGGGTGCCGTGGGGCAACATGTACGAGTTCACGATCACCGGCTGCGTCGCCACCGTCGCCACCTACCTGGTGCTACTCCGGTTCCAGCCGATCCGCTGGCTGGGCCTTCCGGTCACCGGCCTCGTGGTCGTACTGCTGATGATCGCGGTTCTGCTGCTGGACATCCCTGCCGGTCCGCTCGTGCCCGCACTCCACTCCTACTGGCTCTACATCCACGTCACCGCAGCGCTGCTGGCGACGGGAGCGTTCACCGTAGGCGCGCTGGCCTCCTGCCTGTACCTCTTCCAGTCCCGCGCCGAGGCCCGCGGAAGAAGCCGCAGCGGCCTCGCCGCCCGGCTCCCGGAGCCGGAAACCATCGACCGGCTCTCCTATCGGGTGCACGCATTCGGGTTCCCAGTGTGGACCTTCGCCGCGCTGATCGCGGGACCGATCTGGGCTAGGTACGCGTGGGGCCGATACTGGGGCTGGGACCCGAAGGAGGTCTGGGCGTTCATCACCTGGGTCGCCTACGCCGCGTACCTCCACGCCCGGGCCACGGCCGGCTGGCGCGGCCGCAAGGCCGCGCTCCTCGCCCTCATCGGGTTCGCAGCCCTGCTGTTCAACTTCGTCGGCATCAACCTCTGGGGCGGAGGCCTGCACTCCTACGCCGGCAAGTAGAAGGAACCAGGCGGCCCTCGAGGCCCCCGGGCTCAGTCGATCCCGCAGCTGCCTGCGGGCAGCAGCGCCGGTCGGTCCGACCGGAGCGCGGCGAGCTCTGCAGGGATGGGGGCCGCACCCGGTCCGCCGGCACGGATCCAGGCGACGACCGCGTGAATGTGTGCTGTGGTGAGAACTTCCGCTAACCAGACCGACCCTGCGCCGGCGCGACGCAGCGCGGGCGCAGGAGTGACCACCATGACATTGGAGCGATCGCACGCCAGGAGGCACTGCGAGACGACGATCCGGCCGTAGCCGGCGATGCCGCCTCGCAGCGCCTCCAGATGGGCGTCGTGGTCGACGCCCGGATGCTTGCGGGTGCTCCCGCAGCAACAGTCACGGCAGACCGTGACCGTGGGCTCACGCGATGGAGACCTCACCGGCCGCCGCCGCCCCTTGCCGGCGTGGCGTGACGAGCAGGCCGAACACCATGCCCAGCGTGGCCCACATCAGGCCCAGCTGCGCGAGGTAGGCGATCCGGAAGTCCCAGATCAGCTTCGCAGGCATGTCACTCGCGATCTTGTCCGGCGTGCCCGGCGTGAGCGCGAAGACGGTCCCGGCCACCGCGACGAACGCGATCACCACGAGCGTGGTGCGCACCGGCGAGCTCAGGTGACGCGAGGCGAGGAACCTGTCCAGCTCGAACGCCGCCAGGACCAACGCCAGGGCGATCAGGATCGTCAGGACGTAGATCAGCGTCCGTCGCCCCACGGTCGCCGGGTCGCCCACTGCGGGCGGATTGCCTGGGATCTTCAGCGCGGGCGCGAGCGTGAAGACACCGAAGCCGAGCAGGGCCAGCATCAGTGAGCGGCCGTAGTCGGTCGTCGCGGGGAGCCGGTGCCGGACCTTGCCGAACACGATCGCGAACACAACGCCGAAGATCAGGCGGACGATGAGTCCGGTGGTCATGCCGCCGAGCACCTGACCGGTGCGGGAGACCAACGGCTCCTCCATCTCGCTCATCCGATGGCCCGACATCGTGCGTGCGTTGCGGGCATCCTCGATGACCAGGGCCTTGCGGAGCAGAGGCTCGACGACGAGCCACATCATCAGAGCAGCGGCGCAGCCGGCTGCGGCTCCGGCCGCGGCGCCGCGGCGGAGCAGATCCAGGAACCCCATGTCAGTGGCAGGGGACGCCAAGAGCGTGGCGCGCGTCGTGGGTGAGCTCGTGCAGGTACTGGCCCTGAGCGGCGCCGAGAAGGGCGCCGTTCTCCTGCGTGAGCATGAACAGGGTGAACAGGGCGGCTGCGGCAAGCAGCCAAGCCCAGGCCGGCACGGTCGTGGCGGCAGTGGTGAGGTTGGTCATCGTGACCCCTTCTCTTCCATGAACCTCGTGGACAAATGCCGCAGCCGGTCTCCTGGCTTCCGGATCAACGCCGGCTCCTCGCCTTCCCAGCCCGACAGGGCCAGTGGCTTGGGTGAGGAGGGACTTCCCGGTCACAGTGGCGAGGACCACGTCGGACTTTCACCGACTTCCCGTGCACTGCGGCGCGCCTACATCGCACATAGTCGAAGGTAGGGGCGCAACGGTTCACGGAGCAGCGTCGTGCTCGGCAAGAGCAACGGCCGGATCCACCGGGTCACCGCCACCGGGCCGCACCTCCAGGTGCAGGTGGGGTCCGGTGACGTTGCCGGTGCTGCCTACATCGCCGATCACCTGGCCGCGCGCCACCTGGTCACCGACGGCCACCCCGATGCTCGACTGGTGGCAGTACCAGATTTCGGTGCCGTCGTCGAGCTCGACGATGGTGCGGTAGCCGTACGAGCCGGCCCAGCCCGCATCCGTCACCTCGCCAGCCGCCACGGCGCGGATGTCGGTTCCATCAGGGGCTGCGAAGTCGAGGCCCGTGTGGACCGTGCTCCACAGGTAGCTCGTCTCGCCGAAGGTGCCGGTCAACCGGTACGACGCCATCGGCAGCACCCAGCGGTTGGACGCCAGTTCTCGCGCATACTGCCGCGCCTGCCGCTCGACGCCTCGCAATGCTTGCGCCCGCTGCGCAACGAGCCGAGAGATCTCAGCATCGGTGTCGGGCAGATCGGCACGCTGGGCGGACCGGCTCACTGCTGGGTCACGCCGCGGAGGCGACTCCGGGCGAACGCCGGCCGTCATTGCGGTCTCGTGAACCGGAGTTTCCGAACCCACGCCACTGGCAGCGATTGTCAGCCCGACGGCGCCCGCGACGGTGGCCACCCCGGCGAGCCGTATCGCCGGAGCCGTTCTCGGCGCGGCGACGCGTCGACCAGGGTGCTTGTGCCGGCCGGAGGTCCGGCGCGGGGGCGGGTCAGCAACCCGTTTGCGTTTGCCCGCGCCGACATAGGGGGCGGTGTCCTTGCCGGAACCGCCCGCGCGATGTCGGCCCACGCTTTCCCCTTCCAGTCGCCGAACGCATGACCCTGCCCAGGCGAGTGGAATGGTGGGTGCCCGTAACGGGGAAGAGCCGGGCACCCACCATCAGGTGGAGGACCACCGGGCTCTACTATTCACCATAGTAAGATCCGGAATATCGACCAAATCCGGCGTGTCGACCCGAGGGAGCAGAGGCGTGGAGGCACAGAAGGCGCCCGTGCAGGAGCGTGCGGCGATCAGCATCGCATGGTCCGGGGTCGACGAACTGCGCATCGTGACAGTCATCGGCCTACTTGGTCTCGCGGCCGCGGCCACGATGGCCGTGTTCGGGTTGCCGCCGGTCGACCTGCATGGACCCCTCCACCGGATGGGGATCATGGACCCGCTCTGCGGAGGGACCCGAGCCGCCCGATTGACCGCCCAAGGGAACCTGACCGAAGCCTGGAGGTACAACCCCCTCGGGATCCTCGCAACACTCGCGGCCGCGGCGGCGCTGGCCCGGCTCCTCATCGGCGTACTCGGCCGCCGTTGGCTCAACGTCCACATCGCCTGGACCCCGCGCCGCATCCGGATCGCGCTCGCAGTGGTGGCGGTCGCAACCATCCTCCTCGAGATCCGTCAGCAAGGACGGGCCGACCTGCTGCTCAAGCCCTACTGAGTTCCGCGGCCCCTGCCCGAGCCCGCGCGCACGCCTCCCACAAACGCCCTACCTCCTGACGGAGCTTGCACAACGCCGGCAGGTCTCGCGAGACGCCCTCACCGAAGTCGCTCACGAGCACGCCGACTGCCTCGCGCACCGGTTCGGCGATGCCTCCCACACAGATCTCTGTCGTGATCAACGCCCTCGCCAACGGCTTGGGCAGTCGAAATCTGCAGAGGCGCGAGGAGACCTCGAGGACGTCATGAGCAACTTCACCGAATACGCGTTCTGCACCCCGGCCACCGACCGTCCCGCCTAGAGTTTCATCGGGGCCGCGAACCTGAAGAAGAACACACCATGCTGTTCGAACGGCTCTACCGACGCACGGGACGCCGTAACCCCCTCGCTGCTCTCGCGACCGTGTTGCACCTGGAGCATCTGGTGTTCGCGGGTTTCGTGCCCGCCCTGCTTCTCTTCGTGCCGATGTCCATCGCGCAGCTCCTGGTCGCGATTGCAGCGACTGCGGTCTACCAGGAGGTCTATGCCCTGCTGACCCTGCGTCGACTGCGGAGCGGACTGGAGTCGGTCGACGCATGGATCGGCGGCAGCCGCGACCACGAGCTCTCGATGGTGGCGTGGCGGGACGCTGCCTCCGCGCCCTACCAACTTCTCAGCCTCTCCTGGAAGGGCGGCTACCCGTTCCTCATCAGCCTGGCTTGGGCACTCGCCGCGATTTGTTACCTGGGCCAGCCGTGGTGGGGCGCGCCGGTTCTCTACGCGGTGGCACTCCTACTCATCGCCTACGGCAACGGCCTCGTATTCCTCCTCTTCGAGCGGTCGATGGCGCCCGTGCTTGACGACATCGGGCGGCATCCGTCCGAGGACGTACCGGTCGACGCCGAGGCGCTCCCCCTGCGGCGGCGGCTGCTGAGCGTTCTGCCCGCGACGACCGTCGGGGGGCCACCGTCGTAGCGGGTGGTGTTGCCCCCGCGGACAGCCCGGACTGGCCTGGCTCGCCCTGACTACCGAGTGAGTACGGTCGTGTCTGCCAACCCGCCGAAGAACGACGCGTGGCGGCCGTACGGCGACGTGCGGTTCGTCCTGATCCGGAACACCGGCCGCCTCAAGCCGTCCCGAGGACTCATCCTCGACTGGAAGCGCGAGGGCCGTCGCTGGGAGGCCCTGGTCGTCTGGCACGACGACGCCGCCCTCAAGCCGGTCGTCAAGATGGACTGGCTGCGGATCGAGGATCTGATCCCTGTCCCGGTCGATCCGAACTGGACCGGGCCAAGCAACCAGGGGCGGCCCCGCTGACGCTGCCCGCGCGTCAGCTGGCCGCCCATCCGAGTAGGTCCGGCGGGCCGACCAGGACTCGCTCGACGCCAACGTTCCAGATCCAGTCGACGCGAACCCGAGCATCGGGCGGCCCGATCACAACATCCATCGTCCTTGCTCCTTCCTCCGAGAGCGGCCGGGGCGATGCCGCTGGGCCAGGGGGCATCCAGCAGCGTAGGCAAGCGCCATGGCCGTGAGTGAGTTATCCACAAGGGCGTCTTCAGCGCCGAGCCGCGACGGCCGGAGCCACCACGCCCTGCACGTGGTCCTGCGGGAGCCCACGGGGCTCTGGCACGAAGGACTCGTCGAGCCGCTCGGCTCCGCCGGCTACCCGGGCCGCGTGGATCATGACGTCGGTGATGACGTCCTGGGCGTTGGCTACCGCGGTGGCCGAGCCGCGACGGATCGGCTGGTTGACCCCGGCGGATGCCGCGCTGGTGACGGGGCCGGGGACGCCCATGACGGGCCGGTGCAGGGTGGCGGTCCAGTGGGCGGTGTTGAGCGCTCCGCTGCGTACGGCTCCCTCGACGACCACGGTTCCCTCGGCGAGGGCGGCTGTGATCCTGTTCCGTGCCAGGAAGCGGGTCCGGGTCGGCGCGGCGCCTGGGGGTGCTTCGGAGACGACGAGGCCGCGTTCGGCGATCGCCTCGAGCAGCGGAGCGTGTGCGGTCGGGTAGGGGCGGTCCGCGCCGCCCGGCATGACCGCGATGGTCGGGCCGCCGGCGAGGAGGGCGCCGCGGTGTGCGGCCTGGTCGACGCCGTAGGCGAGACCGCTAATGACGGTGTGGCCCATGGCGGCGAGGTCGCGGCTCAGCTCGGTTGCCTGTTGGGTGCCGTAGCTGGTGGCGGCACGGGATCCGACGACAGCCACGGCGTTGCCGGCGAGCTGGCACAGGTCGTGTGATCCGCGGACCACAGGCCGACTGGTTCGCCGCCGCGCTCGTGGAGGGCGCCGGCGTTCTGGAGTGCGCCGAGCTGGGTAGGCCATTCGGCGTCGCCGGGGAGGATGAAGCGGATGCCGCGGGCGGCGGCCTGCTCGCGCACCTGGTCGGGATCGACGCGGCCGAGCTCCTGCCCGAGGGGGAAGGCCCAGTGGCGCTCGACGTCGCCGGCGGCCTCGAGGTAGTCCAGCACCTTGGTGGCGCCGAGCTCGCTGACGAGGCCGGTGACACGGAGGTCTCCGGGTTCGATGACGCTGCTGAGCTTGACGCGCGCGGCCCGGTCGGCCGCCGCGGCGTCGACGTCGTCGTGCGTGGTCATTCCTGACCTCCCCACAGCAGATCGAGGTCGGGTTCGTGGATGACGTCCAGGCGCTTCTCGGGGGCGTAGGCCGCGGGCTCGGGCACCATCAGGCGGCGTAGCTGCCGCTCGGTGGCGCTGGGCTGGGCCGCCGGGGTGTCGTCGTTGTCGTGGTTCATCGCGGTGTTCTCCTCAGCGGCCCGGGGCTGGGCGGGCGGGGGCGGGCGTGTGCGGGAGGTCGCGCTGCTGGGCAGGCGGCTTGGGCAAGAAGGACTCGTCCAGCTCGGCGGCGAGATCGCGCATCTGTGTCTGGTACCGGTCCCACTCGCGCGGGTGGATGCCGTTCTGCAGCGCCGAGGCGACGATGGCGGCCATGGAGTAGGGCCGGTCGACGGGCACCTGGTCCAGTGCGCACCAGGCCTTGGCGCCGTCACCGTGCAGCCAGCTGGCGAAGCCGAGCATCGAGGCCGGCGCCGCGCGGACCTCGTCAGGGGCGCGGCGGGTGAGGTCGTTCCACAGCGCCATGTGGGAGGTGTGGTTCTCGCGGCTCATGTCCTCCCACAGCGCGTCGCGGGTCCCGATCGTCTCCAGGGCGACGAGCATCCGTGCGCCGTCGACGTCGGAGAGCCGGTTGCCGTCGGCGTGGAACTGCTCGAGACGGTCCAGCGCCCAGTCACGCTCGAGGGCGGGAGTGCTGGCCGCGGCCGCGGTCCGGGCCGCAGGCAGCAGCTGGGCGATCGGCTCGCGATCGCCGACCATGGAGGCTGCCAGCGAGGCCCGGCTGGCGGCGGGCTGTGCGGCGCCGGTGAGCACGGTCGCGGCCGCGATCCGCTCGGCGGTCGCCTGGGTCTGCAGCCCGGTCTGCCCGGTGTTGAACTCGCGCCATCGCTCGCCGTCGGCCCACAGCCGGATGTGGGTGGTGATGCCGACGGTCTCCAGGCGGTTGGACAGGTGCTGGCTGGCCAGCTCGGCGCTGCGCCGATCCTCGGTGAAGCAGAGGATGGCCAGCCGGGCACCGGGGCGTGCGTGGCGGCCGTACGGGCCGCTCAGGGCGTCCCATACCTCCTGGCGATCGGCGGCGGTCCTGGGCAGGTCGACGCGGGTGATCGGGAGCCCGGGCCGGAACGGCACCAAGACGATCGACTCCTCGGGCTTGAAGCCAAGTACATGAGGTACGGCGGCCAGCAGCTCGTCCGGGGACTGTACGACGAGATCCATCGGAACCTCCGCGCGGTCAGCTGGCCTGGGCCGGGCGGACGGCGCGCTCGATGCGCGCGGAGACGTACTTGAGCGAGACGCCGACCTCGCCGAACCGGTTGTCGACGACTACGACGTCCTTGGTGCGCTTCGCGCCGGTCTCCTTGTCGGTCCAGCTCTCGGTTCGCTCGAGGCCGTGGACGAAGATCGGGGCGCCGGATCCGCAGCTGTCCTGTACGTGGGTGGCGGCGGAGCCGAAGATCTTGACGTTATGGGCGGTGGGCTCGTCGTTGACCCACTCCCCCTGGTCGTTCTGCACGCGCCGGTTGACCAGGACCCGGCAGCTGACGAACGGCTTGTTGTCGTGGGCGTAGAGCAGCTCGGGTGCCTCGGCCAGGTTGCCGGCGAAGGTGACGGTGGTCGACATGACTTCCTCCTAGGTGACTGCGAGACGTTGATCGGTCCCGCAGTCACCTAGGTCCCGTCGGGGTCCGGCAGCGATCACATCCGCCGAACTAGTTGCTCGAGCTCGCGTGCAGCCGGTCATCCCCACAGCGCACAGAAGCGCCCCGACCGGCTCTCGGGGTACCGGGTCGGGGCGCTGGGAAGGACGCTAGACGCAGCCACCGACACCAACACGGTGCCGGCGGCCCGCTGGCCTACCGTGCTGGCCGGCGACGCGGCGGGCGGTTGCTGAGCTTCTGCGGCGGAGGCGGGAGCTCGCGTCCCAGCCGCCGGCGGGCGTCCTCGACCGCGGCGATCACCGCCTCCTGGGCGAACGCCGAGCGGGCCACCATCCGGCCGAGCTCCTGGCGATCGGCCACGAGTGCGTCTTCGACCGCCTCGATGGTCGAGGCGGGCAGGTCGTGCTTCTTGTTGAAGCTCTTGCGGGTCACGCTGACCAGGGCGGGATGGTTCTCGCCGGCGGCCGCGAGCTCGGCCCGCTTCTGCGGTGAGCGCTTGGCGTGCACCTCGAGCGCCTGGGCGAGCCATCCGACGAACGAGCCGGGCGAGTCGGCGTCGGTGTCCAGGTCGGCGATGTAGGCCGATCGGGCGAGGTCCCACACGCCGGGCTTCCAGTAGATGCCCACCGGGATCGTGGTCTGGCTGGTCACGCGGTCGCTCCCCTGCCTCGAGTGCCGGTCGCGATCGCCAGCGAGCTGCAGCGGCTAACACCAACGCCGCTGCATTCCCGGGCGGGGCCGTGTGCAGCCGTTCCCACTCTCGCTCGATTCCTTCCGTCCAGACAGCTACGAGGTGCGGCTGCGCCGCGCAGCCACAGCGGAGTCCGCGCCCGGGGAGGTCGGGGTTTTCCCCACCCTCACCCGGTGCCCACCTTTCCACAGGTGCGCGCCCTGTGGCCCGGTAGGCGTCGGTCCCCGTTGGGAGACTTAGTCCTGTCAGTTCTTTCTATTCTACTCATGGAGGACAGCAGCATGACCGACACCATCCAGACCCCCGCCGACACCGCCGCCGACAAGGCCACCGAGGTCGTCCAGACCGAGGAGTTCCTGTACCTCGACCCCGCCGACATCATCATCGGCACCAACGTCCGGACCGACCTGCGCGCCGACCACAAGGAGTTCCGCAAGTCGATCAAGGAGCGCGGCGTGCTGGAGGCCGTCACGGTCTACCGCAACGAGGACGGCCAGTACGTCCTGCTGCGCGGCCAGCGCCGCACCGTGACCGCCGCCGAGGTCGGCACCCCGACCGGGCTGATCCCGGCCCGCGTCGTGCCCCAGCCCGCCGACGCCGACCGGATCGGTGACCAGATGGTCGAGAACATCCACCGCGCCGGGATGCGCGAGGCCGAGATCGTCGCGGGCGTGGAGCAGCTGGCCCTGCTTGGCGTGAGCGCCGCGCAGATCGCCAAGCGCACCAGCATCGACCGCCCGACCGTGAACGCCGCCCTGGCGGTCACCAAGGCCGACCAGAGCCGCAACCGGCTCGACTCCGGCGACCTGACCTTGGAGGAGGCCGCGATCTTCGCCGAGTTCGAGCACGACCCCGAGGCCGTCGAGCGCCTGGAGAACGCCAAGCGGTGGCGGCGCTCGCTCGCCCACGAGGCCCAGCGGCTGCGCGACGAGGCCGCAGAGCGGGAGGCCGACGCCGCCGAGGTCGAGCGGCTGCGCGCCGAGGGCCTGCCGGTGCTGAGCGCCGAGGAGGTCGAGGAGGCCGACGAGGTGC
The DNA here is from genome assembly GCF_039526625.1 of Nocardioides aquiterrae. Classification (NCBI taxonomy): domain Bacteria; kingdom Bacillati; phylum Actinomycetota; class Actinomycetes; order Propionibacteriales; family Nocardioidaceae; genus Nocardioides; species Nocardioides aquiterrae. Next base: position 278,728 of record NZ_BAAAJE010000002.1, read on the forward strand.
TGCGCATCGAGCGGCTGGTCACCGAGGACGGCGAGCCGCTGCCCGAGGAGGAGTGGCCCAACGTCCCGGGCGCTCGCGTCCACGTCGTCAAGGAGTGGGTCTACCCCGAGGACGAGTACGACGAGGAGAGCGAGGACGGCGACGAGTCGGAGGACGAGGACTACGAGCCCGCCGAGCCCTACCAGCAGTACGTGCCGGTGTGGGTCGTGACCGACCTCGCCGCCTCCGGCCTGCGCCGTCGCGGCACTTCCGGCAGCACCAGCGCCGACAGCAGCGACGAGGGCGAGAGCGAGGAGCAGGCCGAGGTCCGCCGCGAGGAGCGCCGCCGCGTGATCGCCAACAACAAGGCCTGGGCGAGCGCGGAGACGGTGCGCCGCGAGTGGCTGGCCACGTTCGTCGCCCGCAAGACCGCCCCGAAGGGTGCCGAGGCCCTGATCTGCGAGGCCGTCGTCACCGGCCACCACTCGCTGAGCAAGGCCATGGACCACCGGCACCCGATGCTGTTCACGCTGCTGGGCGTCGACCGTCCGACCGGCTACTACGGCGCAGGGCACGACGAGTGCCACAAGATCGCCGCCAAAGCGAGCACGCCGAAGGCCGCGACCATGACCACGCTCGCCGCCGTCATCGCCGCGTGGGAGGCCACGACCGGCAAGCACTCGTGGCGCAACCCGACCGCATGGGACGCCCGCGTGCTCGGCGCGCTCGTGGAGTGGGGCTACCAGCCCAGCGAGGTCGAGCGGATCCTGCTCGGCGAGGAGCCGCAGACGAGCACCGGCAGCGACGAGCCGGACGACGAGGCCAGCGACGACGAGGCCAGCGACAGCGCCGCCTAACCGGGTCGCACTCCCCCACCCCCCACCTGAGGGCGGTTCTTCCTGTGGAGAACCGCCCTCAGTGGAATAGAAACCATAGAATGAACTCAGTTCGTTTGATCCGCTACCGGGAGGACCCCGACATGTCACACGAGATCGAGACCCACGGCTCGCAGGCCGCAGCCGTCTTCGCCCGCAAGGACGCCTGGCACCGCCTGGGTACCACCGTCCGCGACCGAGCGTTCACCGCCGAGGAGGCCATGACGCTCGGCCACCTGGGCGGCTGGGACGTCCGCAAGTTGCCGCTCACCACCGCCGAGGTCAGCGAGGGCGGCGTCACCGCGATCGAGGTCCCCGGCTTCGCCACGGTGCGCACCAACCCGTTCACCGGCGAGCCCGAGGCGCTCGGCGTCGTCGGCGGCGGCTACACCCCGCTGCAGAACGAGGACCACGCCGAGTTCCTGAACCTGCTGGCCGACGAGTCCGGCGCGATCTTCGACACCGCCGGGTCGCTGCGCGGCGGTCGGCAGGTGTTCATCACGATGCAGCTGCCGAACTCGCTCACCGTCGGCGGCACCGACCGCGTCGACCTGAACATCGCCGCACTCAACAGCCACGACGGGTCCAGCGCGTTCCGCATCCTCGTCACCCCGGTCCGCGTCGTGTGCGCGAACACCCAGAGCGCGGCCCTGCGCAACCACGAGTCGTCGTTCTCGATCCGGCACACCCGCAACGCCAAGGCCGCCGTACAGGCCGCCCGCGATGCGCTCGGGCTGACCTTCACCTACGTCGACGCGTTCCAGGCCGAGGCCGAGCGGCTGATCCAGCAGTCCATGACCGATGCCGTGTTCGACGCCCTGATCGACGCCACGTTCGGCGAGGCCGAGGCCAGCGCGACCAAGCGAGTCCGCGAGACCGAGCGCCGTCGCCGCTCCCGGCTGCACTGGCTCTTCGCCGACGCCGAGACGCAGGCCGGCATCCGCGACACCGCGTGGGCCGGCTACCAGGCCGTGGCCGAGTACGTCGACCACTACGCCCCGGTCCGCACCAAGGGCGACGAGCAGATGGCCCGGGCCACGCGGGTGCTCACCAGCGACGACCCCGACCGGATCAAGCGCCGCGCCTGGACCGCGCTCGCCCCGGCCTGACCGTCACCCCAGTTCCTCCGGTGGCGGGCCGAGACCCGAGTCCGGCCCGCCGCCGGCCCAACCGAACGAGGAGCCATGACCGACACCACCACTCACACCGGCCTCGCCACCGAGCAGGTCCGCGCATGGGATCTCCGGCCCACCGACACCCTGGTCGACCCCGACACCGGCATCGCATTCCCCATCACCACCGTGAGGGTGGATGAGCCCGGTCGCGCCGGACGCGAAGTCCACATCGCAGCCCCAGTCCTCGGCCCCCGCACCCTTGCCGCTCAACCAGTTCGTCACCATCGCGAAGCGAGACACCACCCCGGCTGGCAACGCCGCCGACATCGCCGCCAGCGCGGCCAAGGACCGGCACACCCTCAGCGAGACCACGTCGGACCTGATCGTCATCGAGCACCGGCTGCGCGACGTGCGCCGCTGGACTCCCGAGACCGCCCGCGCCCACCTGGACGCGGCCCTGTCCAGCGTCGCCACGGCACTGGACGCCCTGCACGCCGAGTACGCCACCCGCACCACCGAACAGGAGCAGTGATGACCGAGCAGACCCAGCCGGACCCGACCGGCACCGTGATCAGCGAGCGCGACCAGCGCCGCATCCTCGCCGCCATGATGAAGATGCCGTACGCCGCCAGCAGCCGCGTCCCGAAGCCGTGGACCGCGATGGGCGAGACGGTCACCGCCGACGCCGTCGTGGCGTTCCTCGACGCCCTCGCCGAAGTCCTGACCGAGGTCTCGGCCGAGAACGACCAGCACCGCCGACGCCTGTTCTCTCTCGAGGCCGACGTGCAGGCGTTCCGCCGCCTCATCGGCACCGCACCCGCCGAGGTGACCCCGTGAGCGCGCACATCGAGTGGTTGGCCGCCCGCGAGACCAGCCTCCAGGTCTTCACTCGCGGCGAGGACTGGGTGGGAGCCGGTGAGCACCGCCAACCGGTCCTGACGCTCGCCGGTGACGACGTGGTGGCGATCCAGGGCACGCCTGCCGAGTTGCGGGCGCTGGCTGCCCGCATCAGCGCCGTCGTCGCGGCCGCGTCCACAAGGCTCGACCGCGCCGACGCGACCGACCGAGAGGACCAGCCAGCATGAGTGACGACGCCACGCTCCGCGCCCTTGAGTCCCGCGCCACCCCAGGCCCGTGGACTCCGCACGGCGACAAGATCCGCGCCACCGCCGCCGACGCCCTGATCCCGGACAACATCCTCGTCGCCTACGCCGGTGCTCACTGGCAGCGGCTCGGGATCAAGAAGTACCCGCGCGGGGGCGACGTTCCCGAGCACGCGCCCGACGTGGAGTTCATGGCCGCCGCCCGCACCGCGCTGCCCGACCGCCTCGATCGTCTCGACCGCATCCGCCACCTGCACGCCAAGTGGGGCGAGCAGGCACCCGAGGACGCGGACGGCTACCTCGACCTGTGGGAGACGCTCGGCCGACTCCTCGACGGCGAGCCAGCCTGACCAACAACCGCGAGGGCGCCCGCACCATCGACGGTGCGGGCGGCCTTCTGCGTCCGGCTGGTCACCACAGGGTCAGTTGCTCCCCCAGCAGTTCCTGGAGCCGCGCGAGGTCGTCGGCTACGAGCTGCGGGTCCTCACGCGCCAGGTCGCGCAGTTCCCGCGCCCGCCGTCGCGGCCCGCGCGGGTCGGCCAGCGGGCTGTAGGGCAGCCGCCGCTGCACCGACCACTCACGCCGGTTCTGCGCCGCGCTCGACACCACGACGTGATCGGGTGCGATCCGCTGGCACAGCGGGTTGTGACACCGATGCCCGAGCAGCCGCGCCTCCGCGAGCGCGTCCACACCGTGCATGACCGCGTACGCGAACCGGTGCGCGATGATCACCCGCCCCGGCGCGTACCAGAACCGGCCATGACCGCCGCCGTCCGTGCGCTCCCGCTCGGACCGACCGGCCACCGCGCCCGTCCACCACAGGCACTCACTGCCCGGCACCGTGGCGACCTTCGCCCGGTACCGCGTGAGCACCGCCGGATCGGCGATCGCTGCCGCGACCGCCGCGAGGCCGGCGTCATCCAGCCGCCGAACCGCCACCCGCTCCCCCACTCCCCGCAGCCGCCAGCGCGGCCGCGCCGTCGCCGCCCTGCTCGCCGCCGCCGTCCTTGGCCTGGGGCTCACTGGCCAGCCGCCGCAGCCGCGTGGCCTCCCGCACACTCACGGTCTCGCCGCACCACTCGACGGCCTCACTCAGGGACAGGCCCTCGCGCTCGGTCAACTCCCGCAGCGCCTCACCCGCGCGCTTCTCGGTCTCAGCCACCGCAGCGTCACGCTCACCGATCGCGACCATGACCCGCTCGACCAGGTCGATCACCCGGCGCTCCCGCTCCTCGCGCTCGCGCCGCCGCTTCTCGGCCATCTCCCGCGCCGTACGCCGCGCCTGCTGCTTGATCGTCTGCTGACTCACCCGGTCCTCACTCGTGTCGACATGGACTCTGACAGTCACCTACGACATTCCGCCGTGCCCGAGCGATCACCGAACCCCAGGAACCTTCAAACCCGTTCCCCTCGACCCATCCAGCCAGCCCGATCCGAGCCCGACGCCCCAGTCGTCACCCACGCCCCTCAGCGTCCCCCCAGATTTCCACGGCCGATCAAGTGCCACACACCTCTTGCATTCTCGGTTCGCCGAATAGAAAGAACACACCAGAAATCCGGCCGAAAGTGATCGTCTGCCGCGCGCGCACGCACGTAGGTGACCGTGACGATGAGCCTCCACAAGCTGACGGCCGGGTCGGGGTACGACTACCTGACCCGGCAGGTCGCAGCGATGGACGCCACCGACAAGGGCCACACCGGGCTGGCGAGCTACTACACCGAGAAGGGCGAGACGCCCGGCGTGTGGCTCGGATCGGGCATGGAGGGCATCGAGGGACTCGACGCCGGCGACATCGTCACCGCCGACCACATGCAGAGCCTGTTCGGCTCCGGCCACCACCCGCTGGCCACCCAGCGGACCAAGGAGCTGGACCTGCGCATCGGCCGCGACGAGGCCGGCCGCCCGACCGAGGCCGACTACAAGACCGCGGTCCGCCTCGGCACCCCGTACAAGGTCTACGAGAACGACATCAGCCCGTTCCGAATCGAGGTCGCCAAGCGCATCGCGGCCCTCAACGAGGCCGCCGGCCCGCCCGGCGACTGGCCGGTCCCCGCGGCCGACCGGGCCAAGATCCGCACCGAGGTGGCCGCGGAGTTCTTCCGCGCCGAGCACGGCCGCGACCCGGCCGACGCCCGCGAGCTCGCCGCCACGATCGCCAAGCACTCCCGCCCGAAGACCAACGCGGTGGCCGGCTACGACCTGACCTTCTCCCCGGTCAAGAGCGTCTCGGTGCTGTGGGCGATCGCCGACCCCAAGACCGCCGCGGTGATCGAGCGGGCCCACCAAGCGGCGATCAAGGACGCCCTGGACTTCATCGAGTCCAAGGCACTGTTCACCCGCCAGGGCACCAACGGTGTGCGCCAGGTGGACGTCCGCGGCCTGATCGCCACCGCGTTCACCCACCGCGACTCCCGCGCCGGCGACCCCGGCCTGCACACCCACGTGGCCGTGGCGAACAAGGTCCAGACCCTCGACGGCAAGTGGCTGGCCATCGACGGGCGACCGCTGCACAAGGCGGTCGTCTCGGCCTCGGAGACCTACAACACCGCGCTCGAGCGGCACCTGGTCGACGCCCTCGGCGTCCAGTTCGCCGAGCGCCCGAACGAGGACGCCCGCAAGCGGCCGATCCGCGAGATCGTCGGGGTCGACCCCGAGCTCAACCGCCGCTTCTCCAAGCGCCGGCTCAACGTGGAGGACCGTCGCAAGGTCCTCGCGGCCGCGTTCGAGGCCACCCACGGCCGTCCCCCGACTCCGGTGGAGACCATCCAGCTGTCCCAGCAGGCGACGCTGGAGACCCGCGAGGCCAAGCACGAGCCGCGCTCGCTGGCCGAGCAGCGCGAGGCGTGGCACCGCGAGGCAGTCGAGGTGCTGGGCACCCCGCAGCGGGTCAAGCAGATGGTCCACGGCGCCCTCAACCCGAAGGGCGCGGCCCGCTCGCTGGCCGACTCAGCCTGGTTCGCCAAGACCACCGACCGCATCGTGGCGACGATGGAGGGCAGCCGGTCCACCTGGCAGTACTGGCACGTCTACGCCGAGGCCCAGCGGCAGGTCCGGGCCGCCAATGTGCCCACCAACCAGGTCTCCCAGGTCGTCGACCTGCTCGTCAGCGAGGTCCTCGACGACCACTCGGTGAGCATGGCTCGCCCCTGGGACACCATCAGCGAGCCGGCCGAGCTGCGCCGCGCCGACGGCTCCTCGGTCTACGCCCAGGCCGGGGCCGACCTGTTCACCTCGAGCAAGGTGCTGGCCGCCGAGCAGCGCCTGGTCGACGCCGCCGGCCGCCACGACGGGTACGCCGTCGAGGCCGCGTCGGTCGACCTGGCACTGCTGGAGTCGACCGCCAACGGCATCACCCTCAACGCCGGACAGGCCACCCTGGTCCGGGAGATGGCCACCTCCGGCGCCCGGCTCCAGCTGGCGATCGCGCCGGCCGGATCGGGCAAGACCACCGCGATGCGAGCCCTGGCCAGCGCCTGGGCTGACGGCGGCGGAACCATCATCGGCCTGGCCCCCTCAGCCGCGGCCGCGGACGCTCTGCGCTGCCAGATCGACACCCAGACCGACACCCTGGCCAAGCTCACCCACTCCCTCGAGCAGGCCCGCGAGACCGGAGCCGCGATGCCGGACTGGGTCGCGGGCATCGACTCCTCCACCCTCGTGGTCATCGATGAGGCCGGCATGGCCGACACGCTCTCGCTGGACGCGGCGGTCTCCTACATCCTCGAGCGCGGCGGCAGCGTCCGGCTGATCGGCGACGACCAGCAGCTCTCCGCGATCGGCGCCGGCGGCGTGCTCCGCGACATCCGCGCCACCCACGGCGCGCTGCAGCTCACCGAGCTCGTACGGTTCAAGGACCCCGCCGAGGGCGCCGCCTCGCTCGCGCTGCGCGAGGGCAAGGCCGAGGCGCTCGGCTTCTACCTCGACCGCGACCGGGTCCACGTCGGCGACCTGGCCACCATGACCGAGGATGTCTTCGCCGCCTGGCAGGCCGACCGCGCAGCCGGGCTCGACTCGATCATGCTCGCCCCCACCCGCGACCTGGTCAGCGAGCTGAACCAGCAGGCCCGCGCCCACCGCCTCGAGGGGATCGACCCCACCGACGTCGCCGCCAGTGGCCCGGTCCGCCGGCTCGCCGACGGCAACGAGGCCTCGATCGGCGAGCTGATCATCACCCGCGAGAACGACCGCCGGCTGCGCACCTCAGCCACCGACTGGGTGAAGAACGGCGACCGCTGGACCGTCCTGGAGATCCACGACGGCGGCGACCTGACCGTCCAGCACACCCAGCACGGCCGCACCGTGCGCCTGCCCGCCGACTACGTCGCCCGCTCCACCGAGCTCGGCTACGCGTGCACCGTGCACACCGCCCAGGGCGTCACCGCCGACACGATGCACGGCCTGGCCACCGGCGCCGAGTCGCGCCAGCAGCTCTACACGATGATGACCCGCGGCGCGCACGCCAACCACGTCTACCTCGAGGTCGTGGGCGATGGGGATCCGCACTCGGTGATCCACCCGACGCTGGTTCGGCCGCTCACCCCCCCCGACATCCTCGAGTCGATGCTGGCCCGCGACGACGCCCAGCGGTCCGCCACCAGCCTGATCCGCGAGCAGGCCGACCCGGCCACCCGGCTGGGCGAGGCCGCCCAGCGCTACCTCGACAGCCTCTACGTCGCCGCCGAGGACCTGCTGCGCCACGAGACCATCACCGGCGCCGACGGCACCGCGGTCAACATGGTCGACGCGCTGGACACCGCCGTCGAGACCCTGGCGCCCGGGCTGTCGGACGAGGCCGCCCGGCCCACCCTGCGCGCCCACCTGCTCCTGCTCGGCGCCACCGGGGAGAACCCCGTCGAAGCGCTCCGTGCTGCGGCCGGCGACCGGGAGCTGGAGAGCGCGCGCGACCGGGCAGCGGTCCTCGACTGGCGCCTGGACGCCTCCGGCCTGCGCAACGCCGGGGCCGGGCCGCTGCCGTGGATGCCCGGGATCCCGGCCCGTCTGGCCGAGGACCCGCACTGGGGTGCCTACCTCTCCCAGCGCGCGCACCTGGTCGAGCAGCTCGCCGAGCAGGTCCACACCCGCGCCGCCGAGCAGCCCTCGCTGCCGGCGTGGGCGCAGAACGGCATCCGCCCCGAAGCATCCACGGTGGCCGACGTCGAGGTGTGGCGAGCAGCCATGCAGGTCCCCGTCGACGACCGGCGACCGACCGGCGCTCCGCAGCTGCAGAAGGCCTTCTCCACCTACCAGCGGCGCCTCAACCGGGCCGTCACCGGAGACCACACGCCGGCGCTCAAGGAATGGCGCCAGCTGCTCTACACGCTGGCCCCGCAGGTCCGCGACGACGAGTTCACCCCGCTCCTGGCAGAGCGGCTGGCCGCGATGTCGCGCGCCGGCGTCACCGCCCACCAGCTGCTGCGCACCGCTACCGCGCCCGACCACCCGGCCGGCCCGCTCCCCGACGAGCACGCCGCGGCCGCGGTCTGGTGGCGCATGGCCCGCCAGCTCACGCCGGCCGTCGCCGCGCAGATCGGCGACGGTTCCCACGGCGAGAGCGTCACCACCGACTGGGCGCCGCGGCTCGCGGACCTGTTCGGTCCCGAGCGGGCCGCGAGCATCCAGGGCAGCACCTGGTGGCCGGCGCTGGTCTCCAACGTCGACCACGGCCTGCAGCGCGGCTGGCAGCTCGAGGCCCTGCTGGGCGCCGGCCGAGCGATGCCCAGCGACGGCTGGGAGGGCGTCGACGAGTGCCAGGCGCTGGTATGGCGGACCTCGATCGCGCTGGAGACCGCCCCCGACGAGCACGCGCACGAGGTCCACTTCGACGAGCCGCCCGCCGACCTGTGGGAGGGCGTCGAGCCCGACCCGGCGGCGTTCGTCGACCACCCCGACGACGCCCCATGGCCACTGGCCGAGGACCTCGAGCCGCCCGCCGACGTGGTCGACGAGCACCTGGTCCACGCGCTCGAGGAGGACCTGGTCATCGACGTCAACGAGGACCAGTACGTCGAACCCGACCTCACGCTGGCCGCCTACCTCCGCGACCTCGGCGGCGCCCGCCTGGAGCCCACCGAGGCCGACATCCGGCTCATGTACCAGCGGGCCGAGGAGTGGCACTCCTCCCCCGTCACGCGTGAGCGCATGGTCGAGATCAACGAGCTCACCCAGGCCTTCTTCGAGGCCCGGTTCACCGACTCGTGGGGCCGCGACTACCTCACCGGCCGGTTCGGGGTCGACCTCGCCGGCGACGCTCGGTTCCGTCCCGGACAGGCGCCGGCCGGGTGGACCAACCTGGTCGACCACCTCCGCGGCCGCGGCGTCAGCGACGCCGAGATGCTGGCCACCGGGGTGGCGACCGAGGCCAGCACCGGCCGCCTCATCGACCGGTTCCGTGACCGCGTGATGTTCCCGGTGATCCACCAGGGCGAGGTTCTCGGCTTCGTCGGCCGCCGCCGACCGGACCTCACCGACGCCGACAAGGCCGGACCGAAGTACCTCAACACCGCCGACACCCCGCTGTTCCACAAGGGTGCGCAGCTGTTCGGCGTCGTCGACGAAGTGCTCGCCGAAGGTGCCGTCCCGGTGATCGTCGAGGGCCCGATGGACGCCGTCGCCGTCACGATCGCCAGCGCCGGCCTCTACCTCGGCGTAGCCCCTCTCGGCACGTCCCTGACCGACGAGCAGGCCGCCCAGCTGGCCGCCGTGGGCCGCGACCCGATCGTGGCCACCGACGCCGACCTGGCCGGCCAGGTCGCTGCCGAGCGCGACTTCTGGATGCTCACCCCGCACGGCATGGACCCCGGCTTCGCCCGGTTCCCCGACGGCCTCGACCCGGCCGACCTGCTGGCCCAGCGCGGTCCGGCCGCACTCACCGCCGCGGTGGCCAGCGGTCAGCCCGCCTTCCGGGCCCTCGGCGACCAGCTCCTCACCGAGCGGCTCGACAACCTCGCCCCCGAACAGGCGCGGGTGGCGGCCATGCGGATCCTCTCGGCCCGTCCCAGCCGGGCCTGGGAGCCGGGTGTCAACCAGGTACGGGCCCGCCTGCAGCTGTCCCAACTGCAGGCCCGCCGCGACCTGCGCGACGCGGTCAAGAGCTGGGATGCCGACCCGCGGAAGGCTGCTCTGGCCGAGCTGCACAAGAGCAGCGACGTCCGCGCACGGCTCGCGGCCGCGGCCGAGCAGACCCCGGCCGAGCGCTGGGCGCCGCTGGCCCGCGAGCTCGACCCGCGCCTGCTCGAGCAGGGCGACTGGCCGGCCACCGCAGCGATGCTGCAGCAGGCCCACGAGCAGGGTCACGACGTCGGTGCCGCCACCCGTGCGATCGTCACCGAGAAGCCGCTGGGCGACAGCCCCGCCCGCGATCTGCGCTACCGGATCGTCTCCCGTCTCGAGATCCCGATCGACACCGGCGAGGGCACGCCGGCACCGCCCACGTCGCAGGGAGCAGCGCGCGACCGGCAGGACGTCAACCGTCCGCGGCCGCCGCGGCGCGGCACTCCGAGGCGCTGATTGCCCGACCGCGTCGAGCGGCGATCAGTAGCCTTGGGCGCCCACTCCCCCGGCCGATCAAGGTGCCATGTCTGCGACGAAGCGACCCCGACGTGCGACGCGCTCTCAGGTACGGCAGTTCCTCGCGGCCGCCGGCTACGCCGGCACCCCGCCGGACGAGCTGGTCGACACCTACGTCGACCTGGTGAGCGCTGCGGGGCGCCCGGGGCTGCCTCGGCACCGGTTGGCAGTGCATCTGACCGCACAGTCACCTGGTTGGTCCGCCCCCGCACTGGACGTCTTCGAGGCGGCCTGGCGAGAGCAGCAGCAGGCCCGTGCGGAGGCTGCAGCCACCGCCGCGACCGCCGTCCAGCGCGACGCCGACCGGGCCAGGGCCTACGTCGCCAGCGTGTGGGAACGCACCGGGGCCGGACCGACCTGGACCGAGCTCGGTGATGCGCTGGGCTGGCCGCCGATGCTGCGGGAGCGGATCATCCGGACGCTCGCACGTGAAGGCGTGCTGACCTACAGCACCGAGCCGCGGTCGCTGGCCGTGGCCGAGGACGTCGGCGACGTCGGGGACTAGTCGCCCGCCTGGTCGCCCAGGTGCCGTCGCATGGCGGCCAGCCGTACCTGCGGCTCAGGGTGAGTGGCGAACCAGCGCCGCTCGAGGCGCGCCCACGCGCGTCCGAGCACACCAGCAGGCAGCGGCCGGACGACGTTGTCCTCGTAGAACCGCATCAACTCGGCTGCCGCGTCCAGGTCGCGCGTCAGGTCGACGGCGAACAGATCGGCCGCGATCTCCTCCCGGCGATCGAAGGCGACGCGCAACGCCAGGAACGCCACGGCGGCAGTCATCGTGGCCAGCATCGCGGGACCGGCAAGCTGCGGTGCGGCCACGACCGCAGTGACGGTGAGGCCGGCGCCGGCGAGCACGAGCACCAGGTAGCCGAGCACCCACGCGTAGCGCGCCGCGGCCGAGGTCCGAGCACGTCGGATGACGTGGGCGAGCTCATGAGCAGCCAGGCTCTCCACCGCGGCGCAGCTCAGCCCGGTGAGTGCGACCTGGGCGAACACCACGGTGGCCGGCTGTCCTCTGCGGAAGCGGGTCACGGCCAGCCCTCCGTCACCCACGACGTGGTCGGCGGCACCGGTGGGCGCACCGAGGATCGCGACGACGTCGGTGGCCGGCGCTGCCACGTTCGCGCGCTCCGCGACGGCCGCCATCGCTGCGGCGGCCCGCTGCTGCAGCGCCTGGTCGACCGGCTCGGCGGCACGGCGGGTGCGCCAGCCCTGCGACCAGGTGGCCATGACCTTGGCCAGCGCCGCGACCACCAGGACCGCGCCGCCCAGGTAGGCGATCGCCACGACGATGAGGAGCGCGTAGGCCACCGTGTCGGACATGGTCTACACCTTGACGGCCGCGGCGGCGGGACCGCTCAGAATCGCTCTGACACAACGCGGGCCCGCCGCGGTGCCCATCAGACCCGGTTTCCGGCCCCTCAGCGGCGTTCTGAGCCCGATCCGCGCACCGAATGCAGCCTTCGGGGTCATCTCGACGCGGTGGGTGCGAGTCCCACATCGGGTCCCGACGTCGCCGGCGCGACGGCACGGTCCTCGGCCTCGCGGCCCCGGGCGGCTGTCGCAGGCTCCTCGAGGTCGCCGGCCGCGTCGACCAGCTGGCGGTGCTCCTCGGTGCTGGGGACGCCGTAGCGACGCTCGGCCATCGCCTCGACCTGCGCCACGGCGTTCCACACGTACTCGCCGGAGCCGTGGGAGTAGCAGGCGTTGAGGTGCTCGCGCGCGTGCCCGAGCTCCTTCTTGCTCGAGCGTGGGTGCTCGCCGAGGGCCTTGAGAGCGCGCTGTGCGCGACCGATGGCCTCCGACCGCTCCTTCATCTGCATCGTCGCCTCGCTCATTCGCGCGGTCCCTTCTCAGTTCGGGTGCGCGGCTGCGCACCGAGCGGGTCTTCCTTGATCTCGCCGGTGTCCAGGTCGACCTCGACCAGGCGCGGTCGACCAGTCGGCTCGGGCTGCTCGTAGGCCCGCCGGTTGACGGGCAGCGCGTCGACGTCGTGGGCGAAGGCGTTCTCACGCCGCTGGGTGCTGGCCTCGCCCAGGTGCTCGTTGTGCCGCGGCTTGGCCGGCCAGCTCTTGTGCTCGTCGTCGCAGTGGGTCCGCAGCCGGTTGCGCATGCGGTCGGCGAACGCCGGGAGGCAGTAGCGGTGCCACTCCTCGAGGGCGTCGCTGGTCATCGCGAGTCCGGCGCGGCGGCGCTGATCGGCCAGGACCGCGATCTCGTGGACCAGGTGCGGGTGCACGGGCCAGCAGCTGGGAATCAGTCCGGAGACGTCCCAGGTGTACTCGCGGTTGAGCCAGATCACGACGTCCTCGAGCCACTCCCACAGCTGGTGACGCAGCTCGGGGTCCAGGCACGTGGCCGGCTCCCAGGGCCGGGGCAACAGGGCGTGGTTGCCCAGGGCCTTCTTCTGCTCCTCGGTGCCGTTGATGGCGATGTGGAGCTCGCGGTAGGCCAGCCGGACGTGCTCCCCCGGCACAGGGAACGCGTAGACCATCGGGGTGGGTGCGGCCCGTCGGGCCTGCTCGGTCGTCACAGCTCACTCCTTGTCGATTCGGTCTCGTCGTCGACGAAGCCGAGGCGACGCGCCTCGACGAGGGCGGCGGTCGCCCGGGCCTCCGGGGTGATGACCATGCGACGGTCGGTCGTCAACCGCGCACGCAGCGCCCGCTGGTCGGCCAGCAACCTCTCGCCGGCCTTGCCCTCCACGCAGCGGTGCAGCTTGGCGATGATCGGCTTGCCGTTCTCAGCGATCACCAGGGCTCGCCGCTCGGGGAGCTGGCGGACCTCCTCCGGCCGCATGATCGCGATGTCGTCACCCTCGTAACCGCTGCCACCTCCACGGTGCGTGCGCCGGCCGATCCGGACCTGGCCGAGGAGGTCGGAGATCTCCTGGTTGAAGGCGACGTCCTTGGATCCGCCGAACATGACCAGGGTGTTGGTGAGGCCGAGCAGCGCCCGGGCCTCGTGCTCACCGAAGATGCTGGTCAGCTGGGGCCGGGTCTGGGCGGCCCAGATGAACGACAGCCCCAGGGCGCGCTCGTTGGCCATGCGGGTCCGCAAGGTAGGCAGCGGCGCGGTCGAAGGGAGCTCGTCGAGCACCGAGACCAGCGGTGGACACAGCCGGCCACCCCACGGGGAGTTGTTGGCCAGCAGCAGCCCGGTGTCCAAGACGTGCTCGGCCACCGCGGTCATGAGCGGGCTGGCCGAGGCGTAGGGGTCTTCGCGGCCCAGCAGGTAGATGGTGCCGCGGCGGCGGATCACGTCGGCCAGGTCGGTGGCCGGGTGCCCGGGACTGGGTACGCAGCGGCGGCGGATGTCGGCCTGGAAGAACAGCGACACCGCCTGCTGCACGGTGGTGACGGTGTTGCCGGCGGTGCGGTCGTCACCGTTGAGCGCACCGTGCAGCAGGCCGTGCCAGAACGGCTCGGCGTGCGGGTGCCGGCGCAGGATCTCCATCGGCTGGGTGGCCGCGGTCGGGTTCGCGACCCACTGCAGGACGTCCTCGAGGGTCTTGCCGGTGAGCGCCGCGGCGTGGAAGTAGCCCTGCAGCACCTTCGCGGACTCCGCGGCGTAGAAGCGGGCGGCGTCGTCGCCGGTGCCGCCGGTGATCGCGCCCTTGACCGTGCCGGCGGTGAAGGCCTTGGCTCGTCGCTCGGCGACCTTCGGGTCCACGCAGCCGGCGATCGGATCCCAGATCAGCTCGTCGATGACGCCCTCGGCCAGCCCGAACGGGTCGAGCACCACGCACGGCCGGTCGTCGCGGGAGCGTTCGGTGAGGCTGAGTAGCAGGTCCTCGACCTTCGTCAGGGTCACCAGGGCAGCGCCCGGGGCGCCGAGCAGCGCCGGGGTGAGCAGGTCGAGTGTCTTGCCGGAGCCCTGCGGGCCGATGACGCCGGCGGTGCGGTCCCACGGCACCCACAGCTCGCCGCCGCGCGGCTCGTGTGCGTCGCCGATGCGCCAGCCCACGTCCAGCGGGTTGAACCTCAGCTTCATCGCTCCTCCTTCGTGCGGCGGCCGTCCAGGAGCCAGGGGCTGAGCCCGTGGCCGAGCTGTGGCCCGGGTTGTTCGGTGAGGTCGCCGGCGGTGCGCTGGACGGGTGCCGCCGGGGCGGTGGCGTGCTTGCCGTAGAGGTCGGGGCGGACGATGCCGGCAACCTTGCGCAGCCGGGTGACGCCCAGGAGCTTCTCGGCCTCGGCGGCAGTGGCCATGCCGCGCATGCGTCCGGGGCCCCAGCGCTGGTAGGCCCACACGCCGACCCAGATCGTGGCGGTCAGCAGCGCGGTCTCGGTGAGTGCGAGGCTGACCCACACCAGGCCGCGGCCGGCGAGGTCGTCCGGCGCTGGGGTGGGCAGTCCGGCGTCGGCGTGGCCGCCGAGCACGCCGGGGAGGCTGGTCCAGAAGCTGGTCCCGATCGGGGAGGGGAACGCGCCGGCGTTGGCGTCCGGCCAGGTCCACCCGGCGCCGGCGAGCAGGTTAGCGACCGATCGGCCCAGCTGGATGCCGATGACGATGACGAACAGCGTCGCCAGGGTGACGGCGACAGGGATCTCCCAGGTCCAGGGATACGGGTCGCGTCGGCGCTCTCTCTGCATGGATTCACCTCGTGGTCGAAAGTTCTGGCTGGTCACCTATGTGCCGAGAGTGCCCGGCAGCGATCAGACGGAGCGGGTCGGCTTTGAGGCGTTCTCAGCCAGCCAGGTCGAGGGGTCGACGTTGTCGGGGCCGTAGATCGAGCCGTTCTTGAGGTGGACCTCGAAGTGAAGGTGACACCCGGAGACGTTGCCCTCCTTGCCGACCTGGCCGATTGGCTCGCCGGCGGCGACCGTCTGGCCGCGGCTGACGCTGACGCTCTGCATGTGCGCGTACCACGTGGTCAGCGACCCGGCACCGGTGGTGACCTTGACCAGCTGCGGGCCGGCCCAGCCCTGGCTGGTGTCGATCTCGATGGTGCCGGCGTGGGCGGCGTAGACCGTCGTGCCGCAGGGCGCGGAGAAGTCGGTCCCGGTGTGCCAGTTGGACCAGTAGGGCCCGGTCTCGTGCCAGTTGTGGTTGTCGGTGCCGATGTACTGCGCGGGAACCGGGTAGACCACCTCGTCGCAGGATGCGCCGTCGAGACCGATCGGGGTGATCTTGGCGTCTACCGGCGCCGTCGGATGATCGAACCGACGGAGTGGCATGGCGGAAATGTTCTTTCCTCCAGCCGAGTGGTGGCGTGCGAGGGACGCGGTTGACGTCGATGGCGCGCCCATCGTCAATGGTTCAGCAGAGGCTGTATTGTTCAGTACATGCTGACCATCGCTACGCGTTTGGACGTGATGAATCGGTTGGGTCGGGCGATGGCGGACCCGACCCGTTCCCGGCTTCTTATGGCTCTGCTGGAGCGGCCTGCCTATCCCGCTGAGTTGGCCCGCGAGCTCGGGTTGACCCGGTCGAACGTGTCGAATCATCTGGCGTGCCTGCGGGACTGCGGCATCGTGGTGGCTGAACCCGAGGGTCGGCAGACGCGGTATGTCATTGCCGATCCGCATCTGGCGCGTGCCCTGACTGCGTTGGTCGAGGTCACTCTCGCGGTCGATGAGAGTGCACCTTGTATCGACCCGACATGCTCGGTACCCGAGTGCGGGAACGGAGGGGCAGGGGCGTGATCCTGTCCTCCGCGCTGCAGGCGATGGGCCTGTTCATCGCTACCAATATCGACGACATCATCGTCCTCTCACTGTTCTTCGCGCGGGGAGCCGGACGCAGTGGGACCACGGCCCGGATCCTGGTGGGCCAGTACCTGGGGTTCGCTGGCATCTTGGCCGCAGCAGTGCTCGTGTCGTTGGGCGCAGGAGCGTTCTTGCCCGAGGAAGCGATCCCCTACTTCGGACTGGTCCCCCTGCTGCTGGGCCTGTGGGCAGCGTGGCAAGTCTGGCGATCCGGCGACGATGATGACGACGCGAAGATCGCCGGCAAGCCGGTGGCTGCCTGGACGGTGGCTGCAGTCACGTTCGCCAACGGTGGGGACAACATCGGGGTCTACGTGCCGGTGTTCCTCAACGTGGGGGTCGCTGCCACTGTTGCGTTCTGCGTCGTCTTCCTGGTCCTCGTGGCAGCTTTGGTCATGCTGGCCAAGTTCGTTGCGACTCGTCCCGGGATCGACGAGGTCCTCGAACGCTGGGAGCATGTTCTGTTCCCCATCGTCCTGGTCGGACTGGGCATCGTCATCCTCTACACCGGCGGAGCCTTCGGCCTCTGATCGAACGACAACACATCGTGTCGCTCGCTCGGGCTCTGCTCGTTGGGGCCTGGGCAGATCTCGGCGTGGAGGCGAAGGCACATCCGCAAATGCCCGCAACGTTGCGCTGTGGCCTGCTGGACATCGGCTACTGGTTCTGAGGTGGGTTGGCGGTCGCGTTCGTGCGGATGGCGGCGTAGGTGGTCCAGTTGCTGCCGGCGTACCCGGCCCACTTCGTGGCGGCCCCGGTGCTGATGCCGATGAGGCTGGCGAACACCGCGGGTGGGACGGTGGCCGCGAGGTGGAGCATGGCGGAGTTGCGGCTGGTCCGGGTGGTGATGCCCAGCTTGTTGAGCCGGCCCATCATCGAGGTCGGGTTCTGGTGGTGGCCGGCCCACTTGCCGGGGAACAGCCAGCGCTGGTCGGCCAGGGTGCTGGCCGCGCCGAACGGTTTCGCGATCGGCAGCGACGTCACGAGCGCGTCCAGGGGCGGCGGGAGTAGGAGTGGCTCCGCACCGAGCCGGAGGTAGGTGCCGTCATCGTCGAGGGTGAGGTCGTCGGTGGTGAGGGAGACGATCTTGCTGAGGGGTTGTGCGTAGAGCAGCACGAGGCAGGCAGCTGCGCGGTCCTCGATGCTCGCGGAGTCCTCGTCGTGGAGCATGCGGCGCACGAGTGCCCAGTGTTCGTCCTGGTCGAGCTGAGTGCGGGGTCCTGCCGCTGGGACGGCATCGGGCAGCGCGAGTCCGGGCAGGTGGCCGTGGTCGAGGAGCCAGCGTGGGAATCGGATCCGGGTCGCGCGTCGTGTCGAGAGCCAGGTGTCGAGGTCGGCTTGGGTGCAGTCGTCGACGGTCCGGCCACGCCTGGTGAGGTGGTCGAGGAAACGTTGGGCGGTTCGGATCTCTTGCCGGCAGCGGTCGCTGATCGTCGCGTTGAGTCGACCGTGGCGATCCGGTTTGGCGCGGGCGATGACGTGCCAGCGGGCGTAGCGTCCCAGCGTCTGCTGGTGTCGAGGGTCGGCGATTTCGTCGATGACGGCGGCGGCGAAGCGTCGAAGACGGGTGGCGTGCTCGTCGCGGTCGGGCAGGACACCGGTGGCGACGAGGAGGGCGCGTAGGTAGCCGACGGAGAACCGGTCGCCTTCGGCGTCGAGGAGCTCGTGGCTGAGTTCGTCGTGCTGACGGGCGAGGCGGGCGAGCAGGGTGAGGCTCTCGATGCGGTCCCAGTTGTTCAGGATGGATCGGGGGCGATGGGTCGCGACGAGGACGTCGCGGACCTCCTTCACCCCGATGGGGATGGTGCCGTCGGGTCCGGCGAGGAGACGGTCGATCCGGTCGGTGGCCTGGCAGCCGAAGCACCAAGGTCGGCCGTTCCTGGTGGCCCGTCGGCCCAGAGCGTGCTGCCCGCACACGGAGCAATCGACGATGGGCGCCTGGTAACAGGTCGCACAGATGTCGGGGCTGACGGTGGTGGCCCTGAGCGCGACGCGGCGGGTCCGGCCACAGATGCCGCACTCGCGTTCAGGGTGGCGGTAGCAGCCGGCGCAGAGGTTCTTGCCGGTGCCGGTGCCGATGCGCCCGTCCGCGCGAGCAGCGAGTGGAACTACCTGACCGCACTCATCGCAGGCAACGGTGCCGGTCCGGGTCTTGTCGTAGCAGCCGGTGCAGACCGCCCCGCCGGTCGCCGTGCGGGCGTTGACCCGGCGATCTCGGCCGCAGATCGAGCATGGTTCGGTCGGCGCCCGCCGAGCGATGCAGGAGCGGCAGTAGCCCAGTCCGTCGCGGGTGGAGCGCTTCAGACCCCGCAACTCCTGACACCCGGCGCACACTTCGAGTGGCCGGGCCCGGTCGTGGCAGCGCGGGCAGACGGGCTGGCCATCAACGTCGCGCGATCGGATGCGGTGCCCGTCGCGTCCGCAACTCGAGCAGGTCGCTGTGAGGAGCCGGCTGTAGCAGGTCGTGCAGATCCGTTCGCTGTCGCCGTGGGTGTGGACCAGCGTTCGCGGACGTCCGCAGAGCGCGCAACCGGGCGAGGTCAACCCGGTGATGCCGGCTGCGATGGCGGCGTAGGTGAACTCGGCGACCACCTTGGGCATCCGCGACCCACCGGCGGTCAACGCTTCGGGATGTGCGACGAGGTGGCGGGTGATTGCAGCGCGGGCACCGGGCGCGGGAGCGACCTGAGCCATCAGGTCCCCGACAGACTCCGGGGTCACCGTCGGGTCGCGTGCGAGGAGCAGCCCGGTCACGATGGCGAGCTGGTCGGCTCGTTTGGTGGCGAGTTGCTCGGCGGCTCGGCGCCGCTCGTGGCAACTGCAGATCAGCACCCCGGGCGCGCGACCGCTGCGTGCCCGACCGCAGTTCGCGCAGGGCCGCGCGCCGGGCGATGGCGACACTGGCGCCGGCTCAGGCGTCACTGGCGCCGGTGATGGTGGCCCGCCGTGGCCGGTTCTTGCTCACCGGACCGGTGCCCGTGGCCGGCGCCGCGCCGGCAGCCTTCCGTCCGCGCTTGGAAGTGGCGATGACGTAGGGCTCGATGAGGTCGTTGGGGGTGCAACCGAAGATGTCGCACAGGGCGGCGAGGAGTCGCATGTTGAGGCGTTCGGGTTCGCCGGTGACGATCCGGTAGACCTGCGTGGAGGTCATCACCACGCCGCGGTCGGCGAGCAGTGGCACGAGTTCGGTGGTGTTGTGCAGGCCGGCCTCGCTCATCACCTTCCGCAGGTGCCACCGGTAGGCGACGCTCTTCGTGATCGGGGTGGTCATGGCTGCTCGCTTCCGTCGTCGGGCGGGGAGGTGAAGGCGTTGTCGAGGGCGTTGCGAAGCACGCGGTTGCGGTAGTCCCCGGAGACGCCGGTGTAGAGCGCGGTGGTCGAGCCCCAGCGGTGGCCGACCTGCTGCTGGACGAACAGCGGGTCGAAGCCGTCCTCGATCAGGTGGGTCACGTACGAGTGCCGCAGACAGTGCGGGTGCAGCACCCGGTCGAGGGCGAGCTGGTCGCGCCAGTCGGCGAACCGGTCGTCGATGTGGGCCAGCCGGATGCGGCCCTGACGTTCGGTGGGCCACAACACCGCCGGGTCGGCCAGCCCGAAGCGCGGGAGGACTTCCTCGACGTACTCCTCCACGACCGGCCGGGTCCAGTCGAACACCGTCAGCACCGCCCGTCGGCGGGGCTGGGAGCCGCGGCTGGCCTTGCCCCATCGGACGTTGCACACGCCGTAGCGACCGAACTCGAGCGCCTTGGGGTTGCGAGTGAAGTCATGGAGGTCGAGCATCGCCGCTTCACGACGGCGCAGGCCGTAGCCGTAGATGACCTTGAACAGGGTCGCGTCCCGGAACAGCGTCAGCCAGCCCTTCCGCTTCGAGGTGCGGGCGAAGTCGACGTGGTCGTCGGCGTGGTCGAACAACGCCTGGACCTCGCCCCGGGTCAGTGGGCGAACCGCTGGCCGTGCCTCGTGGTCGGCCACGTGGACCGCGGTGTTCCACTCGTGACAGACCTGGATCGGATGAGTGCCGAACAGCTCCATGCACTGATCGGCCCAGCCATAGCGGCCATCGATCAGGTAGGCGCAGAACAGCGCCACCGAGTTCTGGTACGCCCTGATCGTCGACGGCGTCAGCGGCCGAGTCCCGGACAGCAGCTCACTGGTCCACTCCTCGACGTCGGCGGCGCCCCACTCCCACGGCGAAGAGGCGCAGAAGTCCGCGAACCGACGGACCTGCGACTCCCGCGTCTGGATCGTCCGCGACGCCAACAGGCGCGAGGACTGCTGGCCCGCCCACCCCGCGAGCATCTCGTCGAACATCTGCTCAGCGGGACGGAGGGCAGAGACGTTGCCCGGCCGCAGCACGACGACCGAGCCATGCCCACCATCCTCCCGAGATCCCATGCCGGCGACCTTACATCAGATGTAAGTATCGTGCATCCGATGTAATCCCATGCATTAAACTGCAGGTCACGACACCAATGGCCCGTCGGTAGTGAACCGTCGGACTGCCGCTCACGTCACCGTTCACGCTTACATCTACCGTAAGAATCTTCCGTTAGATGTAATTTCCGAGGTAAGGGCAGCACGTTGATGTGCGGGTGGTCCATGTGGTTGGCGGTGGCCGTCCCGCGGTCCTCCATCGGCCGCCAGCCCTCGTCGGCGCGCGCGACCGACCAGATGCGCTGGTACCAGATGATGTAGTCGATCCCGAGCTCGCGAGCGTGGGCCTGCGCGTACGCCACGAGCGCGTCTCCTTGGGCCTTGCCTGCGGGCGTGAGCGGCACCATGAAGTCGGCCGCGAGCCCGGCCGGGTGGCCGTTGGGGTCGGTGGCGCTCTCGCGGTAGCCGCCAACGGTCTTGATGTCGAACATCGGGCCGAGGATGTTGACCAGCTGCGTCAGCTGCGGCTTGACCGGGCCGAGGTTGTAGTTGGTCGCCTGCGCGACCGCGCAGCCCGCGCTGCTGCCGGCAGTGGTGGCGACCACCAGCGGGTGGTCGGCGATCTTGCTGGCCTGCGTGCTGTTGTCGACCTCGGCGCTGGCCCAGGTGAGGTTGGCGCCGTAGATGTGGTCGATCGGCGCGTCCTTCTTGGGCTGCTTGCAGGGCTCTGCCGATCCACCGAAGGCGTTGGTGAGCTCGGGGGTGAGCGCGCAGTGTGAGGAGTTGTTGCCGTCCTTGCCGTCGTTGAAGTCGCCCAGGATCACCGCCGGGATCCCGGTGCCGGCGACGTCGGTCATGGTGGCCAGCTGGCGCCGCAGCGCTTCCTTGCGGTGCCCGGCGGCGTTCCCGTGGGTGTCGGCCGGGTTGTGGATGCTCCACACCCAGATGACCTGGCCGGTGGTCGTCGACGTCAGCTGCACCAGGGGCATGCCGACGTCCTTGCCGCCGAAGTAGGGGATGCCGACGAGGCGGCCGTCCGTCTGCTTCCACTCGTTCCGGTCCCAGATGACCCGGTTCTGCGCCTTCCCGCTGGCCGGGTAGATCCCCCACTTGGCGGCGTACTGGTTCTCCAGCGCCTTGGCCTGCGGGCCGTGCACCTCCTGGAGGCCGGCGATCGTGACGCCTGCATTCTCGATCGTGCGCATCGCGCCGGGCAGTCGCTTGTCCCAGGTGTCGTAGCCGGGCCGCTCCCCCGCCTTGTCGGTGTGGCCGGCGCCGAGCAGATTGAGGGTGCCGACGGTGACCGGGTTGACGGTCTCGCCCTGGCAGTTGGCCACGTTCGTGGTGGAGCCGTCGTCGGGAAGGTCGGGCAGGTCACCGCCGAGCAGATCGGTGATGTCGCCGGCGACGCCCTCCCACTGGGCGTAGGCGTCGGGGTAGCCGGAGCGCTGCACCGCCTGGGCGGCCTGGGTCAGCGGCATGCTCTGCCAGCCTGGGATGTCGAGCAGGCCGGGGTTGCCGGTGTGCTGGGCTTCACCGAAGAAGGCCCGCGCCGCGAGGACCGGGTTGGTGACCTCGGCACGGCTGCCCCAGCCCTGAGAGGGGCGCTGCTGGAACAGGCCGCCGGAGTCGCGGTCGCCGCCGGTGAGGTTGACCAGCTTGGACTCCTGGATCGCGGTGGCGATGGCGATCTGCAGCCCGCGGCGGGGCACCTGGAGGTCGCGGGCGACCTGGGCAATGGTGATCGCGTTGCGGGCTTGCTCGGCGGTCATGGTCGGGTAGCTGGAGGCGAACCGCAGACGCATCAGCTGGGCGAGCACGTCCCCGGATGGCGGCTCGGCCGCCGTCTTCGTGGTGTGGGCGGCGTTCACGACGCCACCGCTGGTGGCCGCGGGCGCGGGCGCGCTCTCGGGGCCCGCGCCGTTCATGGAGAGGCGGGCGGAGATCCAGTGGTGGTCGGAGACCATCGTTCCGGACCATCCCCGCTCGAGGCGCACGCCCTGGTGCTGGGGGAAGAAGACGAAGTCGACCGCGTGGTTGTGCCAGCCGTAGCCGGCGGCCTTCATTTTCGCGGCTGCCGCCCACGGCAGGTTGGTGTAGGAGGCGTGGGTGTTCATGTCGCCGCCGATGAGCACCGGGCCGTGTGTGGCCAGCGAGTTGCGCAGCTGCAGCAGGATGTCCATGCCGGCGCCGTACTGCTGGGGCCTGGTCAGCGGCGGGTTCCCGTGCTGCCGGGGGTACTTGTGCGGGTTGGTCATGTGGTGGGTGGAGATGACCGAGACCACGGCGCCGTCGGCGCGCTCGAGGATCACCCAGGTGGCGAACCGGTCCCAGGTGACAGCCCGGCCCTGGTAGTAGGTGTTGTCGTCGACGACGAGGGTGACCCGGCCGCCGTTGGCCTTGGACCAGGTGTCGCGCTTCCAGAGCACGACGTTGCCCATCGAGTTGTTGTCGCCGGTGTGGTCGGCGACCCGGAACGCGCCGTAGCCGGGGGCGGCGGCCTCGATCTGCGCCAGGGTCCACCCGCTCGCCTCGTTGAGGGTGACGAAGTCAGGGTTGGTCGAAAGGACCTTGGGCATGGACGCACGGAAGCCGTCGAGGCCGGACCGGCGCGGGATGTTGGCCTGCGCCAGGGTGACCTTGCCCTTGACCGGACCGCCCACGGGCCCGTCGATGACGCCGAGGTCCCCGAGCTCGGTGGGGGCGGTCTGGTTGGTCTGGGTGCGGCACTCCGCGGCCGCGGTCGTGCTCATGACCACCATCAGGGAGACCAGCAGCGGCAGGCCCATGAAGATGATCAGGACCGGCAGTCCGGCGAGCAGAAGCTTCTTCACGACAGGTCAGTCCCGAGCGCCTCAGCCGGCGGCCTCGATGGCCTCGTTCGTGTAGTAGAGCTTCTTCTCCAGCGGGTGGAGCACCGTCTGGACCTTGTACGTGGCGTCACCGATGCACCACAGCGCGCGACCCTTGTCCTGCATCGCCCACCCCGAGACGAGGTCCTGGGCGATCGGGCCGAGCCCGAGCATCGAGTCGAGCTCGCGGGCGACGCGGGGCTTCTGGGCGCCGAGGATCTTGATGTCGGCCAGCTCGAGGAGGTCCTTGGCGATCATCGCGGCCTGGGAGTCAGCGTCGCCGACCGAGAGCAGGTCGGAGGGCTTGTGGAGGTTGCAGAACTGGATGTCGCCGCCCTTGCCGGCCATGCCGCGAGAGAGCCGCAGGTCGGCGTCGAAGCTGGCCACCGCCGCAGTTCCGAGACGCATCTGCTTCCAGACCTCGTCGCGCACGACGATGCGCAGGTCGCCGGGCTCGGCGATCTCCCGCAGGCCGCGGCCCCAGGAGTTCATGCACAGCAGCGCGATGCCCACGGCCTCGTCGCCCAGGCCGTCGAGCCGGGAGAGGCTGAACGACTGGATCGGGGCGCGCCAGTCGACCTCGATGTTGGTGAAGTCGTCGAAGAGGCCGGCCAGGGTGCCGGTGACCAGCTCGCCGAGCGCGTTGCGCAGCAGCCGGGTCTCGTCGAGGAACACGCGGGGGTTCGCGTACTCGCAGGCCCGGACGAGCTCCTCGGTGGGGTTGCGGAGCAGGTCCCACAGCCGCGGGATGGTCGTCTCCTGCAACACCGTGTTGCCGGCGGCGTAGCCGGTGAGGATCGCCAGCGCGTTCCGGACGACGTCGGACTCGTCGGGGCCGAAGGGCACCCGCCGCTCGTCGTCGATCTTCATGGAGCCGACCAGGCCGCGGACCAGGACCAGCCACCGCTTGAAGATGATGGTGGCGCGCCGCTGCGCCTCCTCGGCCGAGAGCTTCTCCCATCCGTCGCCGAGCGGCCCCATGGACAGCGGGTTGACCCGGGCCCAGAAGCCGGGGGCGATGACGAAGGGCTCAACACCGAGCGCGCGGCACAGCGACTCGTACTCATCCTTGACGTCGCCGGTGACCAGGGTGCGGTAGCCGAACGGCATCATCCGGGTGCAGAACGCCTTGGTCGTGCCGGACTTGCCGCTTCCCGGCTTGGCGAACTGGAAGATGTTGGGGTTGGTCGCCGGCACGTCGTCGCGCAGCACCCACCCGAACGGGTCGCAGTAGAACGAACCGCCGGAGAGTTGGTCGACGCCCATCTGCGCCCCGGTCGGAGGCAGGGCCGGCGCGGACACGAACGGCCAGAACACCGGCGCCTGGTCGCTGGTCATCCGCCAGGCCTGCGCCGGCGCGGAGGCGGGCGCCCAGCCGCGGCCGCGGCGCGCTGCCCCGCGGCGCGGGGCGTACTTGAAGATCCGAGGCTCCTTGGCCTCCGGCGCGAGCGTGGGGATCGTGGGCAGGTCGTGGCCGAAGTCCGACAGCAGGGCGGCCATGTCGCGGCCGCTGCCACGGTTCCGGCGGGTGGTGGTGGGCATCAGGCGTCTCCGCTCCGGGTCAGGCTCATCCCGACGGGGATGGTCGAGGCGGCGAAGCCGACGTCCTGGGCGAGGTCGAGCCTCAGCGGCGCGAACCCGGCGCGACGGATCGAGGCGTCCAGGCGGCGGCCGAACTCGGTGATTCGCAGCGTCTTGGGAACCGTGACCGTGCAGACCGCGTAAGGCCGGACCAGCGCGTTGCCGCGGGCCAGCTTGGCGTCCAGGCCGCGGGCCTTGTGGGCCTCGTCCCGCTGCTTGGCGCGGGTCTTGCGGCCGAGCTTCTCGTTCATGCCCTCGGCCAGGTCCGCGGCCCACTCGGCGTTGCCGGACTGCCGGTCGGCCTTGGACTGGGACACGATCGGGAAGGCGACGACGAACGAGCGCCGCTCCCCCGACTCGCTGGGGGTGAGCATTGGCGCGAGTGCGCCCATCGCGACGCCGCGGGTCGGGAGCTTGATGGTGGCGCTGATCGAGTTCCACGCGTCGTGGCTGTAGTGCCGCACCGTCGCGTCGGCGCCCGAGGGGCCCGCCAGAGCCCAAGGCACGTCGGCGTTCACGTTCGGGTCCTTCTCCCGCATGGCGAGGGCCTCGACGATGCTGGCGCGGTCGCCGGGGGCGAACCCTGTCCGGGACGCCAGGGCGAGCTCCGGTGAGGTGAGCCAGCGGACCGACGTCATGCCCATTGGGCCCCGCAGCTGGGCCTCGATCTCGGCCATGAGCAGGTAGAGCTCGCGGCAGCGGCCCTCGAACCCGCCACCGGACTCCTTGGCCGACCGGGCGATCCGGGTCTCCGGGACGACGATCGTGACGAACTGCTCGGTGCGCACCGAAGCCTGAGTGAGGCCAACCGCGAGGTCGCTGTTGACGACCTCGGACAGCTCAGGGGCGTTGCCGCGGCGGTGCTTGGTTACCCACAGCTCGCGCTCCGCACCGTCCTCGGGGACGGTGCGGATCATGAACAGGATCTCGTCGATCTTCTCGGTGCGACCGGCGACGTCGAGCAGCCCGGCCAGCGCCTCGCCGTAGCGGCTGCGCTCCTCGGTGTCCTTCATGCCGATGCCGGGGTGGACGACCGCGGCGGTGACCGCCCAGGTCTTCGTGGCGTCGTCGTGGATCACTCCCACGCGCTGCAGCTGCGAGCCGTGCGGCGGGCCGTCGTGGATCTTGATGCCCTGCAGCACCCCGGGCATATCCGGGGTGTCGAGGTCCTCAGCTCGGCCCTGGGCCGCCTTGGCACGGAAGGAGGTCCAGCCGAGCAGCCCGCCGACGGCGTACATGCTCGAGGCGAACACCCAGCCAGTGGCCGAGCGGCCCCGGACCGGGATGACGGTGATGCCCAGCAGGAACAGCCAGACCAGCGCGAACAGGAACGCGGAGAACCACGCTCCGCGGCTGATCGCCCAGAACGCCGGCAGGCTGGCCAGCGCCAGGAACATCAGCTGGCCTCCGGAGAGGCCGAAGAACCAGCCGATGCGGTCGCGCTGGTAGTCGGCGTAGATGGTCATCGTCGCCTTCCTTCCGGGTCAGTAGAGGTCGATCGGGGCTGCGGGCAGGTCGCGGGGCGCATCGGCTACACCGCCACCGGGGGGATCCCGCCGGCGGCCGCACCAGCCCCGCCGGCGCCGCCGGCCGCTCCCCCGCCACCGGCGGCGGGAGTCTTGGGCGTAGCTGCGGCTCCTCCGGACCCGCTCTGGCCACCACCCGAGCCGCCGCCCGGTGCGCCACCGGTGGGCAGCGTCGGCGGGGTCGGCGGTGCCGGCGGCATGGGCGGGTTCGGGGGCGGGTCGTCGTCGCCGTTGTTCTGGGAGCCGGGGTGCGTGCCGCTGCTCTGGTCGCCGGACTGGCCACCGGACTGGCGGCCACCCATGCCACTGAAATCGGGGCCGTAGGTGCTCTGCCCGACGCCGGCCTGGTTGGTCTCGTCCGACATCAGGGAGGTGGCCTTGGCGCCGGCGGAGTTGATCCAGCCCATGCCGGTCGAGAGCGCCTGCCCGACCGGGCCGAAGCTGCCGAGGACGCCCTGGGTGGACTTGTTGAACCGGTCACCGGTCGAGGCCTCGGCGCTCTGCTCACCTGAGGACCGGCCGTTGCCGTCGGTGGTCGACGCGGCCGAGGAGCCGCCGCCGGCACCGCCACCGCTGAGCAGGCCCTGGAGGCCGCCCTGGATGGCCATGCCCTGCCGGAACGACGCTCCGCTGGGGGTGCCGGGGTCGACGAAGGCCAGGAGCTTGAACAGGGCAAGCGGCGCGACGACGCTGATCAGGATCGTCATCACCGCCGGCAGGGCGGTGCCGAAGGCCTTGGCGGTGTCGTCGGCGAGGTGGGCGGCGACGCCGTTGGCGAACTGCACGCCGATGCCCAGCACCATCACCATCAGCACCGGGGTGAACGCCGCGGCGTGGAACCACCGCAGGCTCTTCCAGAACCAGGAGCGGGTGAAGTCGGAGACCAGCCCGGCCGCCGAGAGCGGGCCGGTGGCGGTCAGCACGAGCAGCGAGGCGGCGCGGGCCAGGTAGACCAGGACGTGCCCGATCGCGGCCAGCCACAGGAAGATGCCGAGGAAGGCGAGCGCGGTGGCCACGCCGGCGTCGGTGATGTCGTCGATACCGAGGCCGCCCAGGGGGTCCCAGTCGGGCCAGGTCTGCACCTTGAGCAGCGACTTCATCAGCGCCTTGGTGATGGCGCCGCACGCGGCGACGATCATCACGCAGTAGCCGAACCAGCAGGCGCAGACCAAGACGAACTGGCCGGCGCCGATGAATGCCCGCGCGAGCCCCTTGCCCTCGCGCTTGAAGGCCGCAGCACCGAGTTGGATCATCGCCAAGATGACCACCAGGGCGAGCGCGAGCCAGAGGGTGAAGGCGTAGACGTCCTTGCCCGGTCCGTCGGCGCGCAGGTCGGGGGTCAAGAACAGCTCGCTGAACGTGAGCACGATGCGCAGCACGAACAGGCCGGAGTTCCAGACCGCGAGCATGGCCGCCGTCCAGGCGTCGGCCGCGGCCTTGGCGATGACGTCGCCGATGGCCTCGAACGGGTTGGGGATGTCGCCGAGGCCCGGGATGCCGCCACCGAACAGGTCGCCGACGTTCGGGAGGCCGGGGATCCCGGGCAGACCGGGGACGCCAGGCAGGCCCGGGAGCCCGGGGAGCCCGCCGTCGCAGATCGCGTCGAGGATGCCGCAGCCGTCCGGGAGCAGCCCGGCGGCCCCGTCGAGGACGTCTCCGGCGCCGTTGATCAGGTTGCCAGCTCCGTCCTTGACACCGCCGGCTGCCTCTTTGCCGCAGTCGATCGGGTCCTTGGCGCAGTCGACGGCGTCACCGCCGAGGTCGCACAGCGCGTCGGGGCCGGGGCAGCCCATCTTGACGTTGCGGGCCGGCAGCTGGCCGGCGGTCTCGACCGTGGCGACGTGCGCCGTGGCGGCCGGCTGCTCGGCCGCGGCCGCGGCGGGCGGCTGGATGTCCATGGCCGCCCCGAGGAGCGTGGTGAGGACCAGGACCGCCAGGGCGCCGATGCCGAGCCGGGTTACCCGGTGGAAGAGGTCGCCGGCGGTCACTGGGGGGCTCCGTTGATCGGGATCCAGCCGGCCTGCTTGTACTCCGGGGTGCCGGGCGCGACCGCCTTGGGCTGGCCGGTGGAGACCAGGTGCTCGATGTCCTCATCGCTGCCCTGGACCAGGCGCCAGTCGCCCACGCCGTCGACCTCGATCCAGCGCATCAGCTGGGTGCCGGCGTAGAGGCCGTCGCTGACCTTGCCGTTGGCGGTGGTGAGGGTGACGTAGCTGAGCAGGTTCACCGCGTAGTAGCCGGTGTCGAGCTCCTCGAGGGTGTAGGCGATCGGCGTCACGGCGTACGACGCGGGCGGGGGGACGTCACCCTCCTTCGGGACGCCGGCCTGCTGGCGGCGCAGTGCGACGGCGTCACGGGCGCGCTGCTCGAAGACAGCCTTGTCCTCGGGGTTGGCGTACAGGCCGGCGACGGCGGCGGCCTGGTCGTAGTCGAACCCGACCTGCGCCTTGGCGACCTCGACCTGCAGCGCAACCGCGCCCAGGTCGGTCTGCGGGAACCGGGTCGGGTAGCCGTCGACCTGGTCGGCTCCGGTCGGGATCACCACGCCGTCGGCGGGGGCGGTCTCCGGGGCGACCTGATCGACCGAGACGTTCTGCCCCTGCTGCCCGGTCTGGCTCGAGGAGTCGCCGCTGGTGTTGTCGGTGCCGCCGCTGTCATCGGTCCGGCCGCGCGCTCCGAGCCAGACGGCGGTCGCCACCAGTGCGGCGATCACCACCAGGACGCCCACGCGCAGCAGGGTGGTGCGGGACTCGCCCATCGACTCGTTCATGCGGTTGCTCATCTCAGTGCTCCCCTTCGTGGTCGCCGTGGTCGCCGGGGTTGGTGGGTTCGGTGGTGTGGTCGGTGGACCAGGTGCGCCAGCCGGCCTCGTGTGCCAGCTGGGTTCCGGGCCAGGTCGCGGGTGCGGGTGCCGGCGGGGCGCCGGGGGCGACCATCCAGCGGCCGCCGACCCACTGCATGCGCTCGCAGTGCGCGAAGGCGATCTGGCCTTCGGACTTGTAGGTGGCGCTGACCTTCATCAGCACGCAGACCGTGGCCCAGTCGGGGCCGTCGGTGCCCTTGACGAGCGCGGCGGCGGGCTCCAGGGAGACCGAGGCGCTGGGGTCCTTGACCTCGCCCATCCCGGTGCTGGAGAGGAACGCGCGGACGCTGGCGGTGATCCACCAGTCCTCCGCCCGGACCCCGCCGGGCAGCGCCCAGGCGTTGTAGACCTCCTCGGCGGTGCTCAGGCTCATCGACTGCAGCACCGCGAGGTCGATCTGGGCCAGCTGGCCGATCGCGCCCTCCGGGGTCTGCGGGAACCCGGTCATCACGAACGCGGGTCCGTTGACTCCGGTCCCGGTCGGGATCTTGATCTCCGGGGCCTGGACGCTGGTGGTCTCGGCCGGGAAGGCCGCGCTCTCGGGCACGGTCAGCATCGGCTCGGCCGCGATCTCGTCGCGATGCGCGGCACCGCGGGCCACCGCCGAGCGCTCGGTCTCGCCGGTGGCCACGCCGGTGTTCGCGCTGGCCTCGCCACCGATGCCGGAGACCGCCAGGTAGACCGCGTACACGAGGCCGCCGAGCAGGAGCGCAGCCACGGCGACGGCGGCGGCAAGGATGCCGAGCAACCGGCGCCGGCTCCACTCGCTGGTGCCTTCTGCCTTCTTCGTGGCTGCGCGCCGCATCTCAGATGCAGCCCTTGCCGAGGATCCCGTTGAGCATCCCGGGCAGCACCAGGTAGGCGATCGCGCAGGCGAACACGACCACCACCGAGATCACGCCGACCTTGGAGGCGTGCGGCAGGGAGAACACCCGGCCGGCGATGATCGCGCCGATGGCGATGATGATGCCGAGACCGAACAGGACGATGACGCCCCACAGCACGTAGCTGGTGATCTCGTTGGTGGGGCCGACAGCACCCGGGGGCGCCTTCGGGCAGACCTGGGCGGCCATCGGGAGGAGTGCGGTCATGACGTCCATGGGTGGACTTCCTTTCTGGGGTTGCTGACCCGGGCGGGTCAGGCGCTTTCGCTGGTGTCGGTGGACAGGTGTTGGGGCTCGAGCAGCTGACGTGCTGCCGAGATCAGGGGGGCCGGGACGGGCCGGGAGTCCAGGCCGTTGACCGCGAGCTCGCGGTCCTCGGGGATTTCCACGCACCGGTCCGCGTCGAGGGCGCGGCGGACGGCGGGGCCGCCGGCGTGCTCCAGGCCGCGGGGCCACTTCTTGCGGCGCGGGCCGCGGATGGCGAGGGTGATCTGCTCGGGCTGCCAGTGGCCGGCGAGGAGGTCCATTGCGACTCCGGCGCGGCGCATCCCGGGGACGGTGGCGGTGGTGACCAGGACGACTTGGTCGGCGGTGCGGACGGCCTCGGCGAGCCAGCAGTCGGTGGCCAGCAGTTGGCCGGCCTCCCAGCCGATGTCGAGGATGGTCAGCTGGGTGTCGTGCTCGGCGTCGGTGGGCAGTGGGACCTCGTCGACGCCGGCGAGGACCTCGCTGGCGCGCTCGAGCAGGACGTGGTCGCGCTTGCCCTGGCGCCAGTCGGTTGGGTGCAGGCCGAGCTCGGCGGTGCTGGCCGCGGCGAGCCCGGAGGCGGTGACCGAGCAGCACTCGATGACTCGGACCGGGGCGGCGGCAGCGAGACCAGCTGCCAGGGCGACGGTGCTTGCGCCGACCGACCCGGCGCAACCGATCACGGCGATGGTGTGCTCGCCGTCGGCCGGGGTCCAGTCCTCCTCGGCGGCGGTGCCGCGGCCGCGGGGTCCCCAACCGGCTCCCGGGCTCGTGCGGAACTCACCGGCGCTCACCGCGTTCCAGGCCCGCTTGAGCTCGTCGACGCCGACCGGGCGGCTCGAGGCCTGTGCAATGACTCGGGTGCTCACTGGACCTCCCCAATGGTGCCGCGGCGGAACTCGAGTGCGGCGCGGACCTCGGCCGGGGTCAGGGTCGCCAGCTGTGCCTTGGCGGCCTGGACTTCGTGCAGCTGGGCGACGCAGCCGGTCAGCTGCTCGATGGCCTCG
Source organism: Nocardioides aquiterrae (assembly GCF_039526625.1). NCBI lineage: Bacteria > Bacillati > Actinomycetota > Actinomycetes > Propionibacteriales > Nocardioidaceae > Nocardioides > Nocardioides aquiterrae. Next base: position 310,408 of record NZ_BAAAJE010000002.1, read on the forward strand.
ATCTCGCGGCCGGCGATCGCGAACAGCTCCGCGACCTGCTCCGGCGTTCGGGTCTCGCCGTCGTGGGTGTTTGTCATGGGCTTCACCACCTCCAGTCGCCTATGTGTCGCGGGGCGGTGCGAGCGATCACTTCCGGGCCTATTCGTCATGGCCGAACTTCCTGGGGGCGGCCGCGGCGAGGGCGCGGACGGTGCGCGAGCCGTGGCGTCGGACGGTTGCCTCCGAGACCCCGATGCGGGGCGCGACCCGGCTGGAGACCTCGTTGCTGAGCAGGCCGCCGTAGCCGCGCGCCAGACGCCGGGTCTCGACCCGGTCGGCCTCCTCGACCAGGCACAGCAGCAGGTACCGGTCGGCGGGGCTGATGACATCGTGGTCGCACGCCCACGCGAGCAGCTCCAGGAGCTCCTCAGTGGCCGTGGGCTCCTCCTGCTCGGGTCCGGCGTCGGCGAGGATCTCCGGGCGGTGGAACAGCGCGCCGGTGACCCGCTCGGTCGGCATCTCGGCCGAGTAGCCGGCGCCGCCGTCGGCGCTCGTCAGGTCGCCGGCCGAGAACGACTCGACGAGAGTCGTGTTCGCCCAGGTGCGGTCGGCCCGGGAGACGTAGAAGAAGTCGCCGACCTCGCGGAGCACGCCGACGCGGGTGTTGATCAAGATGTTGGCCGCGACCTTCCGGAGCCGGCGCCACTTGAACGTGCGGACCTCGATCCACAGCTGCGAGGCCACCAGCTCGTCGACCCGCTCGACCGCCGACCAGGTGCCCGCCATGACCGGCTGGCTGTCGCGGAAGACCTCGCGCGGCGGAAGGGTGCTCAGCCAGCCAGCGAGCCGGCAGGCGCCGGGCAGCAGGCACTTGGCGAGCGCGGCCGCAGCCGCGATGTCGTCACCACCGTCGGGCGCGGCCAGCATGGCCAGCGCCAGGAGGACCTGGTCGGACTCTTCGTGGTCCACCGTCGGCAGCCAGGAGCGCAGGTCGTCGAAGTTGTCGACCACGCCGAGGCGCGGATCGGTGGCCACCCAGGCCGGCCACTTCTGGCGGGCCTGGTCGAGCAGTTCGCTGTTGTCGTCGAGGCCGAGCTGGTCGCCCACACTCATCGCACTCGCTCCTTTCGTCCGTGGCTGTGCACGGCAGAAAGGTCGCGAGCGGGCGTCCCCGCATCCGTCCCCCCAAACCCCTGATCTCGAGGGGGGACACTGAGGGGGGACGCGCGTTTGCGCAGGTCAGAGGGCGTCCCCCCGAAAGTTCAGGAAATTTCCGGCCAGGCCCTTGCGGCGACGTCAGTGTCGAGATGCAGCGAACATTTCCAAACGGACCAGATGGTTCTTTCAACACTGATCAGCTAGACATTCGGCGTCTGGTCAAGGACCGCACGAGGCGAGCCGGGGATAGATCCGGGCGGGGCCATCGCCAACGACGTCCGGCGCTGGGCCAGGTTGTTGGGTGCCGAGTTCTCAGAGCGCCGCGAACCCCAGCTCGAGGCTGGGCCTCCGGACGCAGGCAGGTGGCTGTTGCTCAAGGACTTCGCTGAGGTGAACCAGCTTGGCTAGAACAGACCAGCCGTGGCAGTGTCCGTACGCTTTCCGAAGTGAGGAAGGTGTGTAGTGGACCGTCGAAACATGGTCTGGCCCATGAGCGGCACAGGCGACCACCTGGCCGAGACGCTACGGTCGGCCGCGAACGCCACCCACTCGGTGTCCGGGGGCGCAACCGACGTCGTCGACGGCTATCTGCGCTGGGCGGCCGACCAGATCCGCATGCTTCAGGGAATGCTCTCCCCCAGCGATCTGGACCGGTTGATCACCACCCCGCGCTACTGGGCGACGCAGGCGGACAGGACCTCTGTCCTCACCACCGTCAACGTGATCACCGACGAGCTCCAGCATCGCCGGCGGGTACTCGAGGCGACTGCGGATGCCGTCGCGCAGCAAGCCGAGGCGTGGTCGCCAAACGACGGTCAGTTCACCAACTACGTGTTGATCGACACCAACTTTTGGATGGAGAAGACCTCCAGGGATCTCGATGCCCTGGACTGGCACCAAGCGCTCGCCGACGCCACCGGGCTCAGTCACCCGGCAATGCAGGACGAGCTGCGGATCGTGGTCCCGCTGTTGGTGATCGACGAACTCGATGAGAAGTCACACCGCCGCGACACACGTCCGAAGGTCCTCGGTGCCACCAAGTTCCTCTACAACCTGCTGGCTGACAATCCAGGCAAGCCGCGCCAGATCCGTGATGAGACGCCCGCGCGGGGCGCCGTAACTGCGCAACTCCTGTTCGACCCGTTGAGCCACCGACGGCTGCCAAACAACGATGACGAGTTGGTCGAGCGTCTGCTCGTGCTGCGCGACTTCATCGGCCACCCGGCGAGTCAGATGTTCTTTCTCACCCAAGACGGGGGTGCCGCGTTCCGTGCCGGCGCCTCCGGGCTGATGCCGCGGCATGCACCTACCCCACCAAGGACCAAGGGAGACTGATCCGCGAGGACCAGAAGCCGAGGAGTTCGCGAAGCGCATCCCTCATCGCTCGTTCGAACGCCAAGTCGCGCTCGAAGCTGACCCTGCGCGCGGTCCTCGACACGAGCTGCAGCGTGCACCTCTTCGATCGCGCTGGCGAACATGCCCGACGAGGTGGGCAACTTGCTCATGCTGGCCGTAGGAAGTATTGACCGGCCCAATCGATCTGTCGCTCAGCCCTTCGGCGGGTGAGGGTCGTTGCCGTATGAGTTGCGCTCTCCGATCTTGCCGTCCTTCTTGTGAATCAGGTGCTCGACGCCATCCTTCTTCGCCGCTGCGCGACCGGCCGCCTGCGCCTCGGCCTTGGTGTCGTGCGTACTCGAAGCGCGCTTTCCACCCTCGCGGCGGTTGGCCCACCCGTCCTCGGTCGGCACCGTGTGAATGTTCTTCTTGTCGGCCATAACCGTTTCCCTTCCGGCGCCCTCCGGCGAGGGGGCCAAGGCTGCCATCATCTCAGTCCATCTGGACCCGTGGACGGGTCCACTTCCTGCAGTGAGCGCGGCACCCACGGAAAGAGCTTTCGGCTCAGCGAATGCTCCGATTCAGGCAACTAGGCTCTGTCGTCATGGCCGCACGCGACTGGGATCCGGAGTACCGGTTGATGCTTGAGGAGGCCAGGCGGTCGATCGACCGACAAAGCGAGCGCGTACAGACGGTGCGCGAGCGCGCCATTGGCTTGGTCGGCTTCGGTGCCATTGTGGCGGCCGCCTTCGGCCTCGGTGACACCCGTGCCGTCGATATCGTCGGTATCCTCGCCCTCCTGGCTTTCGTCGTGGTCGCCGGGAGTGCGCTATACATCTTGAAGCCGCGCGTGTTCAAGTTCGAGTTGAGCGCACGGCTGATCGAGTCGACTCTCGACCTGCCGAGCTACGAGGGGATCGCCCACCTCCACTACAGCTTGGCTATCCGCCACGATGAACACCACGCGTACAACTATCGGAAGCTTGAGCACATGCAGACGGCGATCGCGATCGGCGTGCTCGGACTGTCAATCGAAACAGTCGCGCTGGTGGTCCGGCTCATGCTTTCATGATCCGCATGAGTGACGACACGGCACCGCCGGAGCGTCCGGAGCCGCCGGAGCGGCCGCGGCTTGAGCCGCTTCCGGATCCCGTGGTTCCAGATATCCGTGAGTCCCCTCAACCCGAGCAGAGGCCGGGGCGAGTCGAGACTCGGGGCGACTGACTGAAGCCGAGACCGCGGGCCTTGCGACGCGGCGGTGCGCTGCGCCAGGAGCCTCCCGCTCCGTGGGTCGCGTGCCGTGGCACCCGATGAGGGCAAGGTCGCCGAGACAATGGCCCTCACCATCGAGCCGCGTGCGGCAAGCCATACGGCGAGCAAGTCGGGCCTGGCGTTGAAGGGCTCGACCGCGTGCCCGATCGTCGGGCGTCTCATATGGCGCACCCTTGAGGACGCGCTCCTTGATGTGTCACAGAGGATCGGCTTCTGGTCACGCTCCGCGCAACGATCCCTGAGACGACGAACTTCTCGCGGCGGGGTGCGAACGTTCGGTGGACGGACCTCAGCGCAGGGCGCAGCCGGCTTCGACGCCGAACCGGCGGAAGACGGCGGCGGCCGGGCAGAACCCGGTGACGCTGGCTTGAAGCAGGTTGAGGCCGACAAACGCGGTGAGCAGCAACCACCATGTGGAGACGAAGACAGCGAGCGCAACGCTTGCAACGGTCATGGTTCCGGCGAGGCCGAGGACGGCGCGGTCGAGGTTCATCAGGGGTCCTGTCAGTGAAGTTTGCGGGTGGAGGTGGTGGGGGCGCGCCGGGGGGAGTGCGCGCCCCCACCGGTTCAGGGGGTCAGCGGCCGAAGAGCTTCGAGAGGAAGCCGCCGCCGGAACCGGCGGCCGCTTTCTCGGCCGGTGTGTGCTGGCCGTCGCACCAGTCCTTGGCGGGGACGCCCGCCTTGACCTGGCTGACGTGCTGGCCGCAGCCGGCCCAGGTGGTCTTGCCGCAGGTCTTGCATCGAGTTGGTCGGCACATGAGGTGCTCCGTTCTGAGGGTGTGTGTGCGGGATGTGAGGCGTCGATACAGGCTCAGCCGTGCGAGAACGTGATTTTCGGCAGCACCCGGGTGAGCCAGCGGGGGGTCCACCAGGCGGCCTTGCCGGTGAGGCGGAGCATCACGGGTAGCAGGACGAGGCGGACGAGGAACGCGTCGAGGAGCACGGCGACGCCGAGGACGATGCCCATCTCCTTGGGGGGCAGGGGGCCGGAGAGCGCGAAGGTGAAGAACACGGCGACCATGACGGCGCCGGCGGCGAAGATGACGCGTCCGGAGTGGGCGAGCGAGCCGACCATGGCTTCCTTGGGGTCGCCGGACTTCTCGTAGTGCTCCTTGGCGGAGGCGAGGAGGAAGACGGTGTAGTCCATGGCGATGGCGAAGATCATCGCGAAGAAGAACACCGGCGCCCATGCGTCGAGGAACCCTTGGGACTCGAACCCGAGGAAGTCGGCGCCGATCCCTTCTTGGAACACGAGGCGGGCGACGCCGAACGCGGCGGCGGTCGACAGCAGGCTGGCGAGCGTGCCAAGCAGTGAGATGAGCGGCGCCTGCAGGGCGATGAGCAGCAGCAGGAATCCGAGGGCGAGGACGACGCCGATGACGAGCGGGGTGGAGTCGTCGAGCTGGGTCTTGAGGTCGAGGTTCTCGACCGCGGCGCCACCCACGAGGGCGGAGTCGGGCAGGTCGGCACGGAGCCGGTCGACGGTGGTGGAGAGCTCGAGGTCGGACGGGTCGACGGTCGGGACGGCCTGGATGAGCACCAGGTCGGCGTCGCTGCCGTCGGAGGCGGGCTGGGCGGGCATGGCGCCGGCGATGCCGGGGTCGGCGGTGAGGACCTTGGCGGTGGCCTTGGCGTCGGAGGCGTCGGTGACGATCTGGAGGGTGCCGGGAGCTCCGTCACCGAACGCGTCCTGGACCTGGTTGTAGCCGATGCGTGCACTGGCGTCATCGGGAAGTACCTGGATGGACGGCATCGCGGTCTTGAGGCCGAGGACGGGGGCTGCGAGGACGAGGAGGACGACCAGGGACGCGAGCCCGAACGCGATGGGTCGCTTCCACAGGCGCTCGCCCCAGGCGGCGAACCTGGCCGAGCGGTGCTCACCGGAGTGGACCCACTTGAGCGCGCCCTTGTTGATGCGGTCGTCGAGCTTGAACAGCACGAGCGGGAGCAGGGTGAGGGTGGCGGCGAGGACGAAGACGACGGCGAGCATGATGCCGCCGGCCATCGACCGGAACGCCGGTGACGGCACCAGCATCACTGCGGTCAGGGACACGAGGACGGTGGCGCCGGAGAGGAGGACGGCCTTGCCGGCGGTGTCCATCGTCTCGGCGATGGCCTGGCGTGGCGTCTCGTGGTGGCCCATGCGGGCGGCACGGAAGCGAACGACCAGGAACAGGGCGTAGTCGATGCCGAGCGCGAGGGCGAACATCATGGCGAAGTTCATCGCCCAGATGGACACCGGGACGAGCTCGTTGATGAGCACCAGTGAGCCCGCCGAGGCGACGAGCCCCGCGAGGGTCAAGATGAGCGGCAGGCCGGCGGCGACGAGGGCACCGAACGCGAGGACGAGGATGGCCAGGGTGACGGGCCACGAGACCATCTCGGACTTGAGCATGGCGTCGAGGTTGGCCTCGTTGAAGTCCGACCACAGCAGGGACGCCCCGGTCGGGTTGACCTCGATGCCGTTCCCGGAGAGGGCCTCGAGCTCGGCCTTAAGGTCGTCGGCGACGCGGACCATCTCGTTGGGGTCGGCGCCGGCGCCGGCGAGGATGACGGCGGTCTCGCCGTCCTGGCTCAAGGTGGCGCCGGGCTGGGGTGCGACGACGTCGGCGATGCGGGGCTCGTCCTTGAGGATGGTGGTGACCTCGTCGATGACGTCAGCACCGGTGCCCTTGGTGACGGGGCCGCCGCCTGAGTGGATGACGACCTGGATGGCGGAGCTCGCGTTGCCGCCGAAGTTCTTGGTGGCGAGCTCGCGCACGGCGACGGACTCGGAGCCGTCGGCCTGCCAGCCGGCACCCGACAGGTTGGCTTCGACCTTGGGAGCGAAGGCGCCGAGGCCGATGACGAGGAGCAGCCACACCAGGGCGGTGGCCTTGCGGTGGTGGGTGACCCACAGGCCGAGCCGACCGAGGGGACCGGGGCGGTAGCCCATGCCGTACGGGTCAGCGTCGGGCGGGGTCTGGGCGTGGCGGCGGGTGGCCGTCGACGTCATGAGAGAACTCGTTTCTGTGTCGGGGGCGAAAGGGTCAGACGAGAGGTCATATGAGGGGTCAGATGAGGGCCGGGATGGCCGTCGCTACGGTGTAAGCGGCGACGATGAGGACCAGGCCGGTGAAGGCGGCGGAGAGCCGGGCGGTGTCGGTTCGGGCGGCCAGACGGGCGCCGGCGACGGAGCCGCCGACGGCGGTGACGGTGAGGGCGGCGACGAGCCACCAGTCGGGCGCGATGCCGGTGCCGGCACGGGTGGCGAGGGCAGCGGTGCTGGTGATGGCGATGACGACCAGCGACGTGCCGGCGGCGTAGCCCATGGGGAGCGCCAGGGCGAGGGTCAGGGCGGGGACGACGAGGAACCCGCCGCCGACGCCGAGAAAACCGGTGAGCAGGCCGACCGCGGTCGCGGTGACGAGCAACTTGAGGGCTCGCGGGCACTGGCACATGAAGGTCGGGCTGAACGTGATGATGGGGTCGTCCAGCCGGGGCCGGTCGACGTGCGAGCCCGCGGAGGCGCCGCGGCGGCTGCGTACCTGACGGGCCGTCATCAGGCCGGCCACGACAAGCATCAGGCCCGCGAACGCGGCCAGCAGCACCGGCTCAGGCGCGGCCGCGGACGCATGCGCCCCGACAACCGCGCCGCCGATGGCGACGGCACCGAACGCGACGCCGCGCGCCAGGAGGACGTTCCCCGCGCGGTAAGCGGTCACGGCTCCTGCGAGGGAGGTGACACCGACGACGACCAGGGACCCGGTGGTGGCCTGCGTCGCGCTCTGTCCCAGCGCGAGGAGCACGGGGACCGCGAGGATGGAGCCGCCGCCGCCGAGCGCTCCCAGGCTGAGCCCGATGAGCGCGCCGGCGACGGCGGCGGCCAGGAGCGCGAACGTCACGCCGGTGACCCGGCGTGGGACTCGGAGTGGGACTCCACGTCGGGTCCAACGAGGTGGAGTCCGACCTTCTCGGCGTTGTCGAAGCTGTCGTCGACGGCGACGAGGTTCCGCCCGGCAGCGGAGAGGAAGGACGCCGCAACGGAGGCTCGGTAGCCGCCGGCACAGTGAACCCACACCTCGCCGGCCGGGACGTCGGCCAGACGCTGGGGCAGCTCGTGGATGGGCACGTTCACGGCGCCAGCGATCCGGGCCTTGTCGTGCTCGTCGGCGCGGCGGACGTCCAGGACGACGACGTCGCGGTGGTGACGGACCTGGGCGAGGTCAGCGAACGTGGCGGTGGGGAACGAGGTCAGCTCGCGGTCGGACCAGTCGTCGGGCCCGCCGGTGGCATGGGCTGCGGGCCGGTCGATGCCGATGCGTACCAGCTCGCGCTGTGCTTCGGCGACGTCGTCGGCGCTCTCGCCGAGCAGCGTGACGGGGGTGCCCCACGGGATGAGCCAGCCGAGGTACGTCACGAAGCCGCCGTCGAGTCCGAAGTTGAGGGTGCCCGGTGCGTGACCGGCCGCGAACGCGGTGCGGGTGCGCAGGTCGACAACCCACTCGCCGGCCTCGATGCGGCGACGCAGCTGGATGGCGTCGGCCTTCGCAGGCGGCGACAGGTCGGGTGCCGACGGGCCGGCCACGTTGGCTGGTGCCATGTGCGCGTAGTAGGCCGGGTACGGGCCGAGGCCCGCCAGGAGCTCGTCGACGTAGGTCTGCTCGTCCTGGGTGAGGACCGGGTTGGACTTCTTCTCCTGCCCGATGGTCGAGGCCGTCGCATCCGACTGGCTGGCGGAGCAGAACGACCCGAACCCGTGGGTGGGCAACACTTCGGCGTCGTCAGGCAGCAGTTTCGCGAGCTTGCGCGCGGACGCGTGCTGGTGGTGCACCAGGTCGTGGGTGTGCTCCTCGCCGAGGAGGTCGGGGCGACCGGTGGCGCCAAAGAGCAGCGACCCGCCGGTGAACACAGCCACCTGCCTGCCGGTTGCGGCGTCGGTCAACGCGTAGGAGAGGTGGGTGAACGTGTGGCCGGGGGTTGCCAGCGCGGTGAGGCGCATACGTTCACCCACCTCGATGACGTCTCCGTCCGCTACGGGGGTGCGGGAGAAGGAGACGTCATCCTCGCCATTGACGAGGTAGGCCGCACCGGTGTGCTCCGCGAGGGCGTAGCCACCGGTGACAAAATCGTTGTGGAGGTGCGTTTCCGCGACGTGGGTGAGGCGGACCTGGTGCTCGTCGAGCAGGTCCAGCACACGGTCGATGTCGCGCTGGGGGTCGACGACGAACGCGACGGAGCCGTCATGGACCAGGTAGCCGCGGTCACCGAGGGTAGGGGTCTCGATGGTGAGGATGGTCAGGTCATTCAGGTCGGTCATCTCGGAGGTCTCCTTCGAGTCGGTCGGCTCAGGTGCGGGGATGTCGAACAGGTCGGGAATCACAGGCCGACTCCGACGGCGCGGCCGGACGCGACCCAGGCTTGGGTGCCGCCGGAGACGGAGTAGGCCTCGAAGCCGGCGGCGCGCAGCAGGTCGGTCATCGCGCTGGACCGGTTTCCGGTCGCGCAGACGACGTACACGGGTGCGGTCTTGTCGAGCTCGCCCATGCGTGCGGTGAGCTGGCCCATCGGGATGAGCACGGCGCCCGGGACGTGCACCTGGGCATACTCGCCACGCTCACGAACATCGACCACCACGGCGCCTTGGTCCACGGCGGCGGCGAGCTGGGCGACATCAACTTCGGGCGTACGGCTGCTCACGAACTGGTCCCCTCAGTGAGATGGTCGATACCCGGTGGGGTATCTCGACGAGCCGAACGGTACACACCCCCGGGGGTATTCCTCAAACCGACGGGGCAGGGCTGTGACCTGTGCCATGGAATACGGTGGGGGGTATCCTCGTTGGGGTGGGTACAACCACGTGAGACACAGCAGAGGAGTGAGGCCCGATGGCCACCATCAACCTGAGCGCGGAGAACTTCGAGCGCACCATCACCGACAACGACATCGTCTTCGTCGACTTCTGGGCGTCGTGGTGCGGCCCCTGCCGCATGTTTGCCCCCGTGTACGAGAAGGCCGCGGTTGAGCACGCCGACATCGCGTTCGGCAAGGTCGACACCGAGGCCGAGCAGGCCCTCGCCGCCGCCGCGAACATCACGTCCATCCCCACGCTCATGGCCTTCAAGGGCGGCACCCTGGTGTTCTCCCAGCCCGGCGCCCTGCCGGCCGCCGCGCTCGAGCAGGTCATCACTGGCGTGCGCGACCTCGACGTCGCCCCCGCCCTCGCCGAGCAGAAGAAGAGCGCCTGATGACCACCTTCACCCTCACCACCACCCTCGCGCTGCCCTACGACGACGCCGTGCAGGCCACACGCGTCGCCCTCGGCGAGCAGGGGTTCGGCATCCTTACCGAGATCGACCTCAAGGCCACGTTGAAGACCAAGCTCGACGTCGACGTCGCGCCCCAGGTCATCCTGGGCGCCTGCCGTCCTGCGCTCGCCTACGAGGCGCTGAGCGTGGACCCGTCCATCGCGGCGGTCCTGCCGTGCAACGTGGTGGTGCGCGCGCTCGACGAGGAGACCAGCCTGCTCGAGGCGTTCGACCCCGACGCGATGATGGGCCTGGCCGACAACGACGCGCTGCACGCCGTCGCCACTGACGCGAAGGAGCGGCTCACCGCCGCCCTGGACGCCCTCACCTCCGCCGAAGGAACACGCTGATGGAGCTCAACCCCGCCGAGATGACCCCGGTCATCAACCGCATCAAACGCGCCCAGGGCCAGCTGGCCGGCGTGCTGCGTCTGCTCGAGGAGGGACGCGACTGCGAAGACGTGGTCACCCAGCTCGCCGCGGTCTCGAAGGCCCTGGACAGGGCCGGGTTCGCCATCGTCGCGACCGGCCTGCAGCAGTGCCTGGCCGAAGGCGACGGCGTCGATTCGGTCGACGTCAAGAAGATGGAGAAGCTCTTCCTCTCCTTGGCGTGAGCCACCGGGTGCGCCTTCCGCTGCCGTATCCGGACGTCACCGTTCAGCGAACCGCTAGCGACGTTGGGTGGCTCAGCCATCACCGGAAGGCGCCGGCGTCCCGGTGAGGTGTGCGATGCGGGACAACCGGCGCCAGGGGCCCGTTCAGCGCCGTGACGGTGTCGCCGCAATACCGGCTTTGGCTGCGATTCGCTGGCGTTCGATCGCGCGGTAGACGGTGGAGCGTCCGACCCCGAAGAGCTCGGCCACTTCGAGGGTGCTGTACTCACCGCTGTGGACTAGGGAAACGAGGTGTGCCTCTTGTTTGCGGCTGAGCTTTGGCTGCTTGCCGCGCAGTCGTCCCTTCGCTCGAGCGACCTTCATCCCCTCCACGGTGCGGAGCCGGATGAGGTCGGACTCGAACTCGGCCACCATCGCAAGGACGTTGAACAGCAGCTTCCCGACAGCATCGGTGGGGTCGTAGACCGACCCGCCAAGGCTGAGGCTGACCTGCCGCACAGTTAGCTCGTCGGCGATGGCTCGAGCGTCGGGTAGCGACCTGGCCAGGCGGTCGAGCTTGGTGACCACCAGGGTGTCTCCAGCCCGACAGGCGGCGAGGGCTTCGCGGAGTCCGGGACGTTCGCGGTTGGTGCCGGTCAGGCCGTGGTCGACGTAGATCCGGTCCGGCTCGACGCCGAGGCCGAGGAGCCCGTCTCGTTGGGCGGTGAGGTCTTGCTGATCGGTAGAGCATCGGGCGTACCCGACAAGCAGGGCGCTCATGGCGCACCTCCAGAAGTGGACCCGGTCGAGACACGGGCTGTGGCCGACTCGGGTGTCGGGTGTCGCCCGACCCCTCAGCAAGCGCCTCGCTGCCGTCTACCGCAAGCAACCCAAGGCCCGAACTGCCGGCGGGCCTCCTTGTCACTCCAATGCGGGATGGGCTCGCGGAGCGACCCGATGCGGGATGGGCTCGCGGAGCGACCCGATGCGGGATGGGCTCGCGGAGCGACGAGCCGTTACGGCGAGGTCACCCCAACCCTGAGCCCAAACGCCACGAGGGCCGTGCCGCTCGGTGCCACCCTCCTCGGTTTGAAGATTCCGGACCAAGGACGAGTCACGTGGCGCTGACCAGGCCTGTCAGCAGTCCCCCGACGAGCACCGCTGCCAATCCCAACCGGTAGGGGACGAAGACGGTGATCGGGTGTCCGGCCACGAGGCGGAGTAGCCACGCAATTGATACGTAGGCCACGACGAAGCTCACCGCCGTCGCCACCACGGTGGGCCCCCAGCCGACGGTGGTGGAGATCTGCGAGGCCGTGATTAGCCCCTCGTAGGCGCCGGCCGCGACCAGCGCTGGAATGGACAAGAAAAACGACACCCGGGTGGCAGTGACCCTGTCCAGTCCAAGAAAGAGCCCTGCGCTGATGGTGGCTCCGGAACGAGAAACCCCCGGCACCAGCGCCACGCACTGGACAATCCCGATCACCACCGCATCGCGCACGGTGAGGTCGCGGCCCGCTTGCCCGCGCCGCGAGGAAGACCGCTCCGCCAAGACCATGACGAAGCTCCACGCCACGAGTGCGACGGCCACGACCCACAGGGAGCGTAGGGAGCCGGCGACCAGGTCCTTGGCGAGCAAGCCCACGACACCGATCGGGACGGACCCCGCAATGACGCACCAGGCCATCCGGTACTCGGGTCGGTGCCGCTCCCCGGGCACGACAAGTCCCCGACACCACGCCACCGCCAGTGTGCGGATGTCGGTGCGAAAGTAGACGAGAACCGCAGCGATTGCCCCGACCTGAATGAGAGCGGTGAAGGCGGTGACGCCGGGGTCATCAACCGGCAACCCGAGCAGCTCCTCGGCGATCGTGAGATGGCCGGTGCTCGAGATCGGCAGGAACTCCGTGACCCCCTCGACGATGCCCAGCAGCACCGCCTCCCACAAGTTCACCACCCGCTCCCGGAGGACGTGACCCGGAGGAGCAGCAGCCACCCCGCCAGAGCGATGCACAGCCCCAGCAGGTTTCCGGCGACGACATCGCTGAGGTAGTGGACACCCAAGAAGATCCGGTCCACCGAGATCACAAGGTAGACCAGCAGAGCGAGTAGCACGACCAGCCGCCGACTCCATCCCGGACCCATCATCGCCAGCGCCACGAGGATCACCGCGGCCGCGAAGGTCCCTGCCATCGCGGCATGCCCCGAGGGGTAGGACAAACTGTGCTCGACCGCGATCGGCTCGAGCCACTCCGGGCGCGGGCGGCTGAGCAGGAGCTTGGTCGAGGGGGCGATGACGTTCTCGGTCACGGTGACGGCGACGAGCCACGCCGCCAAGCACCAGTTGCGCTTCCGGGCCAGCAGCAGCGGGAGAAGCACCAGCACCGCACGCAGGACCATCGGCTGCCCGTAGGTCGCCACCGCGACCCAGAACGAGCTTCGACCGGCGTGGCCCCAGGTGGAGTGGTAGCCCCAGTCAGCGACCGTCTGGTCGAGCCGCGCGAGCTGCTCCGAGCCCACGGCCAACGCGATGGTCAGCACGCACAGCAGGACGGCCGCGACAGCCAGCAGCCATCTCACCCAGCGCGGCCGCGGTCCTCGGACCGGCGTCACCTCGCTCACAGGAGCGCGGCCGTCATCGCGTACCCGCCGGCGCACGCGCCCAGACCGACCGCCAGGCTCGCGAGGCAGTTCAACCCCGCGGTGAGGACCGAGCCTTCCTCGAGCAACCGGACGGTCTCGAACCCGAAGGTGGAGAACGTGGTGAGGGCACCGCAGAACCCGGTGCCGACCAAGGCCAGCACCCACGACGGCACCCCAGCGCCGGTCACCGCAGCCGCCGTGACGCCCAAGACCAGCGAGCCGGTCATGTTGACGGTGAAGGTTCCCCACGGGAAGACGCTGTCGTGGCGGGACTGGACGACCAGGTCGGTGAGGTAGCGCAACGGAGCGCCGATAGCGCCACCCAGCAGCACCATCGCAACTGTCATCGCCGGTCCTCCCCCGGGCCGGCCGGGCCGGCTGGTCCTCTGCCCGCGTAGCGGATGACCTCGACCGGCTCCACGATCACCATGCCCTCGAGCTCCAGCCGCTCCAGCTCGGGGAAGCCACGAATCTGCTCGTCGGTGTCCACGATGACCACCGCGACAGGCGGGTCCTTGCGGAGCGACCACACCTGGGGGTGTGGATGTGGTTCGACTTGCCGAACCCCTCGATGCCACGAAAGGCGCTGGCCCCGTCCAGCCCGGCCCGGTGCGCCAAATGCACGATCTCGGTGTAAACGGGATGGTGGTGCACCTGGTCGGACTCCCCCACCATGATCGTCAGCCTGCTCGCTGGACCCCGCAGCGTCATCGGTTCCTCACCTCGTCATCGTCGTGCGCGAACATGGAAGACTCGGGAGGTGCTGGATGTCGGCGTCGTGACCGTCTCGGCCTGAGTGCGATCAACCGTGCGGAGGCGATCCCGGCCCAGACGGCGAGCAGGCCGGCCAGGAGGGACCCTCCTAGATATGCGAACGCGGTGAGGACCTGTCCTTCGCCGAGCAGGAGGCGTGCGTCGAGCATGTAGGTCGAAAAGGTGGTGTAGCCACCGAGGAGGCCGACGCCCAGGAACGGGCGCACGTACCGCTGCGACGGCCACACGTCCAGCACGAACACCATCAGCACGCCGAGCGCGAACCCACCAGAGACGTTCTCAACGAAGGTCCCCCACGCGAACTCGGTCCCGGACCATGGGAGGAGCTCACCGACACCCCAACGTGCCAGGCTCCCCAGTGCGCCGCCGGCGCTGATGGCGAGCAGCACGTCCCACTGCGACGTGAATAAGGAAGGCAACCGGTGGACCGTGCCGGTGAGCCTGTCACCGGACGTATCGGGATCGATCGGCAGATCGCCGACGTCGGGGTAACTATTTTCGGGCACACGAACTCCTACCTGTCTCAGGTAGGGACTGTTGGTGGCCTGCCGCCACGGTTGTCGGCGAGCCCCACCGCCATCGTGTGCGCTCATGCTAACCAACTGCGACACTCACCGGCGAACCCGGACACCCCGAACACATCAGCGCGGACCGCCCAGCGTTTGGGATCCCCGACGATCACGCCGAAGGGTCGGGCCAAGTTGGGCCAGGTTGGGCGCAGGAGTGCCCGAACCACACGACCCACCCACCGCGGGGTTGGTCGAACCGACCACCACCCCTTGCCCGTCATGCGCCGGTGAGCTGTACGCCGGCGTAGGCGACCCCCGCGACGAGGACCCATGACATGAGGCCGAGCACCAGCGCGCGGCCTCCGGTGCGCCGCAGCACCGGGAGGTGGATCCCGGTGCCCAGACCGACCAGGGCTGCGGCGAGCAAGACCTCCTGGAGGACCTTCGCGCCGTGCAGGACCGGATCGGGCAGGAGCCCGGTGCTCGCGACGGCGATCGCTGCCAGGAAGCCGGCGACGAACAGGGGAAGCAGCGGTGGGCGGCGCCCCGTCGCCGCCGCGGGAGTGCGACGCCGCAGCGCAACGGCGGTCCCGGCGACCAGCGGGGCGAGGAGCACGACGCGGCTGAGCTTGACGACGACCGCGGTCGTCAGGGCTCCCGGTACGCGGTCGGCTGTCGCGACGGTCTGGCCCACGTCGTGCACGCTTGCGCCGACCCAGCTGCCGAACGCAGCAGGGTCGAGCCCGAGGGGCTCACGAAGCAGCGGGAGCAGCACGATGGCCAGGCTCCCGCACAACGTGACGAGCGCGATTGCGACCGCCGTGTCGTCCTCGTCCCCGCCGGCGACCTCCTCCATCGCGGCGACGGCGGAGGCGCCGCAGATCGAGAAGCCGGTGGCGACGAGCAGGGACCGGGCCGGCGGCACACCCAGCAGCCGCCCAAGCAGGCGCGTTCCGGTGAACGTGACCGTGACGGTGGTGACCACGACGAGGGCACCGCGCGGCCCCAGGTCGAGCAGCTGTTGCAGCCCCAGCTGCAGGCCAAGCAGCACGACGGCCAGGCGCAGGAACCGGTGTGAGGCGACGTGGGTGCCGACGTGCAGGGAGGGGTGGTGCAGCCCGATGTTGACCGCGATCGCGCCGATGACCACAGCGACGGTGGAGGGGTTCACCGCTGGGACCAAGGCATGCACGCCGAACGCGACGCCGGTGGCGGTTGCGACGGCGAGCAACCCAGGTACCGGACTGCGGTGCCCGGGCTCGGGAATGGGCGGGCAGGACGGGCGGCAGCGGCTGCCGGTGCGGTGTCGGTGGACAGGGGCTTCGTGGGCCGTGGTCACAGGCATTCTCCTTCGTCGGTACTTCCAGCCTGCGCCGGCAGACGGGCGCTCGGTAGACATCCTGGATCGATGACGTCATCCACCGGACTGATGGCGGGCTCTAGAGTGGGTCGATGACTCTCACCCGGGTGCCCGACCTCGACACCCTGTCGCTGCTCCTCGAGATCGCTGCCAGCGGCAGCCTGAGCAAGGCCGGTGCCTCCCGCGGGCTAAGCCAGCCTGCCGTGAGCGCACGGGTGCGCGGACTCGAACGGCTGGTCGGGTTCGCGGTCCTCACTCGCTCAGCCCGTGGCTCGAACCTCACCCCCAACGGTGCACTGCTGGCCGAGTGGGCACGTGGGGTCCTCGCTGCTGCGGACGTCCTCGAGGCGGGCATCGCGTCCCTGCGCAGCGACCGCATCGCGCGGCTGCGGGTCGCGGCGAGCTTGACCGTGGCCGAGCATCTACTGCCGGGCTGGCTCGTCGTGCTGGCCGCCACGCATCCGGACACCGCCGTCAGCCTGACCGCAGGCAACAGCGACACCACGGCGGCCGCGGTTCTCGCGGGCGACGCCGACCTCGGCTTCATCGAGGGCCCCGACCTTCCCTCCGGCCTGTCCGCTCAGGTCGTGGCGACCGACCGGCTCGTGGTCGTCGTCGCGCCCGCTCACCCGTGGGCCCACCGCCGTAAATCGGTAGAGGCTGAGGAGCTGGCCGCAACGCGGCTGGTGCACCGCGAAGCCGGGTCGGGGACCCGCACCGCGCTGGACCGAGCCCTGACCCCGTTCGGCACCCCCACCCAACCCCTGCTCGAGGTGTCGACCAGCAGCGGCGTCCGCTCCGCAGTCATCGCCGGAGCCGGCCCGGCCGTGCTCTCCGACCTGGCAGTGCACGACGACGTCGCAGCCGGCCGCCTAGTCCAGGTCCCCGTTCACGGAGTCGACCTCGACCGCTCGCTACGTGCCGTCTGGCTCACCGGCCAGCGACCGGTCGGCCCGGCAGAGGACCTGCTTCGTCTTGCAGTCCCCGAGAGGCCACGAGCCCGGCGTCTACCCCGGAGCAGAGCGCGAGTTCGTTGAGGATCGCTGGCGCTACCGTGACTCGCGCGAGCTGGTCAACGCGCCACAAACTACTGGTCACACAGAGCGCGACCGCAGCAGGATCGGCTCGCGGAGCGTGCCAGTACGGGATCCCGTACTGGTCAGGCTCCGTGTGACGATCCGCTCGTGGTCATCCGCCGGCACCGTTGCGTCCGGGACCGCGGTCACGAGTCGTACACCGTTCGGGCCATAGTGCGATTCGAGCGGTCGACCTTTAGCGGTGGCCGATAGGCAGAACCCAGCGGAAGGCGCTCAGCAGGGGCGTGCGGCACCAGCACGTCGCCGAGCAATGGCACCGTTGAAAGCCCGCCTCTTCGGCGGCCCGACTCCCCAGCGCCGCAGTGAGGTAGAGGGCGACCAGGATGATGATGCGGCGCCTCATGTCGGTGAACCTACCTCTGGGCCCACGGCATCCGTGCGCGGTCGTGGGGCCTGCGGTTGGGTGATGATGTGGCAGATCGCCTCGTCGGAGCAGTCGGCGGGGTCGAGCCGACGGCTGACGCTGATCAAGTGGCCGAGCTCCGCTTCGAGGATGGCCAGCTCGCGTTGCCGCTGCTGCACGTCGAGCAACTTGGCGGCGAGGAGGTCTTGCACGTGTCGGCACGGAGTGGCGCCTTCGCGGCGCAGGTCGAGGATCGTGGCGATCTCGACCAGGGTGAGGCCGGCGGCTTGAGCGTTGCGTATGAAAGCGAGCGTGGTGAGTGTCGAGTCGTCGTACTCGCGGTAGCCGTTGGGTCCCCGGCGCGGTTGCGGCAGCAGTCCCTTGCGTTCGTAGAAGCGGATGGTGGCGGTCGGGACCCCGACGGCCTCGGCGACTTCTCCGATGCGCATGACCCCACCTTACGGTTTGACCTTAAGCTGCGGTTCAAGGTTTAGCGTCGGGGCATGGACATCACGCTGCTCTACTTCGAGGACTGCCCGAACTGGAAGGTCGCGGGCGAGCGCCTGGCGCTGATCGCAGCCGAGCGCGGCGACGTGACGGTGACCCGCCGACTGGTTGAGACCCCGGAGGACGCCGAGCGCGTCGGATTCCTGGGCTCACCCAGCATCCAAATCGACGGCGTCGACATGTTCGCCGAACCCGGCGCACACGTCGGGCTGGCTTGCCGGAGATACGCGGTGCCCGGTGGCCACGAAGGCTCGCCGACACTCGACCAGATCCGCGAGGCCCTCGCCGATGCGTGACCCAGGTGAGCACTGCCGCACCCGTGGCCGTCGTCGTCGGCGCAGTGGCATCTGTTGCGGACTGCCGGTGCTGCTGTCGCTGGGGTGCTCGGTGGGGTGGCAGACATATCCCTCCAGAGCTGGGCCCTGATCGGGGTCGGCCTCGTGCTCCTCGTCCTCGGTTGGGTGACGCGGGTGCGGCGCCGGAGATGTCCCGCGTCAGACGTCAACGAGACCGCCAACAACCTGTTGAGGGAGAACCACCGATGAGCGAAAGCTATGACCTGATCGTCCTTGGCGCCGGGATGGCCGGTGTGGCGTCTGCGAACAAGTGCGCAAGCCAGGGGTGGCGCGTCGCGATCGTCGACCCGCTGCCCTACGGCGGCACGTGCGCGCTGCGGGGATGCGACCCGAAGAAGATCCTCCGCCGCGGCGCGGAGATCATCGACAGCGCGCGCCTGATGGAGGGCAAGGGCATCGACGCAGGCGGTCTGTCGATCAATTGGGGCGACCTGATGAAGCACAAGCACGGCTTCACCGACCCGGTGCCGGAGAGCATGGAGGCCGGCCTAAACCGGAACGGCGTCGAGACGCTCCACGGCCCGGCGCGCTTCACCGGTGAGCGACAGATCGACGTCGACGGCACCCGCTACGGCTCCGATCGCTTCCTGATCGCCACCGGCGCCACGCCCCGCCCCCTGGACGTCCCGGGGCACGAGCACCTGATCGACAGCACCGGCTTCCTCGACCTCGATGACCTGCCGTCACGGATCCTGTTCGTCGGAGGCGGCTTCATCTCCTTCGAGTTCGCCCACATCGCCGCCCGCGCCGGCGCGTCACTGGTCATCGTGGACCGCGGCGAACGCCCCTTGGGGGGATTCGACCCCGACCTCGTCGAGCTGCTGGTCGCCCGTGGCGCCGAGATCGGCGTCGAGCTGCGACGCTCCACCGAAATCGCGACTGTCGAGCCGAACGGCCACGGCTACATCGTCACCCTGGACCGGGCCGGAGTTCGCGACACCATCGAGACAGACCTCGTCGTGCACGGCGCGGGTCGTGTCGCGGACCTCAGCGGCCTTGCCCTCGGCGCCGCCGGGGTGGAATGGGGCGAGCGTGGCCTGAGCGTCTCGGATCACCTCCAGAGCACCACGAACCCGGCCGTGTGGGCTGCCGGGGACTCCGCGGACACCGCGGGGATGCCGCTGACGCCGGTGGCGGTCATCGAGGCCAAGGTCGCCTCCTCCAACATGATCAAGGGCACCACGACTGCCCCCAACTACAGCGGTATCCCGACGGCGGTGTTCACCATCCCCGAGCTCGCTCGCGTCGGCATGCTCGAAGCAGAGGCTCGCGAGCAAGGCATCGACCTGATCGTCCGTCATAGCGACACCAGCGGCTGGTACTCCAACTACCGCGTCGGCGAGACCACTGCGGCCGCGAAGGTCCTCATCGACCGGTCCACGGACCAGGTCGTGGGCGCCCATCTGCTGGGACCCGAGTACGGGGAGCTCATCAACACCTTCGGCCTAGCCATCACGCTCGGGCTCACCACCCGTCAACTCAAGTCGACCACGGCCGCGTACCCGACCGTGGGGTCCGATCTCGGATCCATGGTCTGAGTGCGTCGCTCCGACCCAGGGCACCAAGACAGGGTCATGTGGTGGCACGCTCCGGGCGACGGTCCGGCTGTAGTCGCGTCCGCGTGACGACGAGCAGATGTGGTGCACCGTGGCCGCAGGCGAATCGGCTCTTGGAGCGTGCCAGTCCAGGAGCCCCCTGCCGGGACGACCTCGCCACGGAAGATCCGAGCGGACCAGATCGCCACTGGCGGTTCGGCTCTCGGAACGTCCAGGCCGGAGAGCGTACGTGCGGTGCCACTGGAGAGAACGACCTCAACGGTCCCTCCAGCGAGGTCGCGGACCTCTTGGGCGTGGGCGTGGGTCAGGGAAGGAGCAGCTCGATCTGCTGGTCGGGTTCGAGCTGGAGCTCGGCGGGGTCGCCGGGCACGGGGGCACCGTTGCTAGTCACCCTCATCTCCTCACCGGCGTTCGCCTTGGCGCCACCGATCTGGGTCGGCGTCAGGGCGACGCCCCACTGGGTGAACAGCTGGCCGAGGGTGAACTTCTCTCCGACGGTGTGGGCTTCGATGTGGATGGTGCCGTCGGCTTCGTGGGTGTGGACCGCGGACATGGCGCCGGTATCGGGGTCGACGCCGATGTTGGGCGGGACGGGGACCGGCTGGCCGTCGATGGTGATGGCTAGCGTGGGGTGGTAGTGCTCGGCGGTGCCCATGGGGCCGAGGTCGAGGCCGGCGGCGGCGACTCGCGCGGGAACGTCGCCGGGTGCTGGCCATGGCGGGAGGGAGATGTCATCGGGCTCGACGCCGGCGGTGCTCGACGGGCTCGAGCTGGTCTCGCTGGTGTCGCTAGTGGCACCGGTCTGCGCCGGGTCCGTGCCGCATCCGGCGGCGGTCTGGGTGAGGATTGCTGTGACGGCGGCGGCCGCCAGCTGAGCGGGAGTGGGTGTCTTCACGGGGTGTGCCTTTGCTGTGGTGGCGTGTCGCGGTCGCCGGCGGCGTGGGGGACGTGGGGTGCGCGAACGGGGTGGACGCCACCGGCGCGGTGGCGTCCGCCCGCGCTGCGGGTTCAGGAGTCGAGGAGGCCCTGCATGGTGTCGATCTCCTGCTGCTGGGCGTCGATGATTTGGCCGGCGAGGTCGACGGCGTCCTTGAACTGGCCGTCGTCCTGCTCGGTCTCGGCCATCTCGATGGCGCCTTCGTGGTGATCGATCATCATCTCGAGCCACATGTCCTGGAACTCGGCGTCGGAGGCGTTCTCGAGGGCGTCCATGTCATCGGAGGTCATCATTCCGGGCATGTCGTCGTGGCCCATGTCGTCCATGTTGTCGGACATGTCGCCCATGTCGTGGCCGGAGTTGACGTGGTCGCGCATGGTCTCGGGGACGTCTTCGTCCCACTGGGTAAGCCAGTCGGCCATGGTCTCGATCTCCGGACCCTGGGCGTCGCGGATGTCCTCGGCGAGGGCCTGGATTTGGGGGTCGAGGTCGCGCTTAAGGGTCAGGTCAACCATCGACAGCGCCTGTGCGTGGTGGGTGATCATGTCGCTCGCGAACGCGACGTCGGCGTCGTTGTGCTCGGTGGTGCTGATCTCGGACTGGCCGGCCGCGTCGGAGGTGTCCTCGCCGCAGGCGGTCACGCCGGCGCCGAGGAGGAGTGTGAGCGCGACGGCGCCGAGGGCGCGCGTACGGGTCTTGGTCTTGGTGTGCATGCGAGTTCTCCTGAAGTCAGGTGGTCAGGTGGGCTGTATTGCGGGCAGGCGGGAGCGACACCCGGCCGGGACGCTGGTGCCGACGACTTCACGGTCGAGGTCAGCGGTGGCGGGTGGTCGCAGGGCATGTCAGCACCTGATGACGGAGAACTGCCACTGATGGGGTGGCCCGGTGCTACGCACCCACTGCAGCGCCCGTTCGCGGACGGCTGCGGGCATGAACGCCTCCGGATGCAGCCTCCGGAGGAAGCCGGTGGCGAGGAGCGCCAGCAGCGTGAGCGCTGCAGCGGCGAGCATGACGACGCACAGCATCACCATGCTCGCCATGCCGTGACCCGAGCCGGAACCAGGGTCAGCACCGACGCCAACGCTGGATCCGGTGGCTGCCATCGAGGACCGCGCGGGGTGGGCGTGTCCGGCGTGCGAGTCCCCTGAGGCCATCGCCGCCTCATGGGCAGAAGTCATGGTCGCCGTACCCGTCATGCTCATCCTGCTTGGGGCCGTGGGGGTTGACGAAGCGCCGTGGCTGGCGAAGGCGTGCATGCCGAGGATGCCGACGGCCAGGGCCGCTACGAGGACGGCCATTGCGCTGCGGCTGGTCAGCCGCGCAGCCATCTGCACCCACAGAGAGTTGCGGGTGCGGCGGCTGGTCGCGGGCAAGGGGCTCATCGGCTTCGATGCTACGGAGAAGGTGGTGTCAGGGCAGCCGCTGGGTCCGCAGCCTGAGCGCGTTGATGATGACGCTGACCGAGGACAGGGCCATTGCGGCTGCGGCGACCATGGGTGAGAGCAGCCATCCGAACACCGGGTAGAGCACCCCGGCGGCGATGGGGATGCCGGCGGTGTTGTACCCGAAAGCAAGCACGAGGCCCCTGCGGACGTTGCTCATGACGGCGTGGGAGAGCTTGCGGGCGTGGGCGATGCCGTTGAGGTCGCCGCGCAGCAGCGTGACGCCGGCGGACTCGATGGCCACGTCGGTGCCGGTGCCCATCGCGAGGCCGACGTCAGCTGCGGCGAGGGCGGGGGCGTCGTTGACGCCGTCACCGGCGAACGCGACCACGCGACCCTCGGCGCGGAGCCTCTTGACGACGTGGCCTTGTGGTCGGGAAGCACCTCGGCCTCGACCCGATCAATGCCGAGCTCGGCGGCGACAGCGGCCGCGGTGACCCGGTTGTCGCCGGTCAGCATGATGACCTCGATGCCCTCCTCGCGGAGCTCGGCGAGCGCGGCCGGGGTGGTGTCCTTGACCTGGTCGGCGATGCCGATGACACCCGCAGGAGTGCCGTCGACGGCGACGAGAACGGCGGTCGCGCCGGTACGGCGCAGCTGGTCGGCCTTCTCGGCCAGGGCGCCCGAGTCGACGTCCTGGGAGGTGAGGAACCCGGCGGTGCCGATGAGGACCCGGTGGCCCTCGACGGTGCCGAGTACGCCCTTGCCGGCGGGTGCATCGAAGTCAGCAACCTCGGGCAGCGTGCGGTTGGCAGACCCAGCGAGCTCAGCCTGGGCCTTGTCGACGATGGCGCGACCCAAAGGGTGCTCGGAGGCGTTCTCGACTGCAGCCGCAAGGCGCAGCAGTTCCGATGCGGTGAGGTCGTCGTAGCCGTCGGCGGTCTCGATGGCGACCACGGCCGGCTTGCCCTCGGTGAGGGTGCCGGTCTTGTCGACGATGACGGTGTCGACCTTCTCCATGAGCTCGAGCGCTTCGGCGTTCTTGATGAGGACCCCCATCTGGGCCCCTCGGCCGACGCCGACCATGATCGACATGGGCGTGGCCAGGCCGAGTGCACACGGGCAGGCGATGATGAGGACGCTGACCGCGACGACGAGCGCGTGGGCCAGCTTCGGGTCGGGTCCGACGACGGCCCAGATGATGAACGCGAGCACCGCGACGCCGATCACGGCGGGTACGAACACCGCGGAGACGCGGTCGACGGTGCGCTGGATGGGGGCGCGGGAGCGTTGTGCTTCGGCGACCATGTTCACGATGCGGGCGAGCATGGTGTCGCGGCCGACGGCGTTGGCTCGCACCAGGAGTGCGCCGGTGGAGTTGAGGGTGCCACCGATCGCGTTGTCGCCCACGGTCTTCGTCACGGGCATGGACTCGCCGGTGACCAGCGACTCATCGACCGCGGACTTGCCGTCCTCGACGAGACCGTCGACGGGGACCTTCTCGCCGGGGCGGACGCGGAGCAGGTCACCGATCTGGACCTGGTCGAGGGTGATCTCCTCCTCCGCGCCGTCGTCGCCGACGCGACGAGCGGTCTTCGGGGACAGGTCGAGCAACGCCCTGATGGCACCGGACGTCGCCTCGCGGGCGCGGAGCTCGAGGACCTGGCCGAGGAGGACGAGGGTGGTGATGACGGCGGCGGCCTCGAAGTACACCTCGACGGCCCCGTCCTCACGGAACGCCTCGGGGAAGATGCTGGGCGCGACGGTGGCGACGACGCTGAACAGCCAGGCGACCCCGGTGCCCATCGCGATGAGCGTGAACATGTTCAGGTTGCGGGTCCGCACGGACGCCCAGCCGCGGACGAAGAACGGCCAACCGGCCCACAACACCACCGGGGTGGCGAGCACGAACTGGGTCCACGCGGACGTCGTTGCGCTGAGGTTGTCGTGGAGCCACGGGATGAGGTCGCGGCCCATGCCGAGGATGAAGACCGGGACGGACAACGCGACGCTGATCCAGAAGCGGCGCGTCATGTCGCGCAACTCTTCTGACGGAGCGGTGTTGGCAGTGACCACGACCGGTTCGAGCGCCATGCCACAGATCGGGCAGGTACCGGGACCGTCCTGCCGAATCTCGGGGTGCATCGGGCAGGTGTACTCGACCGTCTCGCCCTCGCTCGGGCTCAGCTGCCCGTGTCCGGGCTCAGTTGCTTGCCCGGCGTGGTTCCCTCCGGCACGATCCGGGAAGTCCTGGTCGATGTACTGGTCGGGGTCGGCGAGGAACTTGCCCTTGCAGCCGGCTGAGCAGAAGTGGAACTGCTCACCGCCGTGGTCGACCACGTGCTCGGCCACGGACGGGTCGGCCTTCATCCCGCACACCGGGTCGGTGACCTGGTCCATCGTGGCGGCGTCGGGACGATGGGTGTGCTTGTTCATAACTTCACCATACCCCCCTAGGGTATCTGGTCAAGGAAGCTCGATGCCGAACAGGGCCAGCATGGCCAGGGCATCGCTGACATCTTCGAGGTTGCCGGCGGCGGTTCCCTCGAAGCTCGGGACGGGACGCTGATCGGCTTCCTTCTGAGTGGTGGCCGGGCCGTTCTTCTCGATGTCCTCGATCAGCCAGTCCATCTCCTTGATCTCCTTGCGCTGGGCCCTGATGATTCCGTCGGCGAGCTCGCGAACGCGAACGTCATCGATGTCGGCCCGCTCACTGGTCAAGATGGCGATCGAGTGGTGCGGGATCATGCCCTTCATGTACGCCTGGTCGTCGACCAACACCTGGGAACGCGAGAGGTACAGCCCACCTGCACCGAGCAGCAGCGCCACCGCCACGAGCACGAGGTTGTAGGCGCGGTTCTTGTACATCATGCTGCGCATGAACGCGAACATCACCAGCGCCATGGCGCCGCCCATCAACAGCGCCATGTAGAAGCGCTCCTCACTCCACCGCACGTGCTCGAAGGCGAAGACGTTGGAGTACATCAGGACGAACATCACCACCGTGGAGGTGGCGATCATCAGCCCGAAACGTACGTACATTCGCCGCTCATGGGCGTTGTCTTCCTTCTGCTGGTCGGGCTTCGTCTCCCGGTCGCTGGGCTCGCTGGCACCGGACGGCTCCTGCGTGTGATGCGATGACATGGGGATCGTCCTTTCCGGATGGCGTGGTGGTGCGGTGGTTGGGGTCGCTCAGTTTTGGAGTCAGCTGTCGTCGTCCTCGATCGGAGCGCGAGACATCTCGATGAGCTGACGTAAGCAGTGCTGGCGCAGTGGCTCGGGAAAGCCCTCTGCGAGTCGGTAGTACACGATCCGGCCCTCCTTACGTCGTGTCACCAGCCCGGCGGTACGCAGCACCCGCAGTCCGTAGGAGACCGCGTCCTCGCTCACCGACAACGCAATGGCGAGGTCGCCCACACAGAGCTCCTCGACCACGTCAAGGGCGTACAACAGTCGCGCCCGAGTGGGGTCGGCCATCAGCGACAGCACGCTGGTGAGCCGATCCCCCTCCTCCGCCGACGGCAGACGTTCCCGGGCCATGGCAACCCTCCTGGGGTCGACCGGGTGCTGGTGCCGGTCGCCGCCACCGGCGATCTGGTCGGGCTCGTCTCCGCGAGCGCGCACCGGGTGCTCGTCAGTCATTCCGAAGAAGTACCCGATACCCGTGCGGCTATGCGGATGATGTTGCGTTCGGTGGGTACAGGCAACAGCAAGAGGCAAATTCAGGGTCACCAGCCGGGGGATCCCGCTGCCGTAACCAGAGGAGGAGTCGTGGCTCACACCAAGATGTTGGAGGCTTACCCGAAGGACCTGGGACACATCGACAAGGAGAAGCTGGCCGAGTGCATCGCAGCCTGTTTTGAGTGCGCACAAGTTTGCACCGCGTGTGCCGACGCGTGTCTGTCGGAGGACATGGTCGCCGAGTTGACCAAGTGCATTCGTACCAATCTGGACTGCGCCGACATTTGCGTGGCCGCCGGCAACGCGCTGTCGCGGCACACCGGGTACGACGCGAATGTGACCCGCGCGTTTCTGGAGGCCTGCGCGACCGCCTGCAAGGCGTGCGGCGACGAGTGCGAGAGCCATGCCGACATGCACGAGCACTGCCGCATCTGCGCCGAGGCCTGCCGACGCTGCGAGCAAGCCTGTCGTGACCTCCTCGCCAATCTGGGGTAGAGGTCGGTCCGGGGACCTTCGTGGCCATCCTCTTCATCGTCACGCGGAGCATCTCGTTGCAAACTTCCGGCACTAGGACTTCCACCGCACACGATCCGCCCACGACGGTCGTAGCGTGTCGGGGTCCTTGCTAGTTCACGTCGCTCCGCCGCTCGAGCAGCACGGTGTCGCGCCAGACGCCGTCGAGCTGCGCGATGCGGGTGCGTACGGCGAGGGTGCGGTACCCGGCGGAGTGATGCAGCGCCAAGCTGGCCCGGTTCTCCGGGAAGATCGAGGTCTGCAGGGTCCACATGCTTGCCCGGTCGGCTTCGGTGACCTGGGTGAACAGCAGCGCCTTCCCGACGCCACGTCCGCGAGCCGTTTCGGTGACGTAGACGGACGTCTCCCCAACGCCGGAGTAGCACTCACGTGTGGACACGGGTGTGACGGCGGTCCATCCGACGACCCCGCCGTCGAGCTCGGCGACCCAGGCCAGGTCAGGCAGCCACCGCTTGCGCAGCTGGTCGGCGGTGGGCACCGTCGTCTCGAAGGTGGCGTTGCGGGTCGCGAGGCCTTCGGCGTAGATGGCGAGCACCGCCTCCATGTCGTCGTCGGTGACCGGGCGGGTGGTGACGTCAGCGGGCAGGTCCTCGGGGCAGCAGGGTGGCGAGGCCAGGGTGCCCATGACGACGTCTGCGGCGTGCGGAAGACCGGTGCAGCAGGCAGCGTTGACCGACACCATGCTCGAGGTGCCCACCTTGTCGACTGCGACGAAGCCGACCTTCCGGAGGAGTTCGACGTGGTGCGAGCACGTCGACTGGCTCACCCCCAGGGCGGCGGCCAGGTCTCCGACCCTCATCGCCGAGGTCGGTGACGTGGACAGCGTGTGCAAGAGCCGCACCCGGGTGGGGTCTGCGAGGACGGCGAACCACTCGGCGTAGTTCTCCGCCTCCGTCTTGCCCAAGGCGGTCGACGACCGGCCGCCGTCGGGCGCCAGCAGCGGGAGCTCGGTCCGTCCTTGCGCAGTCGCGGGAGGCGAAGTGGTCTGTGACGCGCTCATGTTCGAAGAGTACCTTGCTTTCATCGACACTGGTCGATACAGTCCTATTCATCGACAACCGTCGATGGACAGTTCGGAACTTGAGGAGCCAGTCATGCAGCACCCCGTGGTCATCATCGGAGCCGGCCCCATCGGGCTGGCCGCCGCCGCCAACGCCGCCGAGCGCGGGATGGACTTCGTCGTCCTCGAGGCCGGCGCGGACGCGGGCTCGGCCGTGGGCGAATGGGCACACGTGCGACTGTTCTCGTCATGGTCTGAGCTCGTCGACCCTGCTGCGCGTCGTCTCTTGGACGCGGCTGGCACTTGGACCGCCCCGGACGACGGCGCCTACCCGACCGGCGGAGAGTGGCGCGACACCTACCTGCAGCCGCTCGCCGACGTCCTGGCCGCCGCGACCGGCGGGTCGGTCCGCTACCACGCCCGGGTGGTCGGCGTGGGTCGTGCCGGCCGCGACCTGATGGTCGACTCCGGCCGCGAGAGCGACCCGTTCGCGGTGCACGTCGAGGGCCCCGCTGGCCGTGAGCGACTGCTCGCCAGCGCCGTGGTCGACGCGTCCGGCACGTGGACCCGGCCGAACCCCTTGGGAGCCGACGGCTACCCGGCCCTGGGCGAGTCGGAGAACGCGGCACGCATCACCTACGGCATCCCTGACCTGAATGACCCTGAGGTTGCCGCCCGGTACGCCGGCAAGCACGTGGCCGTAGCAGGCAAGGGAGCCTCGGCGCAGGGAGTCCTCGTCGGTCTCGCCAAGCTGGCCAGGATGGCACCCAGTACACGGGTCTCTTGGCTGTTGCGCCGCCCAGAGGTGGGCGACGCGTTCGGTGGCGGCGACAACGACCAGCTCGAGCAGCGCGGCAAGCTCGGCCAGGACGCCAAGGCCGCTGCGTCCAGCGGACTGGTGACCAACGTGACCCAGTTCCGCACGGAGTCTGTCCGAGCCCAGGACGACGGGCGCCTCACCATCGCCTCGGTCAACGACCAGCAGGTCGCCGACGTGGACGAGGTCATCGTCGTCACCGGGTTCCGCCCCGACTTCGGGTTCCTGTCCGAGGTACGCCTCGACCTCGACCCGGCCCTCGGCGCGGCACGCGTCCTCGCCGAGCAGATCCACCCCGACCACCACAGCTGTGGTGACGTGGCCCCCCACGGATTCAAGGAGCTCTCGCAGCCGGAGCAGGGCCTGTACCTGGTCGGGATGAAGTCCTACGGCCGCGCGCCGTCGTTCCTGGCCATGACCGGTTACGAGCAGGTCCGCTCCGTCATCGCCGCCCTCGACGGCGACCTCGAGGCCGCGGGCCGTGTCGAGCTGGTGCTGCCCGAGACCGGGGTGTGCAACGGAGCCGGCGCATTTGACGACCCCGACGCCGTCGCCGTCCTCGCCGGCTCAGGCGGCGGCGGGTGCTGCGGCCCGGCCGCCGCGTCGGAGCCGCAGCTCGTGACGCTCGGTCGCCCCGGCCAGTGACGCACCCTGCGGTGAGCGGCGAGACAGCCGTCACCCAGACGCACGACCCGCAGTCCGGCGCGCTCGATGCGGCCGGGCTGCGGCGGGCGGTCGCGGTGCTCAGCACCGTGCAGATCGTCTCGTGGGGCGTCCTGTACTACGCGTTCGCGGCGCTGCAGTCATCCATCACTGCCGACACCGGCTGGTCGAACGTCGAGGTCACAGGGGCGTTCTCGCTGGCGCAGCTCTGCTCCGGCGGCGCGGGCATCTGGGTCGGGCGACACATCGATGCCTACGGCCCTCGCCGGGTGATGACCCTCGCGTCCCTGGTCGCCATTCCGGGCGTCGCGGCGGTCGCCCTGGCTCCGAACCTGGCCGTGTTCTACCTCGGGTGGGTGCTCACCGGTGTCGCCATGGCGGGCACGTTGTACCCGCCAGCATTCGCCGCACTGACCCACTGGGGCGGCACACGGCGTGTCCGGGCGCTGACCACGCTGACGCTGGTCGCCGGCTTGGCCAGCACCGTGTTCGCGCCGGTCGCGTCCGTCCTCGACGACGCGATCGGGTGGCGAGCTGCCTACCTGATGCTGCTGACCGGCCTCGTCGTCGTCACCGTGCCGCTGCACTGGTGGGGCCTGGGCCTGCCATGGCACGTCGATCACGTGGAGCACGCTGACGGGCCAACCGAGGACCAGCGCCGCGAGCAGGCGCGGGCACGCGTGGGCGGTGTCGCGCGCAGCACCCCGTTCGTGCTGCTCACCCTGGCGAATGCGCTCACTGGCCTGGCCGTGTTCGCGGTCGTCATCAACCTGGTGCCGATGCTCGTCGAGCAGGGCATGAGCCGCAACCTCGCCGCTGTGGCTCTCGGTCTCGGCGGAGTCGGTCAGGTCGCCGGCCGGCTCGGCTACGCCCGGTTCGCGGCGGCCACGTCCGTGACGACGCGAGGCGTCCTCGTCCTCGCCGGCGTCGCGGTCGCCACCGCCGCCCTGGCGTTGGCCCCGGCCGCTCCCGCGTTGCTCATCGTGCTCGGCATGCTCCTGGGCTTGGCACGGGGCGTCTACACGCTCGTCCACGCCACAGCGGTCACCGACCGGTGGGGCCCAGCCTCGTACGGCACGTTGAACGGGATTCTCAGCGCACCGGCCCTCGTTGCGGCAGCGGTAGCGCCGTTCGCGGGCGCGATGCTGGCCAAGCTGCTCGGCTCGTACGCGAACGCCTTCCTGGTCCTCGCCGGCGTTGCGGGCGTTGCGGCCGTGCTGATGCTCGGCGCCACGCCCGTTGACCGTCGGCGAGGCGGTCCCAGCGCCATACGCGGAGACCGCCGGTGAGCGGCGCCTAGAACTCGGGGGGCGAGGGTCGCTCGTCCTGGCGGACGCCGAGTCGCTGCGCCAGCTCCTCGACGCGGGCCGCGATGTCGTCGCGGACCAAGCGCATGCGCTCGGGCCCCTCGATGCCCCGCGTCGACGGCTCGTCGGTGTCCCAGGTTTCCACCGGCGTTCCGTCGAGAGGGACGACCTCAGCGTCGCCACCGAGGACGACGACCAGGTCAGCGGCGCGCACCAGCTTGTCGGTCACCGGCTTGGGTGCTTCGTCCGAGATGTCGATGCCGACCTCGTGAAGGCTGGCTACCGACTCGGCGTTGAGATCCTTGCCGGGGCGGGTGCCGGCCGAGTCGACCTGTACCTGGTCGCCGGCCAGGTGGCGCATCAGACCGGCGGCCATCTGGGACTTGCCGCCGTTCTTCACGCAGACGAACAGCACGCTGGGCCTGTCGTCGACCTGCTCACTCATCTCCGGTCCTGGGTCTCAGTGCTCGTCGAGCACGGAAGGAGGGAGCTCGATGTCGGGGACGAGCTCGACGAGCAGGTTCCTGACGCGCGCGTCGAGGTCGGCGATGATGCCGCGCACCGTCTCCTCGTCCTGGCCCCCGGGGTCGGCGACGGGCCAGTCGACGTACTTCACGCCGGGGACGTAGGGGCACTCCTCGCCGCAGCCGAGGGTGATGGCCATGGTGCTGGCCGCGACGGTGTCGCGGGTCAGCAGCTTTGGCTGCTCAGCCGACGTGTCGAGGCCGAGCTTGTCGAGGACGGCGGCGACTTCGGGGTGGATGTGGTCGCCGGGCTGGGTGCCGGCCGACAAGGCGATGACCCGACCGCCGGCGTAGTGCTCGGTCAGCACGCGGCTGATGACGGAGCGACCGCCGTTGCGGACGCAGGCGAACACGACCTGCGGGGCCTTCTGGATGGTGTCGGTCATCGGGTCGCTCCCGTGTCGTCGGAGGTGTCGTCGGGGTTGGTGGTGCGCTCGCGGTAGAACTTGCGAGCCCAGAGGCTGACGTAGACCAGCGCGATGAGGGCCGGTACCTCGATGAGCGGGCCGACGACACCGGCCAACGCTTGACCGGAGGTGACGCCGAAGACGCCGATGGCCACGGCGATGGCGAGCTCGAAGTTGTTGCCAGCCGCGGTGAACGAGACCGCGGTGGCGCGCTGGTAGTCGAAGCCGAGCGCCTTGGTGAGCAGCATGGAGCCGCCCCACATGAGCGCGAAGTAGGCCAGCAGCGGGACCGCGATGCGGGCGACGTCGAGCGGCTTGCTGGTGATGGTGTCGCCCTGGAGGGCGAAGAGCAGGACGATGGTGAACAGCAGGCCGTACAGGGCGGCCGGGCCGATCTTGGGCAGGAACGTGCCCTCGTACCAGTCGCGACCCTTGGCGCGCTGGCCGAGGGTGCGGGTGAGATACCCGGCCAGGAGCGGGATGCCGAGAAAGACCAGCACGGACTTGGCGATGCCCCAGACCGATACGTCGAGGGCGGACTGGTCGAGGCCGAGCCATCCGGGCAGGACCTGGAGGTAGAAGTAGCCGAGGAACGCGAAGGCCAGGATCTGGAACACTGCGTTGATGGCGACCAGGATGGCGGCCGCTTCCCGGTCGCCGCAGGCGAGGTCGTTCCAGATGAGCACCATCGCGATGCAGCGGGCCAGGCCAACGATGATGAGGCCTGTGCGGTACTCGGGCAGGTCGGGCAGCAGCAACCACGCGAGGGCGAACATCAGCGCCGGCCCGAGCACCCAGTTGAGGAAGATGGACGTGACGAGCATCCGGGTGTCGCGGGTGACGTGGCCGAGCTCGTCGTAGCGCACCTTGGCGAGCACCGGGTACATCATGATGAGCAGACCGATGGCGATGGGCAGGGAGACCGAGCCCACCTCGACGGCGGCGAGCGCGTCATCGAGGCCGTCGACGAGGCGGCCCAGGAGCAGCCCGACAGCCATGGCGATCCCGATCCACACCGGCAGGAACCGGTCGAGGGTGGACAGGCGGGCCGCGACGGCGTCATTGGATGCGCCGGCGGCGGTGTCGTGCACGGTGTCGCTCATGCGCCTGCTCCTTCAAAGGCCCTCGAGCCGGCGGCGGTGAAGAGGCTGCCGAGAGCGGCCATCGCGTCGGGGCGGGCGATGTAGTACACCCAGGTGCCGCGCTTCTCTCGGTCCACCAGTCCTGCCTCGTGCAGCACCTTGAGGTGGTGGCTGATGGTGGGCTGGGAGAGGTCGAAGTAAGGAAGCAAGTCGCAGACGCACGCCTCGCCGCCCTCGTGTGACAGCACCAGCGACAGCAGCCGCAGACGTGCGGGTTCGGCGATGGCCTTCAACATCGGTACGACACCGTTGGCCTGCTCGACGCTGATGGGTTCACGAGCCAGCGGCACGCAACACGCGAGCCCGTCGGTCAGGGGAAGCAGGTCCGGACCTGCGGAGGACTTCGGCATGGCTCAATGTTGACAGACGTCGATGCGATCCGCCACATTGACGGTCATCGACATTCACTCCTATCCATGTCTTTCGTGTCCCTGGCCCGAAGGAGTCTCAAGTGACCGAGTCCGACCCTCTACGCACGCTTGAGCGACAGAACACGTTGGCGGCTTCTCAGGCGTCGCTGGTCGAGGAGTTCTCCGGCGTGTTCGCGCCCGAGACCGTGGCCAGGTGCCTAGACGACTCCTACGAGCGCCTCCTGCCAGCCAGCATTGCCGCGTACCTTCCGCTGTTGGCGCAGCGGTTCGCTCGTGAGCGGCTGCGCGCCGCGGCCCGTACGACCGGCCCGGCCGCCGCGTACGTCGGTGACAAGGGCAGGGCGGGGTGGGCGCCCTTGGTGCTGTTCGTGTGCACCGCGAACTCGGGACGCTCCCAGCTCGCCGCGGCGCTGGTCGCTCACCGCGCGGGAGGTCGGGTGGAGGTGGCCTCTGCCGGCACGTCTCCGGCTGCGGTCGTGCAGCCGGAGGTGGTACTGGTGCTCGGAGAGCTCGGCATCGACGCCGGTGAGATGTTTCCCAAGCCGCTGACCGACGAAGTCGTGGCGGGGGCGGACGTGGTGGTGACGATGGGGTGCGGGGACTCGTGCCCGGTACTGCCCGGGCGTCGCTACCTCGACTGGGGTGTCGAGGACCCCGCCGGCCGCGACCTGGCCGCGGTTCGTCGCATCCGCGACGACATCGACGAACGCGTCGGCGTGCTGCTCGACGAGCTGCTCGCCGTCCCTCAGCCATAGCCGGCCGCATGCCCTTGCGGACGGCAGCGTCACGTGGACAGATCGCTTCCATCATCGGTCCAGGGGCTAGAGCCGGATGCTGCTTCCAGGCGAAGGGGCCGGGATCGAAACTGAGCAAATGAGGCTCGCTCCTCGCTTGCAATCGGTACCTAGGTCCGGGTTTACGCTCGATGCATGAGCGAACCAGTGAACATCTCCGCGTCGAGTGGTGTCATGCTGCCGGCTTGGGTGCCGGTCGATGCGTGCGCCCTGCCGACGGTGGAGCAGCCGGTGCGGGTAGCGGAGTTCGATGCTCTGTTCGCTGAGTCGTTCGCCAGCGTCGACCAGCGCACGGCAACTAGTGCGCGGTTCGTCCTGACCGGTGGCGCGGACCTGGCTCAACGTGCGCAGGTGCTGAGCGACCGTGAGACGGGGTGCTGCTCGTTCTTCACCTTCACCATCACCCCAGCAGACGGCGACTCGGTCGTCATGGACGTCACCGTTCCTAGCGAGCGAGCCGAGGTGCTTGCTGCGCTGGTTAGGCGGGCGCACGAAGCCCGACAGGGCGGGACCGGGGCACGGACGGCATGACGGCGACTCATCCCCACTCCACCGAACCCGAGGCGCCTCAGGGGCTGCGGGTTGGGCAGGTCGCCGAGGCGGCTAGCGTGAACCGCGAGACGTTGCGTTACTACGAACGCCGCGGCCTGCTCGCTGAACCAGGTCGCAGCCCCGGCGGCCACCGGCTGTACCCGAGCGAGGCAGTCACCGTCCTTCGCGTGATCAAGGCCGCCCAACGACTCGGGTTCACCCTCGACGAAGTGGCCGACCTGCTGGAGATTGGCCGCCACCGCCACGGCAGCCGCCCCGACGCCGGATTGCAGGCCCAGGCGAAGGTGAAACTCGCCGAGATCGAGGACCGCATCGCCGACCTCCGCACCATCCGCGACAACCTCCAAACAGCCCTCGACGCAGGCTGCGACGACCTCACCGTCTGCGCCAACACCGACTGCTGCCCCTTGCCGTTACGTCCAGATCACCACCCGACCCACCACAGACAGGAACCCCTAGTGGCCTTGCGTGACCGTCACCTCGTCGGCGCCGGTGCAGCAGCCTGCGCCGTGTGCTGCGCTGCACCCGTCCTCGGCATCCTCGGCATCGCTGGAGCAGGAGCCGCAGCCACCGTCGCCACGTTCGCCTTCGCCGGGGCCGTGTTCGCGCTCGTCGTCGGTATCGCCGTCCTCGCCGGCGTGGTGCTGCGCCGCCGCGCCCGAAACCCCGCCCACGCCTCACGTGCAGCATGCAGCACGGCTCGGTCCGAACCCGTGGGTATCGATCTCACGACCGGTCCTCCCCACCGGCAGCACTGACACACTTCGGGACATGCTCATCGCCAAGTCCCTGCTCCTGTTCGCCCTTGCAGCCGTCGCGGAGATCGGCGGAGCCTGGCTGGTCTGGCAGGGCGTGCGCGAACACAAGGGCTGGATCTGGATCGGTGCAGGCGTCATCGCCCTCGGTCTCTACGGCTTCGTCGCCACCCTCCAGCCCGACGCCAACTTCGGCCGCATCCTCGCCGCCTACGGCGGCGTGTTCGTGGCTGGGTCGCTCGCTTGGGGGATGGTCGCCGACGGCTTCCGACCCGACCGCTACGACATCGCCGGAGCGTTCATCTGCCTGGTCGGCGTCGCCGTCATCATGTACGCCCCCCGCGCTTCTGTCTGATTCGGGCACGACGGACAAGCCACGGCGGGAACAACCGGATCTCGGCTATGTTCGGATGTCCCGTCGGCCGAACCTCCCACGGGAATGTCGCAGGCCAGCGTGCCTGCGCCTCTGGCCGGCGTCCGTCTATCCCGTCCGGTGATGTGTTCCGGTGAAGGGGCCCCATTCGGACGGGCCGCCGTGGCCACGAGGCGGGGCCCATCGCCTACCTTGACGACGAGCCACTTATCGACCGATCTCGCCAAACTGTCCCGCGGGCGCGTCGTCAATCTTCCCTGCATCTCGACAGTCAGCACCACGTCCTCGCGCCCTAGCCGTCGCCTGCGTCGCCACCTGATCCGCGAGCCGAGTCGGTGGCCGGCCGGGTGCCAGGCCGGTTCGGACGGTGGACCGCAGTGCTGCACCTTCGCCGTTACGAGCCGCCATCAGACGGCGGTGCGGCAGGATGAGCCACGACGTTCGGACACCAGCACGAGGAGCACCTGACCGGTGACAGAAGAGACCATCCTGGATGAGGCAATCGCCAGGATCGAGGACGAGGCTCTTCGTCAACGGATCGCCCGCGAGGTCGAGCTACTGCGAGGCTCTCGGCGGTTCGGGTTGGTCTTCGACCGACACCTTCCCGAGTCCGTTCGCCTGGCCGAACATCCGATCCGCAAGGGCGTCCGGGTCGGCCTTCGGGATGAGTCGTCGCCCGAAACGTGGCGCGTTGTTGGCTTCACAGACTCCGGTCGACAGGTCGCCGTCCTGAGCGGCGAGGGTGGTGAGCGGCCGGTCTCCGAGCTCGTGGTGGTTCGCGAGTTCGGAGAACCTGTGTTTCCGGGTTTGGTCTCCGTCGACCGGCTCCCCCACGACGCTGACGATGCCCCGTGGCACACCGTGATCAACGGCGAGAACTTCCATGTTCTCCAGGCGCTCCGCTCGACGCACCGCGGCAAGGTCGACCTGATCTATATCGACCCGCCGTACAACACCGGCAACGACGACTGGATCTACAACGACCGTCATGTTGATGCCAGCGATCGAGCCAAGTCGAGTAAGTGGCTCTCCTTCCTCGAGCGACGACTCATCATCGCGAGGGACCTACTCAAGCCGAGCGGCGTGTTCATCGCCGCGATCGGAGACGACGAGCACCACCGGCTTCGGATGCTCCTGGATCAGGTCTTTGGCGCCGAGAACTTCATCATGAACATCACCTGGCAAGGCGGCGGCTCGGCACTTGCACGCCACCACGCCGGAGGCGCCGACTACATGCTGATCTATGGCCGAAACGCGGAGCTGGTGCCCCGGTTCCTCGACCCCAAGCCGTACGTCCCAGAGATGCTCCGCCTGGTCGATGAAACCCTCGCAGCGGGCGCCACCGCTGCGGAGGCCCAAGAGCGCCTCCGGGCGTTCATCAAGGCGAACTCCAAGGACATGCCCGAGGGCGTGACCCGCTTCAACAACGTCGACGCGAACGGGATCATCTTCGAGACGGCCGACCTCACCAACCGCCTCCCGAGGCCAAACCTTCGATACCCCGTGACCGACCCCGACACCGGACGGATCTACGACCCGCCCGAGAACGGGTGGACGGTCAAGCGCGAGCTCATGGAGGAGTGGGTCCAAGCCGGGCTCATCGCCTTCGGCAAGCGACCGCGCAAGAAGAAGTCACTTCGGGACTACGCCTACAACATGCCGGTCCCAACCTTCTACCACTCCCGCAACACCGCCAACGCACACCTGGAGCGCGTCCTCGGGGAGAAGCGGTTCCCATTCCCCAAGGACCACGAAGTGCTGATGCGCTGGCTCCGGATGACCTGCCCTCCGGACGGCCTGATCCTCGACTTCTTCGGCGGCTCCGGCACCACTACCGAGGCAGTGCTGCGGCTCAATGACGAGGACGGCGGCACCAGGCAGTCGATCCTGGTGACGAACAACGAGCTCGGCGCCAAACAGGCCAAGGCGCTCCGCAAGACCGGCCACCACCCAGGCGACCCCGAATGGGAATCCATGGGTGTGTTCGAGTACGTCACCCGGCCGCGCATCACCACCGTTGTCACCGGCAAGCGGCCCGACGGGTCGGTCTACTCCGATGGCCTGGCTGCCAACGTCGACTTCCTCAAGCTGACCTACCTGGACCCCGGCATGGTGCGCCGCGGCCGCGAGTTCGAGGCGATCGCCCCGCTGCTATGGCTCGAGGGCGGCGCACGAGGGGAACGCATCGTCCAGGAGCCGGAGGACGGGTGGGCGCTGACGGAGTACTACGGGATCTTGTTCAGCGTCGATGCCATGGCACCATTCGCCGCGGCCGTGAGCGATGCTGCCCAAGCCGACCGAGCACCTCGGGTCGTGTTCATCATCACCGACTCCCCCACTGAGTTTCAGGCGGCCGCCGAGCGCCTTCCAGCTGGGGTCGATGCCGTCAGGCTCTACGAGTCGTACCTGGCCAACTACACGATCAACGTGCTCGGGGGTGCGCGATGAGGTTCACCCTTGAGGACTACCAGGTCGCCGCGACCGAGGGGGTTCTGACTGGCATCGGCCGCGCCCGGCGTGACTACCGCGAAGACGGGGAACGCACCGCGGTGGGTCTGACCGCGCCTACCGGAGCCGGCAAGACCGTGATCGCCACGGCTGTGCTCGAGGGGCTCTACTTCGGCACCGCGACCCGTGAGGCCGACCCCAACGTGACCGTGCTCTGGTTGACCGATGACCCGGCACTGAATCGGCAGACGATCAACAAGATTCTCCAGGCCTCCGGTGGCCGCCTCGATGCCAACCGCATCCGGTTCCTCGCCGACACCGATGAACGCACCCTCGAGCCAGGGTTCATCTACTTCGTTCACATCCAGGCGCTGCAGCGGAACTCGAACCTGCACGCCACCCGGGCGGACGGCTCCCGCTCCGACAAGCGGACCTACGGCGCTTGGGAGATGATCGCCAACACTGCACGTGAGCGCGGCGGTGATTTCGTCGTCGTCTGGGACGAGGCGCACCGCGGTGCAGGCACGACGTCGACGGACCGGAAGACGATCGCCGGAACCATCGTCAACGGCGGCACCACCAACATCGGCACCCAGCAGCCGGCTGCCCCGATCGTGCTCGGGATCTCGGCGACGCCCGAGAAGTTCCAGGCGGCCATGAGCGCCTCGGGCCGCACCATGCGGCTGGTCGAGGTCCCCGCGAACGAGGTGCGCCAGTCAGGTCTGCTGAAGGACCGGATCCTGCTCCGCAACATCGCCGAGGACCAGACTGCCGACAACACGATGCTCGCCCTGGCGGTGGCCGACCTGAGGGAAGCCGCCACGGCCTGGAAGACGCATCACGAGAACACCGGTGATCGCCTGGTCGACCCCCTGCTCGTCGTCCAGGTGCCGCCCAAGGTCACCGACGCCCGTCTGGCGGAGATGCTCGCGGTGATCGAGTCGACGTGGCCCGAGCTGAGCGACTACGCGATCGCGCACGCCTTCGGAGACCCCCATGGACCGCTCAAGATCGGCGACAAAACAGTCCGCTACCTGCCTCCCGAGGCGATCGCCGGCGACGACCGCGCACGCGTCGTGCTGTTCAAGTCCGCCCTCACCACCGGCTGGGACTGTCCCCGCGCCGAGGTGCTGGTCTCCTTCCAGGGCAAGGACTCCTTCACCGAGATCGCCCAGCTGATCGGACGGCTCGTCCGTACTCCCCTCGCGCAGCGCGTCGACGGCGGAGACGACCGGCTCAACGAGGTCGTGGCCTACCTGCCCGGTTTCAAGACCGAGCACGTCACCCGCGTCGTGAAGGCACTGACCGAGGACGAGACGGTCGAGATGGAGGTCCTGATCGCGCCCGTGGTGTGCGAGCGCTCCAGCGACGTTCCGTCAGAGCTGTTCGAGCTGCTCGACACTCTGCCGTCCTACATGCGCCCGAAGGCCACCTTCTCGACCCGCACCGCTCAGCTCATGCGCCTGGCCGCCACGCTCAACGAGCACGGTCTCGTCGCCAACGCCTCGAAGAAGGCTCGGGCGTGGATCGTCGACCAGATGCGGGCCGCAGACTCCCAGCAGCAGGACGAGATCGACGCCAAGGTCACCGACACCCTCGCTCTCACTGTCGGCACCCTCACGGTCGGCCTCGGAGCCGATCTCACCACGTCGACCAGCACAAGCGAGGCCCCCACCGTCGAGCGCGACCTTGACGGCTACTACACGCGCGCCCAACGACTCCTCCCCGACGGGTCGGCTTCCTGGTACTTCAACGACCTATGCGACCGGGGGGACGACGAGATCGACGCCGGCGTCCGCCTGGCCGCCATGGCCGGCCTGGGCTTCAAGGACGTCATCGAGCGCCAGGCCGCCGAGCAGATCAAGGCTTGGCGCGACGCCCACGCCTCAGCCGTCTCCCGCATGCCCCGAGCAGCCCGCGACCTGATCGAGCCGCTTTGGTACCTGGGCTCCTCCCCCATGCACCCCACCACGGTGGAAGCCCGACAGACCTACGCCGCCGCCACGGAGCGCATCGTCGGCGACACCACTGTCGAGCTCACGACCTACCCCAAGCACCTTTACGTGATCCCGCCCGGAACGAGGGGCGCCGGCCGGTTCCCTGTCGATACCTCCCGGTCAGCGTGGGAGGCCGAGGTTCTCGAGCTCGAGGTCACGGCCGAGACACTCGTCGGCTGGTACCGCAACCCGTCGTCCGGGCGCTACGCACTCGCGATCCCCTACGAGTTCGGCGAGAAGACGCTCCTCATGCACCCAGACTTCCTGTTCTGGCACGACGACGGCGCCGGCGACTACGTCCTCGACATCATCGACCCGCACCGTCACGACCTGGTTGACGCAGCGCCCAAGTGGGCTGCTCTTGCCCAGTACGCCTCCGATCACGGCACTCTGGTGCGGCGCGTCCTGGCCGTGATCCGGGATAGTTCCGGCAGCCTCAGGGCGCTGGACCTCACCAAGGACGGCATCCGCGAGCAGGTCGCCGCAGCGACCAACAAGGACCTCATGGAATCGCTGTTCACGCGCGAGGGCATGGCCTACTAGACACCCCACCCGAGTCACATTTCCGATTCTCCTGCGCGGCCGTGGCGACGCATGCTCTACTGCATCCCAAGCCCCAGGTGACCCGAGACGCCTGGGGCTTTCCCCTTGGATCAGGCACCCCAACGGGCCGGTTATCGCCGAGCCGTCCCCGCCTCGATCCGCCGCAGACACGAGAACAGGTCCCCGTCCTTGCTCGAGGACGGGGACCTGCTTCTGAACGGGGAGCTAGGGGGTGACGCCGACACCGCGTGGGCTCATGTAGGTCGCGACCGGAACGATGCCCAGGTGCCAGGTGGCGCTCCACTCAGCGAAGGTCGAGAAGCCGCCCGGCCCCTGCTCCCCCACGGCCACGATCGCCTCTCCGTCGCGGGCCAGCCGTGCGATCCACTCGGCCGGGTGGTCGTCGACGAACTCGCCCTCCACGACCACCGGCGGCTCGGCGACGAACTCACCCTCTGGCGCCTCGATGATCCGAACGTCCCGGCCCTGGCCAACGTCGAGAGCCCATCCGCTCAGCCTGGGGTACTGGATCGGGTTCCCGGGCTGGAGCAGGCCGGCCTGAAACGCCCGCCAGGTTGGCGCCATGTCATACATCCGCGGCCGCGGGTCGATCCCCCGCTCGAGCCACTCGGCAAGCCCGGCGAACAGACCCATCCGCGGCGGGATGCTCGGGAGCTCGGTGAGGCGAGCCCAGACGTTCTCCATGCCCGTCACTGGGTCAGCACCTGGGCCTCGCCGATGCGGATGGGCAGCGGGTCGGTGGTCAGGTCGAACTCGATGGTTCCGGACTGGCCGCCGCCGGTCCACTCGACAACCCAGTGGCTCGTGGCAGTGACCTCGTAGGCGCCGTCGGGCTGGTCCGTCGACATCTTCGCGTAGCGGTGCCCGCAGGTCGGCGAGTCCTGCTTGCCGTAGTGATCGGCGTACGGGGTGCCCTTGCCCGTGCAGTTCACGATGGTCCCGTCACCCATGTCCCACACGATGCTGGAGACGCTGGCGGTGGCGCTGACCGACACCGACCCCTCGCTGGCCGATGCAGTGATCGGGCCGAATGTGTCGTCGGTCGGGCTGTCGACCCACATCCACACCGGCAGTCCGACGAGGCCGACCCGGTTCGGACCTGACTCGGGGACGATGCCGATCTTGATGGGGTCCAGGTCCATCGAGGCGATCGCCCGCTGGGCGAGCACTACCGGATCGATTCCGACTTCACCGCTCCGAACCCACGTGTACTCCCAGGACGATCCGGGCGGGGGGAAGTAGCAGACGTGCCACGCGCCGTCTTCCTTCGTCTGGCCAGCCGGCGGAATGAGATCCTCGCCCAGCTCCTCAGCAGACGGTCCGATCCAGCACTCGTGCAGGCTGCTCCACACCGATCCTCCGGGACCGGTGCACGGAATCTCGCGGCCGTTGTAGTTGCAGGTCGAAGAGCCACCAGTGTTGTCACTGCCGTTGTCACCGCCGTTGCCGCCACCGTCCTCGTCGTCACAGACGACCTCACCCGTGACCTTGTCGACCTCGCAGACAGCGCTGGCCGAGGGCGCTACTGCGATCGCGACGACAAACGACGCACCGAGCATCGCCAGCAGAGCGAGGATGCGCCTCAGCACGGCTGATCCCAGAGGAGGTCAGATTCGGACACCTTCCACGTCCCCTTGTCCTTGACGAGGGTGTACTTGACCGGCGCCGGGTTGCGGAGCGGCTTCCCATCCGGCGCGGTGTAGTCGGGAACCCGAGCCTTCCCCTTCACCTTGACGGTCACTCCAGATCGGTCCTCGCAGTCGGTGATCTCGATCGAGTTGCCTCGGTTTCGGGGCTCACCGAGCGTGTGGACGTAGCTGCCGGTCTCGGTGACGTCGCCCATCTTCATGTTGACGACCGTCTCCTGCAGACCCAGGAACACGTCTCCCGTCGCGACCGGGTTGAGGGTCTTGAAGTCGATCGTCCGCTTTCGCTGTGCCAGATCCCTCACCTCGAGGTACTTCGTCAGCTGGGCGGCCGCCTTCTCCTCCGGCGTCTGCGGAGTCGGAGAGGCGGTGGGCGTCGTCGGTGACGGGGACTGGCTCGGGGTCTCCTGGACCGTGGGCTCATTGTCGTCGCCGCCGCAGCCGGTGAGAGCCAGGGCGAGGGCGAGGGCCACTCCCCCGAGTGCGGAGTGGTGCTTCCTCATGCGGTGTCTCCTCCTGTGGTGGGCGGGGCTATGACGGATCGCTGGTTGACGTCGTTGGCGATGTGCTCGAGGTGTTCTTCGGCGGCGTCGACGAGCTCGGCGAGCGAGCCGTTGTCGGCCGGGTCGAATCCGAACTTCTTGTCGGCGTTGTAGAGGGTTCGGATGGTGTCGCGCACGAACACGGCCCGGGCGACGCGGCGGGCGTCGAGGTCGGCATGGTCGGCGCCGGCCGCGGCGTAGCGGCCGGTGAGCTCCTGGTCGAACGTTGCCATGTTGCTGGTGCTCCCTTCCCCGAGTCAGCTCGCGAGCCAGCCGTGCGTACGGATGATTGTCTTCGTGCGCTCCGACAATTCCATGGGGGCGTCGCCGTCGTCGGACCGGTTGCAGATCTCCTCGCGCAGAATCCGGTCGGCCTCGAGCTGGTCGCCCTCGGCCTTCATGACGTGGGCCAGGCACAGACGGGTGCTCTCGCCGTCGGGGTCGGCCCTGTTGGCGACGTACGCCGCGGAGCGCGCCTTGACCAGGTCGCCGGCCGCGAGGGCCTCGGTGACGACGATCAGGGCGACGTCGGCGATCCAGCCGCCAGCCATCAGGTCGACGCGGTCGGGCTCGTTGGCCAGCCAGGCCCACCCTTCCTCGCGCAGCTGGCTGAACGGCTGGGCCTCCCCGACCAGCTCGAGCGCGGTGCACAGGTCCGCGACACCTTCCGCGCCGCCACGGGCCTGCCCACGCTTGCGGAGCCGGAGGAACAGGTCCAGGTCGACGAGCAGGCCGTCGTCGACCTGGTAG
Organism: Nocardioides aquiterrae; assembly: GCF_039526625.1. NCBI lineage: Bacteria > Bacillati > Actinomycetota > Actinomycetes > Propionibacteriales > Nocardioidaceae > Nocardioides > Nocardioides aquiterrae. Next base: position 353,362 of record NZ_BAAAJE010000002.1, read on the forward strand.
ACGTTGACCCCGGTGACCTTGGCAGCCGGCGCCTTGTCCGCGTAAGGCAGGTGGTCCTCTCCGGTGCGCGGGTTCGTGCCGAGCCAGTCGCGAACGATGTTTGTGTAGTCGCGCACCTTGCCGTCGGAGATCGAGAACGCCTCGCGGATCTGCTCACGGGTGGCCCCGTGCTTGCGGTGCAGGGCGAGGAACGCGAGCAGCTCGGTGAAGTACGGCTTGCGCTTGGCGAGTGCCTTGCCGTGGGTGCGCGCGGCGACCGGGCCGAGCAGGGTGAGCCGCGGACGGTCGCAGTCGGCCGAGAACCAGTCGGCGATGTCCTTGTCGAGAGTGGGGTCCTTCTCCTCGACCTCGGCGCGGACGTGCGCCGGGACCTTGGGGGCCAGGGCCTCGAGATCCTCCTGGACGATGGCGCTCTCGCGGATGTACTCCTCGTCCTCTCCCTCGAGCAGGGAGGACATCGGCTCGTCGACGGCATCCTCGGGGGTGTTGCGCGGCAGGGTGTACTCGCGGCGCAGGGCTCCGGAGGAGTCGGTGTAGGCCTCCCAGCCGTCGGTGGCGGTCTCGTCCACCGGGGTGTCGACGTACTCCGGGGTCTCACTCTGGGCATAGACCAGGGCGCAGCCGCGGGCCTCGTCGCTGGTGAGTCCGACAGCGATCAGGTTGAGGCCGGCGTGCTCGAGGACGACGCGGCCGGTGTTGGTCATGTGCAGCACGGCGCCGGGAGTGTTGGGGCGCTCGCCGGCGACCACGATGGAGGTCGCGGACTGGCCGACGTGGTCGTTGACCAACTGCAGCAGCTGCTCGAGGTCGGCGGGGTCGCCGGCCGCGGCGTCCAGCAGGAGCATCCGCGCGGGCCAGGTGTCGTCGTCGACGCTGCCGGTGCGGGCCGTGGACACGTCGGTGTCGTGTCGCTTCGCCCGGTCGACGGTGGTCACCGCCGCGGCGAGGATCTCTGCGGTTGCGGGCGTCCCGGCCTCGCCGGTCGGGTAGTAGGTGATCCGCTCGTCCATGGCGACGGCCTCCTCGGCCACGCCGATGCAGTCGACCTGGACGCGGCGCGACCACGGGTTGACGGCCAGCTGGGCGGCGAGGTGGCGGGCGAAGTCGCGGCCGTAGGTGGGGTCGCCGCTGATGGTCAGCGTGGAGAGCTCCTCGCAGTTCAGCAGCCAGGTCTCGCCGGCGTCGCTCATGCCGATGGTGGCCAGCAGCGGGTAGGGCGGCTCGACGTTGCCGGTGTCGGGCCCGAGGTCCTCGAACGCGGTGTCGGTGGTGACGTGCCAGTGGGTCTGGTCGGGGCTGCCCACCCAGGGAGCGGGGACCTCGGCCGGAGCGCTCAGGTGCAGCGTCAGCTTGCCGTGCCCGAGCTCCACCGCGGCGAGCGGCGGCATCGTGGTGCCCTGGGCTCCGACCGCGGCCGCGAGGCGCCGCAGGGCCTCGTCGGCGAACTCCACGGTGGCGGCCGCGGCGGCACCGGTCGCGTTCAGGGTCATCTCCACCGGCGCGAGCTCGGGCGGCGGGGCGGCGATAGCGCGCCCGGGCGGCCGGTTCCGGAAGGCGGAGCGCCGGCGCGACCGCAGGGCCATGAGCAGGGCTCCGGACAGCAGGACGCCCCCGCCGGTGAGACCGGCGAGGACCCAGGGTGCCTCGAGGATCGAGTCGTCGGTGTCGTCGACCTGGTCGACGTCGGCGGACGGCGCCGCCGGCTCCTCGGCCTGCGGGACCTCGGGTGCGGCGGTCTCCGGCGCCGGGGTCTCCTCGGCGACCGGCGGGGTCTCCTCGGCCGGCGGGTCGACCGGCGGCTGCTCGTCCTTGGGCTCCGCTGGGGTCTCCGGCTTGTCCTCTCGCGGCTGCGACTGGTCCTGCCGGTCGGCGGCCGGCGTCTCGCCGCCGGGGATGTTGAGCTTCCAGCCCACGTCGATCACGTCGGGGTCGGTCAGCTTGCCGCCGCCGGGCTGGGTGATCGTCGTGGAGGCCTTGTAGATCTCCGGCCACCGGTCGGCGTCTCCGAGCTTGTCGTGCGCGATGTCGCTGAGGGTGTCGTTGGGCTGCACGGTGTAGCTGTGAGCCGGTGCTGCGTCGGCGGGCGCCGGCAGCTTGAGCACCCACCCGGGCTCGAGGAAGCTGGGCTGGTTGCCGAGCAGGTCGCGGTTGAGCTCGGCGATCTCCTTGTAGCGGGCTCCGTCGCCGAAGTGGTCCTCGGCGATCGACCAGAGGCTCTCCCCCGGCTTCACGGCGTGGTCGACGGTCGTGGGGCCCTGGCGCTCCTGCGTCGTCTCGGCCTTGACGTCCTGGCGGGCGGGTCCCTGCTGTGAGGCGTGGTCGGCGCCGGCGGTGACGTGCCCCACCGTCGCCGGGGCCGCGGCGGCCGAACTGATCGTTGCTGCCTGCGTGGCGATGGGGGCGGCGATGAACAGCAGGGCGGCCAGGCCGATGAGGCCGCGCGCTGCTGCCTGGGGCCTACCCAGACCCGGCAGTTGGGGCGCCTGGACCTTGCGGAGCGCTGCGATGGCCTCCACAACAAGGCTGAGAGCCATGAACGCCCAGGCGACCCAGCCGATCACCTTGAACAGGCCGAGGACGAGTGTGCCGTCGTCGGGCGCCAGGAGCGCGTTCTTGACGCTGTCCAGGGTGGGCATCTGGTCGGGGATCGGGCTGGCGCCGATCGCGAGGAAGAGGGCGGGCAGGCCGAGGACGATGCCCAGCACGGCGAGCGAGGCGGCGAGGCCGGTGAGTCGCTGGCCGATGGTGGGGTGGGGCGTGGTCATCGTTCGATGCCTCCTTCGGCGCGGATGAGCCGCGCGGACGCCTCCCCGGTGACCTGCATGGAGTCCAGGCCGATGATCCCGAGGAACTTGCTGGTGTAGGTGTCGGTGGTGGTGACGATCAGGGTGTCGCCGTTGATGACGCGCGCGGTTCCTTCCACGCGGGCGGCGTGGAGGTAGTCCTGGGCGGCGGCCTTGGCGGCGTTGATGTCGACCCGGAGGTCCTCACCGCGCACTGCGGTGGAGCCCTGGACCTCCTGGGCGCCGGTGCGGGCGGCTTGGGATGCGGCGCTGCGGGCTTGCTGCTGGGTGTGGACCTTGCCGCCGAGGTCGACGGCCATCCCGACGAGGATGATCATTGCGAAGGACGCGGTGGCGAACCAGACGCTGATGGAGCCGCGCTCATCGCGCGCACGACGCGTTCCGAGGCGGCGCAGGTGGCTGATCATCGGCGCTCCCGGTAGGCGTCGACGGGGCTGCTGGCGGTCGCGGTGATCGTCCTGGTGCCGGGCAGGCCGGGGATGGCGAGGTCGGCGACGTCGACCTTGCAGGTCACCGTGGCGGTCACCTGGGCGGTGGTGCCCAGCGGGGCGTTGAACGCCGCGGCGTTGACTGTGACGTTGGTGGTCGCGCACTGCAGGCCCTGGTCGTTCAGGCTGCTGGTGGCCGCGGCCTTGCCTGAGTTGATCGCCTCGCTCTGGGTTCGCTCGATGGACGCTGCTCGGGCTGCCTCGTAGGCGGCGGCCTCCACCGACTGCTTGGCGATCTCGACGCGTCCGCCGAGGATGATCATCGCGATGAACAGGCCGAAGGCCGGGACGCCGATCGCGGCCTCGATGGCAACGGATCCGCGCTCGTCCCGGCGGCGTCGGGAATCATGAACTCGCCAGGTCATTCGGTCAGCCTTTCGACCGGGACGCTGGCGCTCTGCGTGACGGTCACGTGCCAGCCGGGGATCACGCTCAGCGACTTGCCGGTGACGGTGATCGTTGCCGTTGTCGTGGTTCGTGATCCGGAGACGCTGGTGGAGGTCATCACGTCGGAGCCACCGGCGTGGTTGAGGAAGGTGTTCGCCGTGGCGACGCCGGACTGGCGGGTTCCGGTCTCGCTGCCTGCCTCGCGGGCGCCCTCTTGCGCGGCCGCGAGCGCTACCTGCTTCGCGTGGTAGTACAGGGCTCCCTGGAGGCCGAGGAACATCAGCAGGAACAGCGCGGGCATCAAGAAGACCATCTGTATGGTCACTGATCCGCGCTCGTCCCGGCTGCGGCGCTGAGAGCTGGCGAACATGACGAGAAGCCGGTCCTGCCTACTTGATCTTGCCGGACTCGCTGGTCACGAAGGCCTTGATGGCTGCGACGACGATGCCGACGATGGCGATGGCTGCCACCGCCCAGAGCACTTCCTGAATGGTGACCGAGCCGCGCTCGTCGCGCTGTCTGGTGACGCGGTTCTCGAGGGATGCGAGCGCGGCCATGGCCGCCAGTTGGAGGGCGATGCAGAGCTTCAACATCGGGGGTCTTCCTTCCTTGGTTGTTTGGGTGCGGTCTATGCCCCGTGATCCGGGTCGGTGTTAGGTCGGTCAGGTGGCGAAGCGGAGCATCGAGGGGGTGACGAGGATCGCCATGAAGACGATGCCGAGGAGGCTGGCCGGGATGTACATGCGCTCGGAGGCGGCGTTGGCCTTGCCGAGCTCGGCGCTGAGCATCGCCGAGCGGAGTGCGGCGGCGCGGGCCCGGAGGTTGTTGTAGATCTGGGCTCCGTCCTGGCCGGACTGCTGCATGATGTCGGCGAGGTCGTCGAGCTCGGGGACGCCGAGCTCGTCGGCCAGCCCGTGTAAGGAGTCCCACGGTGCGCGGGTCATGTAGCGGGCGCGGCGCAGCTCGCTCTCGATGCGCTTGAACACCCACTTGTCTCCGACCTCGGCTGCCGAGCGCAGCGCCTGCTGGCCGCTGGATCCGTCGCGGACGCCGGTGGCGACCATGTCGATGTAGGCGCCGAGGGCCCGGTTGAACTCGATGCGGGCCTTCTTGGCGTCATCGGCGGCGTTGTAGTTGGGCATGAACCAGAACAGGGCGGCCAGGGCCAGCGAGCCGAGCGTGGGGATCGCGAACGGCAGCGGCAGCCCGATCAGCGAGAAGAAGGTGGCCAGCAGCGGCGGCATGACGAGGCCGAGCAGGGCCCAGACGACCTTCTCGCCGTAGAACCGGGTCTCACTGATCTGCAGGATGGCCAGGTCCTTGCGGGGCGTGTGTGCCCAAGCGCCGCCGGGCAGGTTCTTCATCGCCCACAGGCCGATCCGGTCCACGGCCGAGCCGGTGTCGGTGCCGGCGTCGTCGAGGCCGGGGGTGCCGCGGCGGGGCGCGACGTGGTCGGGCGAGAGCCGGTCCAGCGCGTCGACCAGGTCGGGGCCGGAGGGCGCGAGGCGCCAGACGAGCACGGCGAGGGCCAGTCCGAGGAGGGTGCCGCTGGCGAGCGCGAGCTGCAGGCCGGTCATGCCAGTGCTCCTTCCTTCTCGGCCGGTGCTGTGCGCTGGGCGGCGCGGTGGGCGTTTCGGGCCTGGAGGTCGAGGAAGCGCGGGAGCGGCTTGGCGACGGCCATCCGGCGCATCCAGAGCAGGGTGGCCACGTAGGCGGTGAGCAGGACGGCGAGGACGACCTGGCCCAGTGGGGTGCCGTAGGGCTCGATGTAGTCGCCGGTGAAGGCGAGGATGCCGAGCACGCCGAGGGTGATGACGGTGACGGTGCGGGCGGTGGTGCGGGGCTTGGCCTGGTCTGCGGCGATCTGGCGGCGGGCGCGGACATCGGCCGCGACGGTCTCGGCGAGGGCGTCCAGTGCCTTCGACAGTCCGGCCTGTCCGCGTCCGCTGGCGGCGAGGATCAACTGGCTGGCCACAACGTCGCCGGTGGAGTCGTTGAGGTCCTCGGCGAAGGCGCGCAGGACGTCCTCAGTGGAGGAGGTGTTGTTCCACAGCCGGGAGACCATCAGCCCGACCTCGCGATGGATCGCCTCCGGTGTCGACTGCAGCGACTTGATGAGTGCCGAGCGCAGGGACTGTCCGGCGGTCAGCTTGCCGGACAGGGACCGGGTCCACTCCTCGAGCGCTTCGAGCTTCTCGATGCTGGCGGCGGCCGGCGGCGGCGTCAGTAGCAGCGGAATGCCGACGATCGCGGCCGGGACGAGGACGATCGCGATCACCCACCCGGTCACCAGCGCGACCAGAAGGCCGGCCACGGCGCCGCCGAGCATCAGCATCCGGGTACGACGGTCGAGCCGGACGAACCAGTTTCCCAGCCGTCCGAACGGGGTGGTGGTCCGGGCCGGCGTCGGCTGCTTGGGTGGCGCCGGGATCATCGCGTAGACCATGCCGATCAGGCCGATGACGATGAGGGCGCCGAAGACGGCGGGCAGGAACCCCGATGACATTGGACTCATGAGGTGGCCACCCCCGGGTTGGCCTGGGACTCGGCCTTGTAGGCCTCGAGGTCGAAGCCGTGGCGTGTTAGTTCCTGGGCGAGGAAGTTGTCGAGCTTGCCGGTCGCGACGGCGTGTCCGAGCTGGTTGGGCGCGAAGATCGGGGTGGTGGCGTACCCGCGGGCTGCGTCGATGCTCGGCTGGACGACCAGGACCTCCTGGACCCAGCGCTGCTTGCGGAAGGTCCCGTCGTCGTTGGGGACGACCTCGGAGCGCAGGTACATCACGATGTCGATCGCAGCGGCCAGTTTGCTGATCGCCAGCTCGCGCGTGACCTGGGGGCCCTTCTCCATGGCGCAGGAGACGAGTTTCTCGATGGTGTGCTCGGCGCTGCGGGCGTGGGTGGTGCTGATCGACCCGGGGCCGGACTCCATGGCCTTGAGCATGTTCCAGACCTCCGGGCCGCGGACCTCGCCGACGATCTGGCGGGCGAGGTTGAACCGGAAGGAGTGGTGGATGGCCTCCTCGAGGCTGAACTCACCGGCCTGGCGGCCGTCGAGGCCGACCTCTCCGGATCCGGGGCGATGCTCCCAGGCGTGGACGATCTTGTGCCGGTCGACCAGCTCGTGCAGGTGCAGCTCGAACTCGGTCTCGAAGGTGCCGATCATCTCCCAGGGCGGGATGCACGAGCACAGCGCGCGGACCCAGGTGGTCTTGCCCGAGCCCTGGACGCCGGAGACGACGATGCTCTTGCCGGCGCGCACGCAGGCCGCGAGGAAATCTGCCAGGACCGGGCTGCACGCCTTGCGGTCGTAGACCATCTCGTCCATCGACACCTCCCGCATGCCGTGGCGGCGGATCACGACCGACGTGTAAGCCATCACCCAGGAGCCGGCCGCGAGTCGTGCTCCCCCGGGCAGCCGGAGGTCCAGGTGCGGGCGGGCCTCGGTGAAGGGCCGGTTCTGCCGGGCACCGAGGTCGGCGAGGAACTCGCGCAGCTCGTCCTCGGAATCGGCGATCGGGGCGGCCTCGACCAGGGTGCCGTCGACCAGCTCCAGCCACACCGAGCACACTGGGCCGCGGGCGATGACGATGATGTTCTCAACGTCCTCGCGCTCGACCAGGGGCTGGAGGCGGCCCAGACCGAACAGGGCGGCGTGGAGGGCTGACTTGAGCGCCTTCTCCTGGTCCTTGGTCCACGGAGGCCGGCCGGTCGAGACCAGCGCCTCGGCCTCGGACTTGATGAGCTCCTCGATGACGTCGAGGCCCATCTGCTCGCGGTCCTCTTCGGTGACCCGGCCACCTTCCTTGTCGAGCCGTGCGGTCAGTCGCGAGGAGACCTCCGCGCGGTACTGCGCCACCAGCTCCCAGTCCAGCTCGACGTGGCCGTCCGAGCCATGGCTGTAGTGCTCCTCCGGCGCAGGCCCCACGAGCGGGCGCAGGCTGAACTCCGAGCGTGCGCGGCCCGGCAGTTCCTGCTCGATGGTCCAGGCGCCGGCGAAGATCGGCAGCGAGGTCGGGTCGTGGTCCTCAACGACCGGGGGCGGGGGCGGCGGGGTGCCGTTGGTGCGGCCGCGGGCGAAGGGAGAGGTCTGCCCCCGGCTCGCGGCGTGACGTGCCTCGAGCCACTCGTCGGCGCGCAGCGGGTCGCGACCGTCGGAGTCAGGGTGGTGTCCGTTGGTGCTCATGTATGGCCTCCGTTCGTGGGAGCGAGGGCGGCCCTGTTGGCGCCGAGGACGGACTCGATGGCCGCGGCGCTGGCCCGGTAGCCGCGCAGCAGCCCGGAGGACTCGAACTTGCGCGGCTTGCGCGCGCCGTGGGAGTAGACCTCGGCCACCTCGGGCTCCCACTCCACCGACGCGACGACGGGGACCTGCAGGGCCTTCGCGATGTGGCGGGCGGTGTAGGGCCGGACTCGGGCACCGGTCGGCACCGCGGGCCAGCGTCGCGCCTCGTCGACGAGGAGGACCCCGAGCCGAGACAGGCCACCGACTCCAGCAAACTCCGTCTGCAGGGTCTTGGCCCAGCTGGTGGCGCCGGCCAAGGCCGGCAGCGAGCTGCGGATTACCAGGAGGGTCAGGTCGGACGCGGCAATGAGCGGCTGGGGCCAGCCGGCCAGGCCGAGCCGGCCGCCGTCGACGATGACGTCCTGGCCGTTGCGCTCCAGCCCGCGCAGCCGCTCGGTCAGCGGGTCCCACAGGGGCAGCAGGCTGGGGGCCTGCTCGTGGGCCCGGATGCCGGGCAGGAACCATGCCGACCGCTCAGCCGGTGCGTCGGGGTCCAGCAGCAGCGTCTCGCGAGGCAGCGCCTCGGCGAGCGTTCCCTCGCGCAGGGAGAGGGCGAGGTTGATCAGCCCGCCGGTCGGCTCCTGGGTGCCATGGAAGTAGCCGGCGAAAACCGAGGAGGAGCCGGTCGGGTCGGCGTCGACGAGGAGCACCGGCCGGTGCCAGTTGAGGGTGAGTCCGAGAGCCGTGGTCGAGACACCGGGCGAACCGCTCGCGGAGGCCAGGACGATCAGCGCCATGCGTCAGCGCTCCCGGGCGTCCAGAACGAGCGCGACCCGTCCGGTCGCGGCGCGGGCAGCAAGGTCGGCGGCATCGGCCTCGGGCACCGCGACGTCGACGACGGTCTCCCCTGTCTCCTCGACCCGGCTAACACCGACCACGGTCGCCTTGACGGTGACCGGGTCCCCGTCGGTCACCTCACCCTGATCGCCGGGCGTGGTGACGATCCGGACGACGTCGCCGGAGTAGAGCGGCTCGGCGGGCATCTGGCCAGGAGTGAGGCTGATGCCCACGAGGGACTCCCCCTCCCCCGGCACCAGGCTGTCGGTCACGGCCTGCTCTGTGAGCAGGGTGCCGGCCCACAGGTCAACAGCGGCGCGGCTGCCCTCGAGCTCGGCCTTTTGGCTCCCGGCGATCGGGGTCAGAGCTGGGTCGACGCTCACCCGCACGACGGCGAGGTCCGCGGGCTCGATGGTCTCTCCGCGCTTGATGTCGCGGCTGACCACGAGGACTTCCTGCGTGTCGTTGACAGATGTGAACGCGAAGGCGGTGCCCAGCGCTCCTGCAGCGACAAGCGCCGCGCAGAGTGCGAACACCCATGGTCTGCGGCGCCGCCTGGGTCTTGGTCGCGGAGTGTGGTTGAGATCAGGCATGGGACGACTCTTGGTCGATGCCTCGACTGACAACCCTTGAGCGGTGTTCTGCGACATATGGATCCCGAGTCCTCTCGTGTCTCGATCACCTACGTGTCAAGACGGGCCCGGAGCGATCAGCACGAGCCCAACTCGATAGAATGACACTAGTGCATTTCTATCGAGGTTCTCGCTATCCACAGATGACCGATTCCGAGATGCCATCGCCCAGTCCTGACCAGAGGGTCGCGCGGCTCAATCCCCCCGATGGGACCGAGCATCAACGCCTCCGAACGATCCGGAGTCCATGGGACCACAAATTCGTCCGGTCTCCCGCCATGAATTTCTCACCTGTGGATATCGGTCAAACCCACCTTCGCTACGAACTCGGTCGGGCTGAGCCTGTTTCGTCGCGCCGGCGGTGCCGCTGCGCCTCATGGAATGCTGCGACAACAACTTCGACGGACTCCCCGAGTGCCCGAGCAAGCGCTTCGAGCGACTGTGGCGCAGGGAGCCGGACCCAGCGCCCTTGCTCCCAGGCGTAATACGTCGGCACAGCCACGTTCACGGAGGTGACGAGATCGGCAACGGTGAGTCCTGCCTGCAGGCGGAGCGCTCGGAGATCGGGGACATCACCGTCGAGGTGAACTAGCCGTATTGCCGGGATGTCGAGGGCTTTGGCGAGTCTGAGCAGGAAGTCCGGGCGCGGGGTTGAGGTACCCAACTCCCAGCGAGAGATGCGCTCACCTCCAGCGGCCCCCACCAGGCGCGCCAACTCATGCTGAGTCAACCCCGCCTCCTCGCGAGCTGCCCTCAACGCATTGGGGTCGATTCCGGAGGTCATCGCCGACGAACACTAGCGGTGATCAATCGTCTGCAGGATCGGGGCCAGTCCGCCCGGCACCGGACCGACGACACGGGACCGCTGATCCCGTCTGCCGATCCCAGCGAGGATGCCGATGCGCCACGGGCACAACTTGCCGCGCGACGAAGGACTGGGCGCGAGATCGCCCAGCCTCGGTTCAACCCTCGTGTCGGCGATCTTCCCTACTGGCCACCCACGGGCGAACCTGAGGGCGAGCCTGCTGGATTCCCTCGGATCGCCGATGGGCTGATCGCTTACCAAGCCGCCGCGCACATAGGGGACCAGAAAGCGAGGTGGACCATGAGCACTTCCCCAACCGAGAACCCGGTCACCGGCGTCGTCACCTTCACCGCGCGCGGCACGGCCGCCCTCGACCAACTGGCCGACGATCTGGTGGCCAAGTGCGACGGCTCCCCAGCGAGCATCGCGGATCTCCTCGAGCGGGTGCTGAAAGCCGACATCGAGGACCTGGCCGAAACCCTCAGTGAGGCAACCCGGCCGGATCCCGATCTGCCTGACCGCGACATCGACGAGGTCGGACCGGCCGCGGCGAGCCCTGACGAGGCGGCACGTCGACGTTTGGGGGCGCACACGCCAGGCGCAGCCGGTGCACGGACACGCAGCCTTGACGTCGGCCGATGATCCACCGCCGCGGCATACACTTCGTTACACAACGCGGCTATGTAACAGACTGTATGGGAGACGATGGTGCTGCCCAATCCCTATGCCCCTGGCGAGCTCCCGCGCGTGCTCGCCGGCCGAGAGCAGCAGAAGGACCGGATTCGAGGCTATCTGAGCCGGATCGGCACCTACGGCGAAATGGGTGGGCCCCTGCTGGTTTTCCAGGGCCCGCGTGGCGTGGGAAAGACGTCGCTGCTGCGCGAGGCGCAGCGTGACGCCGAGGCGCACGGGTTCATCACCGCGTGGGTGGCCTGCCGCCGCAATGCGCCGTTCCTCCCCGACCTGGTCAGCCGGGTCGGGAAGGCGATCGAGACCGCAGATATTCTGCCGCGCGCCGAGAAGGCCACCTGGAAGCTCCGCCTGGAGAGCATCGGCCTGGAGTTCGGGCTGCCGAGCGGGGTCAAGGTAACCGCCACGGCGGCCGCCGACCGCGCCGGGGCGGACGGCCCTCCCCGCGGGGCCCAGATCTCGGCGATGGAGGACCTCCTGCACGAGACCAGCTCGCAAGTCCGCGCACGCGGTGGCGCTGGCCTCGTGGTCTTCGTCGACGAGCTGCACGCGGCTGCCCGTGATGACCTCGCGGTCCTGCTCAACGCGATGCAGAACCTGGCTGGAAGGCGCGAGGACAACCCACTCGCCATCATCGGCGCCGGACTGCCCTCCACTCCCGGGGTACTGGTCAACGCAGCCACCTTTGGGGAGCGCAGCACCTTCCTAACCCTGCCGCGACTCGACCCCGGCGCCGCGGCCTCCGCCGTGGCCGAGCCGGCCACCGAGCTGGGCGTGACCTGGACGCACGCCGCGCTGCAGGCGATCGCGGACGAGGCGCAGGGATTTCCGTACCTACTGCAGGTCCTCGCCCACGCGACCTGGGAGGTAGCCAGGCCCTCAGCAACCGGTGACGTTCTCGACGTCGAGCAGTTCCAGGCAGGCCTACCGCTGGCAGATGACCAGCTGACCTCGATGTACGCCGCCCGGTGGGCCGCCGCGACCGACCTGGAGCGGCAGATCCTGGCCGTGATGGCCCAAGCCGCCACGCCCACGGTGACTAGAGCGGAGATCGCATCGCAGCTCGGCCGATCCACGCAGGCTCTGGGCGTCCCACGCGAACGGCTGATCGACAAGGGCATCATAGAGCCCGCCGGCCGCGGCGAAGTGCGCTTCACGATGCCAGGCTTCGACCGCTACATCCGAGAGTCCCTGGCCACAGGAGCATCCGCGGACCCCGATCAGGCCACGGCCCAGCTGGGTGCCGGTCGCCGCAGACGCGAGCTTCCGCCGGCCCCCGATCCCGGCCGGGGCGCCCCTCGCCACTAGAGCTGCCAGCGAACCTGCCCCGCAGGACGGCCTCGATGTCGGCGACCCCTCGCCAGCAGCATCGGTGGCGCGACGTCCGCCAGGCCGTCGAGCAGCTCGTCGACGCCGACGTTCTCCAACTGCTGAAGTGCGCTGTAGGCGTTCCACTCCCCACCGCGGCCGCGGTGGGGAGGCCTCGACGTCGGCCGGAGCGTTGAACCAGGCGGCCGCCGCCATGGCCACGCGTCGCGCGATCAAGCCCGCCTGGTCGTCCACGGCCGATCAGTCTCCCGCCCGAACCCGCTGATGGAACCCCCGCCGTTATCCACAGCCCGCAGGCAGCGTCGCTCGTACGCCGTTGAGATCCGCGAGACTCAACGCGACGAGACATCCCGGCAGGAAGGGGCGGCCTGGTGGACAACTACGACGAGCTCGAGGCAAGAGGGCACGCGACGGCGGCCCGCGAACACGTCTACGGCTTCAACCGCGCCACGATCTGGGAGCGCGACCAGATCCCGGCTGAGACCTCCGATGAGCTCGCGGAGTTCGCCGACCTCGCGGCCGCGCTCCCCCAGGCGTTCGCGCAGCTGTCGAGCACGCTTGAGCGGGCACTGGCCGACCAGGTGCTCAGCATGGATTCGATGACCGACGAATCCGACCCCGCCATGACGATCGGCGTCGCGCGGCTCCACCTGGAGGAGGCCCGCGGCCTGGCGGTCGACCTCTACAAGCACCTCGACGCCGCCCGCAACGCCACCGCGCACATCATCAGCCAGGGCGTCGACGACGGGCAGGACTGATGCCCTGGGACAGCCCTGACTGTTCGCGGCGAGATTTCTCGCGCTCGGTGATCGCTGGAGCGGGTCGACCTTCCTTTGGTGACTGAGACATGACACCGGTCAACCAAGGAGCTGCTCGTGAGCACGCCCACCGATTCACCCTCCGTCGCGACCGACCGTGACCCGGTTCAGGAGGTCCGCGAACACCTCGAGCAGGCGCTGGTCGCGCTCGACCATCTCCGTGAGGTCCTGCCCCCGTCGAGCAGCACGCCCCCCGCCCGACACGGGAAGCGGTGAGTCTGTATGAGGACCGACACCGCTTTGCAGGCTGCTGACGCCGTGTTCATGGCCGAGCAGGCTGTTGGAGGCGCCCGCCGGGTCGTCGACGAACTGCACACAATGATCAACTCTGCGCTCCGGGTTCTGGATGACGCTGAGCTCGACTCAGCTAGGGCCCGCCTCAGTGACCGTGGCGACTACTACCTCGAGTCAGCCGGCGAGCACTTGGACCGGCTACAGACGCGGTGTGAAGATGCCAAGCACCTGATTCACGGTGTCTACGGCCATCTGGACCTTGCCGTACAGGCTCTTGCTGCGCTGGGCGATCTGCTCGCGGCTGCCGACGGCCTCGATTCCGCGGTCGTTGCCGACCTGGCTGACCTGAGACCCAGAATCGCAGTGGTCAGCGAGATGGTCGTCCTCGCGAAGCCAGTTGCGCGCGCCGCGCTCCGGCACGTCGACAGCGCGGAACTGGCGGCCCAGCAGGTCACTCCGCCGTCGCTGCTGGAGCCGGTCACCCTCCAGCGGAGCATCGCGACCGCCGGCAAGGAGCTCGGCCGCGCCGACGAGGACGTGCGCCTGCTCGAGAACGTCGTCGACCACGCCGCGGCCAACGCCCGGCAGTCGGCCGGGATCGCCAGCGACATCGCCGACAACGCCCGCCGGCGCATGGCCGAGCAGGGCTGCGGCCAGGTGCCTCGCCAGGCGTTACCGGTCCCCGGATCGCCGGTGCGGTAGCCGGGGAGGACGAGCATGGACCCTGATCAGGGCGGCCGCCAGTTCGCTGGCCTCATCCTCGATGCCGCCGGCCGCGGGCATCATGACCAGGTCGCCGATCTGGTGGCGCCGCTGGACGCCGACCAGTTGCGGTCGCTGGTGGCCGTCCTCGCCGTCCAGGTCGACCAGACCCTGCCGGCGGCGCCGGCAACCGGCCCGGCAGCGGTGTGCGAGCTGGCCATCACTGCCGCCGCGCCGATGTTCGGCACCACCCCGGAGGCGATCCTCAGCGCCGAGCGCAGCCGACCGGTCAGCGACGCCCGCGCCGTGGCCATGACCGCCGCCCGCGAGGTCGGCCTGTCCCTGCCGGCGATCGCCGAACACTTCAACAAGGACCACGGCTCGGTGATCCACGCCGTACGCCGCACCGCCGAACGCCCCCGGCTGGCCGACGCCGCGGCCCGGGTCACCGAGCACGTCAACGACCGCTACACCGCGCAACTGCCCCGCCCTGAGGCCACCGTCGTCAGCCCCCACCAGGACGAGCCCGCGTCGACCTTCGTGCCCGATGGCCCGGTCGAGCATGCCGTCGTGGCGGCCGCCGAGGCCTTCGGCACCACCCCAGAGGTCCTCCTGGGCGCCGATCGGACCCGGACGGCCGCCGACGCCCGAGCGGTGGCCATGACCGCGGCCCGCATCCACGGCCACAGCCTGCCGACGATCGCGCGGCACTTCGAGCGCGACCACACGACCGTGCTCCATGCCACCCGGCGGATCGAGAAGACTCCGCCGCTGCGCGACCTGGCCGCGAAGATCGCAGCCGAGCTCCCCGAGGAGCCGGCCGGCGCCGGCGCCCGCTCGGCCGATGTCGCCGAGCAGATCCCCGAGGCCCGCTACCGGTCTCCCGGCGCCCGGGCCCAGGACCGCGCGGTTCCCGTCTCCGGCGAACCTCCACAGCTGAGGGTCGCCCGGTGAAGGCCCTCATCGGCCTGGCCGCCGCTGCCATCGCCGCGCTCACCGCCGGCGGAATCACCGCAACCCTCCCCGGCACCCCCAAGGGCGCCGACCCATCGGAGGGCAAGGCCACCCAGGTCAGGGTGACGGCCGTCGTCGACGGAGACACCCTCCGCGTCGAGGACCTCGCCGGTCGCCCACTCGGCCGAGTCCGCCTGCTCGGCATCGACGCCCCCGAAGTCGCCCACCCGCCGACGCCCGCCGAGTGCTACGCCGACCAGGCAACCGACCTGCTCGAGGACCTCACGCCGGTCGGCAGCACCGTCCAGCTCGTCACCGACAGCGGCCAGCCCGACCGCGACCAATACGACCGCCTGCTTCGCTACGTCGACCACGACGACGTCGACGTAGCCCACGAGCTCCTGGCCCGCGGCGCCGCACGCTGCTACGAGGCCACCCAGGACCTCACCCGCGCAGACCCCTACGCCACAGCCACCGATGACGCCCAGGACGCCGCCAGCGGCCTGTGGGGCACCTGCTGAAGGACGGGGCGGGCATGGACGAGCAGCTGAAGACGGCCGCCAAGACACTCGCCCGCTGGTGCTACGCCCGCGGCGTCGACGAGCGGATCCTCACCTGCGGTGACCAGCTGCTCAAGAAGGCCGTCGACCAGGCGATCGGCCGATCTGTGCCGGCTCACCTCGAGCACGCGCTGTGGCAACAGACCGCCATGCTCCTGCGCCAGCGGCGCGACTGGGACCGCGACCACCAGGGCACTCCCCCGCCGGCCGCGGCATGCCTGCCCTGCGCAGTGGCAGCCGAGCAGTGCCCCACCCACGCCGGTCGACGCTGTCGCGCCTGCGGTGGCCAGCTGCACCGCATCGTCGTCGCCGAGGGCTACGACACCCATCCGAGCTGCGACAACCCGGGCTCGACCAGTTCCCCCACCGTCCTCGAGCACACGGCGCAACTGCTGGGCGCCACGCTGCTGACCCAGCCCCCTGAACCCCGGGGGCAACACGCCTAGAAGGAGTTCGGCCGCGGTGATCGCCCAGACCCTCGCCCCGCACATAGGTGACCAGGAGGACCGGCGCAGCCGGTGCCGGTCCACGGGATCCATGGGAGTTCACAATGAGTGACGCCGCTCGCGAGGAAGCCGCGCTCGAGGAAGAGGCGCGACAGCGCGCCGAGGAGATCAGGGCCACCGTGGAAGAAGCCGCCCAGGCCGCGGCCGCCGACACCGGTCCCTCCCCCGACGCCGAGATCGCGCAGGTTCACCGGTCCGGCCGCCAGCACGACCACACCGACACCGCCGCCTACCAGCGGCCCCAGCTCGGCCGCCGCCGCGGCCCGCGCCGGTAGGAGGCTCGTGATGGCTACCGCACTAGCCCCGACCACCGGACCTTCGACCGTCCGCTGGGTCGACTGCTCGCACAAGCTGGGTTCGCTGCCGTGCATGAACCACAAGCCGCACGAGGGCGACGGCCGCGGCTGCGTGCATCACTCCACGTCCGGCTTCGCCGACGACGAGTAGCCCAACTGCCCGGCCGCCGCGAGACCTGCCAGCCAACAGCCTCAGCCGTGCACCAGATGCAGCCGCGGCCGCTGAGGCTGCTCGACGGCCGCATCCAGCTGCCGCATCCGCTCGAGGGTCATCGGGTGCCCGACGCGCCGCAGCAGGCCTGCCAGCACGGGACCGAGACCGAGCGCAAGCACGAACCGGTCTGCCTCGGCCTCGACGCGGAGCTCGATCCGCCGACCTGCTGCCGGCACCAGGTAGGTCAGCGCGATCACCGCGCCGCCCAGAAGCCCAGGCGCGGCGCGCCCCTCGGCGACCGACTGCACCACGCAGATGACCCCCACGACACCCCGCAGCGTCCAGGCCAGCCGCATGAACGGAAGCCAGGCGAACGCCCGGCCCACGCCGCGGAACGTCGCCACCAGCACCCGCCACGGCGTCGTCGCCGCGTGCACGGCCAGCTCCAGCCTCGGCCGGAGCGCCTGATGTCGGCCGACAGCATGAGCCACCGCGGCGGCCGCCTCCGCGCCCGTCACGCCGCCGCGGTACGTCGCCTCGACCAGCCCGGCACTGACCACCACGGTGCGCCGGCCGATCGCCACCGCCACCGGAGTGCTCGGCCGCTGCACACGGCGTACGAACAGCGCCCCGACGTCGACGCCGCGGCCGCCCAGCTCGGCCAGCGCCAGCGCCAGCACGCCGTACTCGGCCTCGGTCGCCGGCCGCGACCTAGTCAGCGCGGCGATCGCCGGCTCTTGCAGCTGCCCCAGCGCGAGCGCGACCAGCACGCCGGCCGCAGCCATGAACACCAGCAGGCCAAGTGCCGGCGGGAGCAGGGCGCACACCACCACGGTGAGGACGAAGCTCACCAGCAGTGCCGGCCCAAGCGTCACCACCCTCAGCACGATCATCGGGAACCTCATCTCGACCCTCCTCCATCTTTCAGCACTAGTGCGGATCTCTTGACTTGGCTCGCGGTGATCGTCCGACACCCGCCGGACGACATAGGCGAACGAGACCAGTTTGTGCCCAGGTGCCGACAGCACCCCGAGTTATCCACAGCCCGCCGCTCGGCGCAGCGGGCCGCGACCGGGACGTGGGTTCATGGGCCAGACCGACCTCCAACCGAAAGGGAACGCCCGTGGACACCCTCAACGCTGACGGCACCTGGGACCGTCTCGGCTCGATCGCCCAGCTGCTGCACCAGGCCGCTACCCAGGTGTGGACCGACGCCGACGCGGCCGCCGACTCCCCGCTCCACGACCTCGGGCTGGGTGTCTACCTCGCTCACTCCCGGGCCAGCGCCCTGCTGCCCGACGACTACGAGCTGCCCGAGGACGTCGGTGCTGGCTGACCTCGAGGAGCGCACCCCGCTGCAGCTGCTCACCGAAGCTGAGGAGCTGACCCGCCCACTGCCGCTGCACCAGCCGGACCTCGTCCACGGCTCGCAGCTGGTCGTCGACCTGTGCGACCTAATCCGGGAAGCCCGCGGCCTTGGCTACTGACCTGCGCCCGGCGTACGCCGACATCGACGAGGAGCTCTTCGACGTCGACCAGATCCCGATGACCTCGCGCGACGTGCGCAGCGTCGGCGAGATGCTCTTCGACGTCGACTACCTGGCCCGCCAGCTGCTCATGGACGTCGGAGGCGACGACGCCGGCACGCTGCTGCGCAGCTGGCCGACGATGGTCGCGGCCGCCGAGGACCTGTGGGCCTCCCTCCCTGGCCGGCGACCTGGCGTCGACGAGCGCGACCGCCCCATCACCAGCCTCTCCGCCCAGGCCGCCACCATCGAGTCCAGCCTGTCCGGCCGGCAGGCCTGGCCAGGTCAGGGCCCGACCAACCCCCGCGTCGACCAGATGACCCAGACCCTCCTCAACGCCGCCGCCCTGGTCCGCCGCTACGGCGCCGAGATCCCGCACGAGCAGACCGAGGCCCACCGCGATCTCGAGGCAGCGCGCACCAGGATCATGCACGGCCTCTACCTGACCGCCCACGCCGTCAACGTCGCCCTGCACGACAACGGCCGCAACCGCGTCACCGACGCCCGCGAATCAGGCCGCCGGGTCCAGCTGGCCCAGCACCACTCCCCCTACGCGGTGGCACCCACCGGGGTCTGGGTCGACCGAATCTCGGTGTGCGAGAACACCGCCCGCAGCTACCTGACCGACCGGTTCCCCCAGGCGCTCGCCGGCGAGGCAACTCGGCCCGTCGACAACCCCGGCCGACTGGCCCAGGCGCTGGCCAACTGGGACATCCAGTCCCACCGCGCCCTCGCCCGCGACCTCGAGCCGTCGAACGTCCTGCTCATCACCCGCACACAAGGCCTCATCGCCGGCGCCAGCATGGTGCTCATCGACGCGGCCGCCACCGCCGGCGTCCTCGAGCCCTCGGACCGCCTGGTCGCCGCGATCGCCGACGCAGGCCGCTCCTGGAGCAACCTGGCCAGCCGCTGGGGAGACCTGGTTCCCCCGGCCGCCCGCCTCGACGAGCCCTTGGCTCGCGCGGCCGCAGAGGTCCGAGCCGCCTATCGCCACATCACCCACGACACCACCACCCTGGCGACACCAGAGGCCATCGCCGCCTGCCCCGAGCTCCCCCAGGCCACCATGGCAAGCCTCCGCGCGATCGGGGCCGGCTCCGAGCTCGCGCACGTCGTCGCCGAGAAGGCCGACACCCCCAACCTGACCGGCCCAGCGCGTGCCCTGTCCCGCCGAGCGCACAACGACGTCGAGTCCGGGCTGGCCACCCCGCCCGCCGAGGGCGACGTCGTCTGGGTCTCCCCGGCCGACATCCTCGCCCGACGTGCCGTCAGAGTTCCGCAGCCGGTACGGGAGACCCTGCGCTCGGCAAGTACCGCCACCGCGGCCGCGGCATCCACCGCGGCAGCCTCTGCCATGCTCGCGCACTCCAACTGCCCTAGTTATCGGCCCGGTGGGCGATCAGTGACCGCCCACGCGCAGTATGACGCCCACGTCACCTCGGCCTTTTCGCCGCAACCCGGCGTGCCACCCAGAAAGCCGCCCTGCAGCATTGATCGCTCGGCACCTGTTGGACCACTTAGGTGACCATCAGACACCAACGTGGGCTTGGATCCACCCGAGGCCCACCACAGCAGGTCGGAGGACACGAGATGGAAACCGTGAAGGAGACCCTCATCGTTGGCGGTCACCGGATGCTCGCTGCTCAGGAGAGCGAACGCATCCCCGACGATGCAGGCGCAGAACCCGACGAGCAACGCCTGACAGAACGCGGCCGGCCCGCACTCTCCCCTGCCACAATGAACATTGCCCAGGCGGCTGCCTACATCGGGATCGCTAAGTCGACGCTCTATACCTGGCGCACGCGACGCCCGGGATTCGGACCGCGCGCGGTGAAGGCGGGCGGCGCATTGCGGTACCGCCGTTCCGATCTCGATGCATGGATCGAGGCCCACGCCGAGACCCTGGACCTCCAGGCGGAAACGGACATCGACGATGAGGGTCGACGCTCGGGGGGCGACCAGCAAGCAACATCCCGCACACTAGGTTCCATGTCACGACGCTCCCGTCCGCGGCGTCCCTAGCAGCTCAGAGGTCAAGAAGGAACGCACATGGCTCGCCCCCCGCTCCCCATCGGAACATTCGGGAGCATCACAACGAGAGAGGTACGCCCTGGCGTGTACCGCGCGCGAACCCGCTTCCGAGACTTCGACGGCGTCACGCGCGAAATCAAGGGGACCGGTCGAAGCGCCGCCGCCGCAGTACGAGAACTCAAGACCAAGATCGCCGACCGAAGCGCCCCGTCCGGCGACCTCATCGGCCCCGACATGCGAATCAGCCAGGTGGCTGACATCTGGCTCTCGCTGTATCGCGCCGAACAGCGCTCCGAAGCAACTACCGCAAACGAATACCAACGCATCATCGAGAACGTCATCAATCCAGCCATCGGCAACATCCGCCTGCGGGAGGCAACAGCTGGGCGCCTGGAACGGCTAATCAGGTCGCAGGACTCCCACAGCCGCCGCAAGAAGACCAAGACGGTGCTCAAGATGATGTTCGACGCCGCGGTCATCGACGACGCACTCCCAGCCAACCCGGTCTCCTCCACATCACGGCTTCGAGGCCAGAAGAAGGACGTCCAAGCGCTCTCGGTGGAGGACCTCAACGCCGTCCGCTCTGCCGTGGACTCCTGGATGACCAAGAAGCGGCCGGGCCCAAAGCCGAACCAGGACATGCCCGACATCATCGACCTGCTACTCGCCACGGGCTGCCGGATCGGAGAAGTACTCGCCATCCGATGGACGGACATCGACTTGAGTGCGACACCACCGACCGTGTCAATCAGCGGCACGATCAAGACGGAGACGGGAAAAGGCACCTACCGCAAGCCCAAGCCGAAGTCCGACGCTTCTAAGCGCACCATCGCCCTGCCGCCGTTCGCAGTCGATGTTCTGATGAGGCGACGTATCGAGCAACGACCGAACCACTACAACGCGGTCTTCGCCACCCGCAACGGCACATGGCACCAAGTCGGCAACATCGAGCGCCGGTGGCGCACGATCCGAGCAGACACAGGCTTCGACTGGGTGACGCCACACACCTTCCGCAAGACCGTCGCGACCTTGATCGACCGCCTAGTCGACTCGGACACCGCAGCCCGCGTTCTCGGCCACTCCTCAGACGCGATCACCAAAGAGTTCTACATCGAGAAGGACAGGACGACACCCGACGTGACGCACATCCTTCAGTCCTTCGCCGGCAAAGCCACGACGACCAAGTCGGACGCCTGACGTCCTCAGGCGGCCGCGTCGAGCGCAGCCCTGGCCCCTCACCCCGGGCCACAATGCGCCGCCAGGGCGAAGGTTTTCGGGACATAAACGCGACACAAGGCTATGTGACTCAAGAAACCAAGTGGCCCCTGATCTGCGTTTCCGCAGGTCAGGGGCCACTTTCTTGTAGCGGGGGCAGGATTTGAACCTGCGACCTCTGGGTTATGAGCCCAGCGAGCTACCGAGCTGCTCCACCCCGCGTCGGTGAGCACAACCTTAGGGGATCGCGACCGCCAACCCAAATCGCACCGGCGTGGGGACCATCACCCCGCGGTGTCGGAGGGCGAGGCCGACGGGGACGCGCTCGGGCTCGGCTGCTCCGAGCCCTGGCCCGAGCCCGGCTGCTGGCTCTTCGGGAGCTGGCTGGACAGCTCGAACGCCTGCTGCACCAGTTCCTTGCCGAGTTCCATCTGCCGGGCCCAGGTGACGGTGTCGCCCTGGCGTTGCGCGGCGTCGGCGGCGTCGAAGTGCCGCTGGGCCTGCGCCAGGAGCGCACGGATCTGGTCCGCGATCGGGCCGGACGGCTCGCCCTGGCCGCCGCCCTCGTTCCCGCCGCCGGGACTGGCCCCGCCACCGGTGCTCGGCGGCAGGCTGGTCTCGAGGGCGTTCGCCAGCGCGGCGGGCAGCGACGTGCCGATGCCGACCTCGCCGTTGTAGGACACCAGCACGAAGGCCAGACTCGGGTAGCTCACCGACGAGGCCGCGCGGACGGCGTACACCGGCTCGACGTACAGGAAGCCGTCGCCGACCGGCAGCGTCAACAGGTTGCCGTTGATGACCTGGCCGCCACTTCGGTTGAAGAGCGCGAGCTGGTTGGCGACGTCGGAGTCGGAGTTGAAGTCGTTGGCGACCTGGCCCGGGCCCTTCGCGCTCTGGTCGGTGAGCTCGCGGACCTGGATGGTGCCGTAGTCGTCCGAGCTCGCCTCGGAGTCGACGGTGACGAACGCGGCCAGGTTGCTCTTCTTGTACGGCACGAACGTCGAGGTCAGCGAGAACACCGGTTGCTGCGGTGTGTCCGTGCTGCCGATCGGCTGGTCGACGAACATCCGGTACGGCGGCTGCAGGCTGCTCGGCGCGTTCGGGTCCGGCGGGACCTCCCACCGCTGGTTGCCGGTGTAGAAGTCGCTCGGGTTCGTCACGTGGTAGCGCGCGAACTGGTAGCGCTGGACCTTGAACATGTCCTCGGGGTAGCGCATGTGGTCCATGACGTCCTGGGGGATCTCCGACTTCGGCTGCACGACGCCCGGGAAGACCTGCTCCCACGTCCGCAGGATCGGGTCGCTCTCGTTCCAGGCGTACAGCTTGACCGTGCCGTCGTACGCGTCGACGGTCGCCTTGACCGCGTTCCGCATGTAGTTGATCTCGTCGGTCGGCACCGTCCGCAGGCCGGCGTTGGGCTGCAGCGAGTCGTTGGTCATCGTGTCGAAGGACTCGCGCTTGGCGCCGGGGTACCGGTCGGTGGTGGTGTAGCCGTCGAGCACCCACAGGATCTTGCCGTCGGCGACGACCGGGTAGGGGTCGCCGTCGACGGTCAGCCACGGCGCGAACTTCTCGACGCGGGTGCGCGGGTCGCGGTTGTAGAGGATCTCGCTGTTGCTGTTGACCCGCCCGGACAGCAGGAAGTTGGTCTCGCCGAACTTCACCGCGTACAGCAGCTGGCGGAAGGTGCTGCCGATCGGGACGCCGCCGCTGCCGTCGTAGGTCGTGTACGTGTCGCCGTCACCGCTGCCCCCGGTCCCCGTGGTCGGCAGGTCGAGCTCGACCGGCTTCGAGCCGGGGGCGGTGCCGACCACCGAGTAGTCGGGGCTCTGCTCGCCGAAGTAGACGCGCGGGTTGAACCCACCGGTCGCCTGCGACAGGGCGTCCTGACCGGCGAGCAGCCCCTGTGCCCACTGGGTCCGGTCGTCGTTGGTGCTCGCCGGCAGCTCGTCCTGCGTCGTCCGCTGGTTGCCGTAGGCCGCGATGACGCCCGAGCCGTGCGTGTAGACGGTGTGCAGGTTCGACCAGTTGTGGTCCCCGTCGGGGATGCCGGCCTGGTCCAGCTCGCGCACGCCGAGCACGAGGGCGCGGTCGGTGTCCTCGATGTCGTAGTGGTCGACGTCCAACACGTCGGCGACCGAGTAGTACGCCCGGCCCTGCTGGACCTGCTCGAAGGTCGGGCTGACCAGCTTGGGGTCGACCAGCGGTACCGACGCCGTCTGCGCGTCGAGCGCGTCGAGGTCGACGTTGTCGATGGTCGCGTCGCCGACCTTGCTGACCTGGATCTTGTCGAGGTCGTACGCCGCTCGCGTGGCGTCGATGTTGGCCTTGATGTACGGCTGCTCCTTGTCGGCCTCGGACGGCTTGACCTGGAACTGCTGGACGATGCCCGGCCAGATCAGGCCGAGCAGGATCGCGGAGACCGCGAGCAGCGCCAGGCCGACCGACGGGAGCAGCCAGGTGCGCCGCCAGACGTTGACGAAGAACAGCACCGCGCAGATCACCGAGATGCCGAGCAGGATGTTCTTGGCCGGCAGCACCGCGTGGTCGTCGGTGTAGGTCATGCCGGTGATCAGGGAGCCGCCCTGGTTGACCAGGTCGAACCGGTCCAGCCAGTAGTCCGCGGCCTTGGCGAGCACGAACAGCCCGAGCAGCACCGACAGCTGCACCTGCGCCGCGCCGGAGAACCGGTCGCGCGGGGTCTGCAGCCGGATGCCGCCGTACAGGTAGTGGACGACGGCCGCGGCGATCAGCGAGATCACCAGCGTCGCCATCGCGAAGTCGACCACGTAGTGCAGCCAGGGGAGGTCGAAGACGTAGAACCCGATGTCCTTGTGGAACCAGACGTCCTGCTGGCCGAACGGCACGCCGTGGCGCCACATGAGGAAGTTGCGCCACTCCCCGATGGCCGAGCTGCCGGCGAACGCGCCGAGCACGACGGCGACGCCGACCAGCAGCCAGGTGCGGATCGGGGTGACCGCGTCGCGGTAGCGGTCCAGCCCGGTCTGCTCGGCCGAGGACGGCCGGAAGAACGGGCGGAACCGGTAGGCGAGGTAGATGTTCAGCCCGACCACGACCGCCATCAGCACGCCGAAGACGAGGAAGAGCAGCGTCTTGGTCCAGAACAGCGTGGTGAAGACCTCGGAGTAGCCGCCGTCCTGGTACCAGAGCCGGTCGGTGTAGATGTTCGCGAACGTGCTCAAGCCCAGGAACGCGAGCACGAGCACGACCGCGGTGATGATCAGCGCCCGGGAGCGCCGCGACCCGGAGCGCGGCGGGGGCAGGTCGTTCCGCGCGCCCTCGTCGAACAGCTCGCTCATTCGGGGTCCCCTCGGAAGTGCGGGCTGGAGGAGCGAAGCGGGGGAAGCCCGCAGTTTCGTGGGGTGATCATCCGTCTTCCTCCTCAAGCGTGGCGACCAGCAGCTGCAGCAGCCCGGGCACCAGGTCGGCGCCGCCGACCACGGACTGGTCGTCGTCATGGGCGCGCAACCGCAGCGCGCAGTACGTCGCACCGGCGCGGGTCGCGCCCGCGACGATCCGGACCTCCTGCCGGTCCGGGTGCTCGCGGGCGAACTCCTCCGCGGACGTCGGGTCCTCGGGGATGTGCGCGTCGGCGTCCGGCGGCAGCACGAGCCGCTCGACCACGGCCGCGCAGCCGGTGACCCCGGGCGGCCAGACGATCGACTCCAGCGCCACCTCGAGCGGCTGGTCGGCCGCGAGCTGGTCCTGCTCGACGGGGGTGAAGGACCCCTCCGCGGACGCGGCGTCGAGCTCCATCGCGGCGGCCAGGGCCGGCTCGCGCTCCACGAGCTGCGCGGTGTCGACCAGCGCATAGAGCCGCGCGGGCCGGTCCCAGCCCTCGGCGGCGGCGTGGCCCTCGATCTCCAGCACGACCGCGGCGAGCGCCGGGTCGACGTCCAGTCCGGCGTCGAACTCGGTCACGAGGCCGCCTCCTCACAGCTGGGCAGGTCGGCGTCGGGGTCCTTGACCCACTGCTCGATGGCGAGCCGCGCGTCGTGCATCGTGTCCGCCTTCACCAGCCGCATGTCCTTGTTGGGCGCACCGAGCGCCTCGGTGCAGTTGTCGGGTGGGACGAGGAACAGCTGGGCTCCCGCGTCCCGGGCACCCACGATCTTCTGCTGGATGCCGCCGATCGGGCCGACCGTCCCCGCGGTGTCCATGGTGCCGGTGCCGGCGACCGTCCTGCCACCGGTCAGCGAGCCCGGGGTCAGGGTGTCGTAGATCCCCAGGGAGAACATCAGCCCGGCGCTCGGACCGCCGATGTTCGGGCTGATGTTGATGGTCACGTCGGCGGGCAGGTCCTTCTTGACCTGGGTGCCGACCTGGATGCCGACCTGGGGCTTGCCGTCGACCGTGTCGGGCGTGACCTGGACGGTCTTCTGCTCGTCGCCGCGGCGGACGGCGAACACGACCGGCTCACCGGCCGGTGCGGCCGTGACCGCGGCGACGACGTCGTCGGCGGTCGAGACGCGGGTGCCATCCACCCGGAGGATGACGTCGCCGGTCTGGAGCGCGCCGTCCGCCGGCGCCCCGTCGGTCACCGCGGCGACGGCCGGCTCGGTGACGTGGTACCCCAGCTCCTCGAGCGCCACCGCGGTGGCCGCGTCCTGGGAGGAGGTCATCTGCGCCTCGCCCTCCTGCTTGTTCTGCTCGACGGTCTCGTCCTGGCGGTAGACCGCGTCGTAGGGGTAGACCGCGTCCTCGTCGCTCATCCAGTCGTGCATCAGCTCGAAGAGGTTGTTGCGACCCTCCGGCTTCGGCTGGGAGACGAAGACCGTGGTCATCCGCAGCTGGCCGTCGTCCGGGTACGACGGGCGGCCCTGGATCTCGATGATCGGCTTGCCCTCGTCGTTCTTGCCCAGCACGTTCACCGTCAGCCCGGGCTCATAGGTGACGTACGGGAGGGGTACCAGCGCAGCGGTCACCCACAGCCCGATCAGCAGCGGCACGGCGAGGATGCCGGCGAGGGTGCGCTGCGTCATGCCGCCAAGACTGTCAGATGTGCCCTAGGCGTCGATCAGGACGCCCGGCGCGAGGGCCGCACGGCGACCCCGGTCGAGCGGTCGGGCGCCGGCCGCTCGGCGGCGTACCCGGGCGCGGGCCGGCGGCGCCGGCGCGGATCCCGCTCCAGGGCGGTCGCCAGGCGGCGTACGGCGACCTCGCGGTCGACCTCGCCGCGGCCCTCCCGCCCCAGCCAGGCGACCCACAGCATCGCCACGACCGTCACGACCGCCGACGGCACCAGCCAGAACAGGATCTCCACACGCTGAGGGTAGGACGAATCTTCAGGCAAACCCGCGCACCTCGCCGTCGGCATCCACGTCGAGGCCCGCTCGGGGATCGCCGACGCCGTTCGCCGCATCGAGCGACTCACGGCGTGCCGACCCACTCGTCGCTGCCGTCGGCGAACCGCTGGTGCTTCCAGATCGGGACCTCGGCCTTGAGCGTGTCGATGAGCGCGCGGGACGCGTCGAAGGCGGTGCCCCGGTGGGCGGCGGTGGTCGCGATGACCACGGCGATGTCGCCAATGGCCAGCGTGCCGACCCGGTGCACCGCGGCGACGCCGTGCACGTCGTACTCGGCCGCGACCCGCTCGCACACCTCGCGCATGGTGTCCAGCGCGGTGGGGTGGGCGGAGTAGTCCAGGCCGTCGACGCCCTTGCCGCCGTCGTGGTCGCGCACCCGGCCCACGAACAGGGTCAGCCCGCCGGAGGCGTCGTCGTCGAGGGCGGCCACCACCTCGGCGACGTCCAGGGGGGTGTCACGGAGGTCGACCAGACGCACGACGGAGCTCACAGGACGACCTTAGAGGTTGCATGGATCGGCTCTGCCATCGCGAGCGGCGTTCCAGTGCGTGCCTGGCAAGGCGGAGGAGGGAGACGTGGCGGAGCCACGGCGACCGACGACAACGCAGTCCAGGTGCGTGCTGGGGCGGCGCGCAGCAGGCAACGGCCGGTCCATGTGGCCTCTGAGTCAGGCCTAGTGCGGGCGCGTACGGTGGAGGCATGAGCGACAAGCCGGGCGAGACGCCCGACGACGGCCAGAACCCGTTCAAGGGCACGCCGTTCGAGCAGTTCTTCGGCGCCTTCGGCGGCGGCATGGGCGGCGCGCTGGGCGGCGCCGGCGGCGGCCTGCCCGACCTCAACCAGATCTTCAGCCAGATCCAGTTCCTCATGCAGCCGTACGACGGCCCCCTCAACTGGGACTTCGCCCTCGACATCGCGCGCAAGACCGTCGCGCAGGAGCCCGACCCGACGCCCGGACAGAAGCAGAAGGACGCGGTCGCGGACGCCGTCCGTCTCGCCGACCACTGGCTCGACGAGACCACGACGTTCCCGTCGGGCGTCAGGTCGACCGCGGCCTGGAGCCGCGCCGAGTGGATCGTCGGCACGACCGACGTCTGGAAGGTGCTGGTCGAGCCGATCGCCGAGTCCTCGGTGAACGCGCTCTCCGGCGCGCTGCCCGAGGAGGCGCAGGCGATGTCCGGGCCGCTGCTCGGCATCCTCGGCAAGGCGGTCGGCGGCATGCTGGCCCAGCAGGTCGGCTCCGGCCTCGGTGCGCTCGCGTCCGAGGTGCTGAGCGTCTCCGACATCGGCCTTCCGATCGCGCCGGTCGGCACGGCCGCGATCCTGCCCGCCAACGTGGCGGCGTTCGCCGAGGGCCTCGACGTGAGCGAGGACGACGTGCTGCTCTACCTCGCCCTGCGCGAGGCCGCCCACCAGCGGCTGTTCGCGCACGTGCCGTGGCTGCGCGACCACCTGATCGGCGCCGTGGCCGACTACGCCCGCGGCATCGAGATCAACGCCCAGGGCATCCAGGCGAAGATCGAGGAGCAGATGCGCGGGGTCGACCCGACCAACCCGGAGTCGATGCAGGAGCTGCTCGAGGGCGGGCTGTTCGACATGCCGCGCTCCCCCGCCCAGGACGCCGCGCTGCAGCGGCTCGAGGTCACCCTCGCGCTGGTCGAGGGCTGGGTCGACGAGGTCGTCGGCCAGGCCACCGCCGAGCGGATGCCGGCCGCGGCGAAGCTGCAGGAGGCGTTCCGGCGGCGCCGGGCCGCCGGCGGACCCGCCGAGCAGACGTTCGCGACGCTGGTCGGCCTCGAGCTGCGCCCGCGCCGGCTCCGCGACGCCTCGACGCTGTGGGGCTCGCTGCGCACCCGCCAGGGCACCGAGGCCCGCGACGGCGTGTGGATGCACCCCGACCTGCTGCCGACCGCCGCCGACCTCGACGACCCGCTCGGCTTCCGGGAGGGCGCGACCGCGCCGCCGGAGCTCAGCGACGAGGACTTCGACGCGGAGCTGAAGAAGCTGCTCGGCCCCGACGACACCGAGTGACCGAGCGGCCGGGCGACCGGGTGACGCTGCACGCCGACGCGCTGGCGCTCCTCGAGGGCTGGCGCGCGCCCCACGACCGCCAGGAGGCGCTGCGGCGCCGGTACGTCGAGCACCTGCGCGCCCACCCGGACGGCCTGAGCCGGGACTGCCGGCCCGACCACGTCACCGCGAGCACCCTGGTGCTGGACGCCGACGGGGCGGCCGTGCTGCTGACCCTGCACGCGAAGGCCCGGGCGTGGTTCCAGCTCGGCGGCCACTGCGAGCCGGGTGACCGGACGCTGGCGGGTGCCGCGCTGCGCGAGGCGACCGAGGAGTCCGGCATCGACGGCCTCGAGCTCGACCCGGTGCCGGTGCAGCTGAGCGAGCACGCCGTACCGTTCTGCGGCCCGCACGGGGACGTGCACCACCTGGACGTGCGGTTCGTCGCCCGGGCGCCGGCGGGCGCGGGGCACGCCGTCAGCGAGGAGTCGCTGGACCTGCGGTGGTGGCCCGCCGACGCGCTCCCCGACCCGGAGCCGGACCTGGTGGAGCTGGTGTCCTTGGCCCGGGCTCGCGCGCGGAGTTGATCCGTCGCACGTCGACCGGGTCTCGATACGCGCCGTCGCGACCTCCTCCGTCGGTCGCGGGCGCTACTCGACCTGGCACCGGGCTCCCGCCCTTCGCAGGCTCAGGGCGGGCGGTGCTCAGTCCAGCTCGTCGCCGTGGGGCGGCTCCAGGTGCGCCGCGGTCGACCAGCCGATGAGGTAGCCCTTGGCGCGCTCGGCCTGCGGGTAGCGGTCGACCCACGCCCAGAAGTTGGCGTCGTGGCCCGCCTCCAGCAGGTGCGCCAGCTCGTGCACGAGCACGTAGTCGACCACCCACTGCGGCATCCCCTTCAGCCGCGTCGACAGCCGGATCGTGCGGTCACCCGGCGTGCACGACCCCCACCGGGACTGCTGGTTGTCGACCCAGCGGACCGACTCGGGCGTGGCGAGCCCGCCGAGGTACTTGTCGCTGAGCTCGCGGGCCCGGCGCATCAGGTCGCCGTCGCTGGGCTTGCGCCGTCGCTCGGACCGCTCCAGCCGCGCGATCATCGTCTCGACCCACTCCGCCTCCTCCTTGCGGGAGAGCGAGGCGGGGATCAGCACGATCACCCGGTCGCCGTCGCGGTACGCCGAGACCGTGCGCCGGCGCCGCTTCGAGCGCCGCACCTCCACCTCCGGCCGGGGTGAGGTGGGCGACATGAGCTGAACCTACCTGTTCGCCCAGGTCAGGAGGCGGTCCTCGGGCCAGGTGTTGACGATCCGGTCGGGGTCGATCCCGGCCGCCTCGGCGCGCTCGCAGCCGTAGACCTGGAAGTCCAGCTGCCCGGGCGCGTGCGCGTCGCTGTCGATCGAGAACAGGCAGCCCAGGTCGCGCGCCAGCTCCAGCAGGGCGGTCGGGGGGTCGCGCCGCTCGGGCCGGCTGTTGATCTCCACGGCCACGTCGTGCTCGACACACGCCTCGAACACCGCCCGCGCGTCGAACTGCGACTCCGGCCGGGTCCCGCGGCCGCCGGTGACCAGCCGGCCGGTGCAGTGGCCGAGCACGTTCGTGCGCGGGTTGCGGATCGCGCCGATCATCCGCTTCGTCATGTCCTTCGCGTCCATCTTCAGCTTGGAGTGGACGCTGGCGACCCGGACGTCGAGCCGCGCCAGCAGGTCGTCCTCCTGGTCCAGCGAGCCGTCGTCGAGGATGTCGACCTCGATGCCCTTGAGCAGGGTGAACCCGTCGCCCCCCAACGACGACAGGTGGTCGTTGACCGCCTCCACGACGCCGAGCTGGCGGGCCAGCCGCTCCGGGCTGAGCCCGCGGGCCACGGTCAGCCGCGGCGAGTGGTCGGTGAGCACGAGATAGTCGTGGCCGAGCTCGATCGCCGTGAACGCCATCTCCTCGATCGGCGAGCCGCCGTCGGACCAGTCGGAGTGGGAGTGCAGGTCGCCGCGCAGCCGGGCGCGGAGGCCGGCGCCGTTCGGCACCAGCGGGCCGCCGTGCTCCTTCTCGAGCGCCGCCAGCCGCTCCGGCATCTCCCCGCGGACGGCCGCGGTGATCACCTTCGCGGTGCTGGCGCCGACGCCCGCGACCTTGGTGATCGTGCCGTCCGCGACCATCGCGGCGACCCGGTCCGCCGGCAGCGGCAGGATCGCGGCGGCGGCGTTCCGGTACGCCTTGACCTTGTAGGTCTCCTCGCGCCCGCGCTCGAGCAGGAAGGCGATCCGGCGCAGCGCCGCCACCGGACCGCCGTCGTACCGCTCCGACACGCCGACCACCTCAACGATTTCCTCGTAGTTTCTTTCGTCCACACCCCGTGGACGGCCATTGTCGCTGGTCAGCCCACGGTACGGCGGGCCACCGGACCGCTCCTCCACAGCCGCATCCCGTGCTCGTCCACCGTCAAGGCCCGCTCCTCCACAGGTTTGTCCCCAGGTCTGTCCACAGGCGAGGGCCGGTCCGCGTTGACCCTCGTCGGCGGCGGCTCCTAGCGTGGGCGGCAGACGAGGCCCCCGGCCCACCGTCGGACACTCGCAAGGGGAAGGCAAGTGTCCACCGGTGGTTCCGGGGGCCTCTCTCGTTCAGCGGCCGGTGAAGACGGGCGGGCGCTTCTCCTGCGCGGCCCGGATCCCCTCCTGCAGGTCGGCGGTCGCGAGCGTGACGGGCTGCGCCAGCGCCTCCCACTGCAGGCAGCTCTCGAGGTCCGCGTGCCCGCCGTCGCGCAGGGCCAGCGTCGTCAGCTTGCTGGCGATCGGCGCGGTCGCCGCGATGCCCGCGGCGGTGGCCAGCACCTCCTCGCGGAACGACGCCGCCTCGATCACCCGCGACACCAGGCCCAGCCGCAGCGCCTCGTCGGCGTCGACCACCCGGCCGGTGAGCAGCAGGTCCCGCGCGTGCGCCTCCCCCACGACGTTCGGCAGCAGGTACGTGCCGCCCATGCCCGCGTGCATGCCCAGCTTCACGAACGGGGCGCCCAGGCGGGCGCCGGACGCGGCGTACCGCAGGTCGCAGGCCAGGGCCAGGCACAGCCCCGCGCCGATCGCGGGCCCGTTGACGGCGGCGATCGTCGGCACCTCGAGCCGGCGGATCGACAGCCAGGCCCGGTAGAACGCGACCATCCGGGTGCGCAGGTGGTCCACGGTGGCGTCCGGCTCGCCCGCGATCCACGAGGTGTTGCCTCCGGAGCAGAACGCCGAACCCTCCCCGGTGACCACCACCGCACGTACCGACCGGTCCGCGGCCAGCTCGTCGATCGCCGCCACCCAAGAGTCGGTCATCTGGTCGGACATCGCGTTGCGCTGGTCGGGGTTGTCCAGGACGAGGAGCGCGACGCCTTCGGACGGCCGCTCGAGGCGCAGGTGGGAGTACTCAGGCATGGCGTCACCGTACTGATCGCCGCCGCGACACGCCGTGACCGGTTTCACCCGCTCGCGGTGCGCCTGCGTGGGTTCTGAGCGTGCGTGTCGTAGGGTCGTGTCGGTTCGACGGCACCTTCGTCGGACTCCGGCGGGTCTTCCCCTCGTACCCCGTCGCGACGACCGAGAGATTGAACTAGGCAAGGAGGCCGTCATGGCGGAGACCTGGAGCGGCGAGTTCTACTGCGTGAAGTGCAAGGAGAAGCGCGAGGCCGAGGGCGAGGTCAAAGTGAACGACAAGGGCACCCGGATGGCGAAGGCCGTCTGCCCGGTCTGTGGCACCAACCTCAACCGGATCCTCGGCAAGGCCTGACGCAGCGCAGCGCCCCACGAGTTCTACGGCACCCGCCCGGTCCCCGACCGGGCGGGTGTCGTCGTTCTGTGTCCGAGGCGGCTCGGACCGAGCCTGCGAGGGGCGAGCGTCGCCGAGGAGGTTGAGGAGGGTCGGCTGTCGCACGGGCGCCAGCGCGGGCGACAGCGAGCCGTCTCGAAACCGAGGTGTGGAGGAGCGACCCGGTCCGGTCAGGAGCGGGTAGACCCACCTGCATGACCGTCCTGCGCCCCGGGCTGCACGTCGTCCGCCGCGACGACCACCACCTCCAGGTGGGCGTCGACCCACCGTGGCGGGTGGTGCTGCCCGACCAGCCCGGCGTCCGCCGGCTGCTCGGCGACCTGGCCGAGGGCCGGCCGACCGCCCCGGCAACCGACGCGGAGCACCGGGCACTCCAGGCGCTGCTGCGCGCGGAGATGCTCGGCGAGCGGCCGGGGTCGGTCCCGCCGGCCCGGCACACGGTCGCGGTGCAGGCCGCCGGCGACATGGGCGACGAGGTCGCGCGGGTGCTGCGCGCCGCCGGGTGCGAGGTCGGCGACGGCCCGGTCGCCCTGGTCCTCTCCCCCGGCGAGATCGCCCGGACCGACGCGGACGCCCACGTGCGCGAGGGGCGCCCGCACCTGCTGGTGACCGGGAGCGCCCGCGGCTGGACCCTCGGGCCGTTCGTCGTGCCCGGCGAGGCCGCCTGCCTGCGCTGCGTCGACGCGCACCGCGGCGAGCAGGACCCGCGGCGCGCGCTCGTGGTCGAGCAGCTCGCCGGGCTCCCGGCGGCCCCCGACGACCCGGCGCTGGCCGCGGTAGCGGTGGCGTGGGCGGTCCGCGACGTCCTCACCCACCTCGCGGGCGGGCGACCCTCGACCTGGTCGGCGACGGTCGAGCTCGGCGCGGACCTGCGGCCGCGGCGCCGCGAGTGGTCCCGGCACCCGCACTGCGGCTGCTCCTGGGCCTAGGGCTGCCGAGTCGGCGCGAATGCAGACGCAGAATCTGCAGTAGCGCCGACTCGGCACTCCTGGGACCTGCAGTAGCGCCGACTCGGCACTCCTCGGACCTGCAGTAGCGCCGACTCGGCACTCCTCGGACCTGCAGTAGCGCCGACTCGGCACTCCTGGGACCTGCAGTAGCGCCGAGTCGGCGGGGCTCACCAGAACTCGGAGTCGAGTTTGCCCTCCATCGAACGCAGGTTTGCCCGGGAGCACCGGTCGCAGAAGGTCCGCTTCCGCCCGTTCTCGACCGCGACGGTCCAGGTCAGCGTCTTCGCCTCGTCGGTCTCCACGCGGCCGCAGAAGTCGCAGGTGGTTGGTTCCTGAGGAGGTTGTTCTGCAACCGTCTCGAAGGGCACGGCACCAACGTACGCCCGAAATGCCGAGGGGCCCGGTACGACGTTCCGTCGTACCGGGCCCCTCTCAGACACCCGCGATCAGGTCAGACCTGGAGTGTCGTCACAGCGCTCGGGCGAGGGCCAGTCGAGCCTGCTGTGCCGCCTGCTCCGCCTTGCGGCTGAGCCGGCGAGCGCGAGCCATCTGGGCTCCGCGCTGGAGCTGCTGCGCCTCTCCCAGGCGCGCGGACATTTGTGCGCGGGCCAGGTTTTCGTGCATGAGATTCATGTTCTTGCGTCCGTTCGGGTTGAAGTTCGTGTTCATCGGTGTGGAGTGCTTTCTGGTGTCGTCGGCGCGCTCAGAGCGACCGGGCGAGGGCGAGCCGGGCCTGCTGGGCGATCTCCTCGGCGCGGCGGCCGGTGCGGAGCACGCGGGTCAGCTGGCGACCCGGTCGGCACTGCTGTGCCTCACCCAGGCGGGCGCTCACCTGAGCGCGGGCCAGGTTCTCGTGGCTGAGGTTCATCTCGGTGTCCTTTGACGTCGTTGTCGAAAGAGGTGCTTGCTGGTGCTGGGACGCCGCCTGGTCAGGCGGCGACTTCGTTCTTGCGGGGCCGGCCGCGGGGCCGCTTGCGTGGGATCACCACGCCCTGGAGGAAGAGCTGGCCTCCCCAGACGCCCCACGGCTCCCGGCGCTCGAGGGCTCCGTCGAGGCAGAGCGCCCGGACCGGGCACTCCTGGCAGAGGGCCTTGGCGGCCTCCACGTCGGCGGGGGACTCGGCGAACCACAGCTCGGGGTTGTTGACCCGGCAGGGCAGCAGCTCGTCGTCGACCTGGTTGGCCTGGTCGTGGAGCTGTCCCAGGCTTGCCCCCGAGAGGGACTCCGTCATCGGCAGGGTTGTGATGGTCATGTGTCACCTCCTTCTTCTGACCTGATCGCGTTGGGTGGTGCGGTACTGGTGGCCGGAGAAACAGAAAGGCCGCGGATCCCGGTTCGGGTTCCGCGGCCTGGAGGCTGCCGATGCTGTTGGTTCTCAACAGGTCGGTGGTCTCCAGGCACTGGTCCCCGGGAAGTAGGACTGGGCGAGGCCCAGGTCTCCATCGGTGGCGCCCTTGGTGGCCGCGACGATGCCGGCGCGCTCGCGCACGACAACCGTCGCCGCAGCCGTGCAGACATCCGTCATGACGCCGAAGGCGTGGCCGGAAATGGGCATGCCAAAGGCCGACGGGGTCTGAGCCGTCATCCAGAGCTTGGTGCTGTTCATCAGGGCCACCTCCTTCGGTGCGTCGGGCGCCGATCCTGCCAAAGATCGTGTGCGCGTGGATTGCTTGTCGGGAAACCTATCGGCTCCGGCCTGTAATGGGCAAACCATTTTGTGGGTATTTCTCGAATTTCTTCGAAACGCGGCCCCGGACGGCTCGCCGACGGCTCAACCCACGACGGAGAGCACGTCCTCGCCGTACCGCTCGAGCTTGGACCGGCCGATGCCGTTGATCCGCAGCAGCGCCTCGGGCGTGCGGGGCTTCTGCTCGGCGATCAGCTGGAGCGTGGCGTCGGTGAACACCACGAACGCCGGGACGCTCTCCTCCCCCGCGCGCTCCTTGCGCCACTCGCGCAACCGCTCGAACAGCTCCTCGTCGTACGACGCCGGGCAGTCCGTGCACCGGCCACGCTTCTTCTCGGCGCCGGTCATCAGCGGCTTGCCGCACTCGCGGCAGCTGGCCACCTTGCGGTGCCGCGGCTGGTCGCGCTGGGCGCGCGCCTCGTCGGGCAGCAGCGGGTCGAGGAACCGCGACGGCTTGCGGGACGCGCGGCCGCCCGGGTTGCGGGCCAGCGCCCAGGACAGGTGCAGGTCGACGCGGGCGCGGGTCATGCCGACGTAGAGCAGCCGCCGCTCCTCCTCGATCGCGGCCGGTGTCTCGGCGTACGTGATCGGGAGCGTGCCGTCCTGGAGCCCGCAGAGGAACACCGCGTCCCACTCCAGGCCCTTGGCGGCGTGGAAGGTCGCGAGCGTGACGCCGTCGGCGACCGGCGCGTGCTGCTCCGCGGCGCGGCGGTCGAGGTCGTCGACGAAGGCGTTCAGGTCGGTCCCGGGGTGGCCGGTCGCGAACTCGGCGGCCTGGTCGACCAGCGCCTGCCAGGACTCCCACCGGTCGCGGGTCTGGCCCCGGGCGGTGGGCGCGTCCTGGGTCCAGCCCATGCCCGCGAGGATGGCGCGGACGGCGTCCACCCAGTCATCGGCGGCGTCGGCCTCGCCGGAGCGGGCCGCACCGCGCAGCCGCGTGACCGCCTCGCGCACCTCGGGGCGCTCGAAGAACCGGGCGGCGCCGCGCACGACGTACGGCAGCCCGCGCGCCGCGAGGGCCTCCTCGAACGCCTCGGACTGCGCGTTGATCCGGAACAGGATCGCGACCTCGCCGAGCGACCGCCCGGCGTCGCGCATCCGGAGGACCTGGGCCGCGACCGCCTCCGCCTCGGCGACCTCGTCGGGGCGCGGGGTGTAGCTGACGCTCGGGCCGGACGGCCGCTGGGCGCGCAGCTCGACGCCCCGGCTGGATGAGCCGGCGAGCAGGGTGTTGGCGGCGTCGACGACCTCGGGCGTGGAGCGGTAGTTGCGGACCAGCTCGACCGAGGTGGTGCCGGGGTACTTCTGCGGGAACTCGCGCAGGTACGCCGCGTTCGCGCCCGCGAACGAGTAGATCGTCTGCGCCGGATCGCCGACGACGCAGAGCTCGTCGCGGCCGCCGAGCCAGAGGTCGAGCAGCGCGGACTGGAGCGGTGAGACGTCCTGGAACTCGTCGACGACGAACCACTTGTACTGGCGGCGCACCTGCGCGGCGACGCGCTCGTCCTCGGCGAGCATCCCGGCCGTGAGCAGCAGCACGTCCTCCATGTCCATCCGGCCCTGGCTGCGCTTGACCTCCTCGTAGGAGCCGAAGACGTGGCCGACGACCTCGGGGTGCTGGCCGGCGACACTGCGGCCCCGCTGGGCCGCGATCCGGGCGTAGTCGTCGGGGTGGACGTTGCTGACCTTGGCCCACTCGATCTCCGAGGCCAGGTCGCGCAGCAGCGCCTGGTCGGCCTGGAGCCGCTGCCGCCGGGCCGCGGTGGCGAGCAGGCCGATCTTGGACTCGGTGAGCGTCGGCAGCTCGGTGCCCTGGACGTGCGGCCAGAAGTACCGCAGCTGGCGCAGCGCCGCGGAGTGGAAGGTCCGGGCCTGCACGCCCGGGGACCCCAGCGCGCGGAGCCGGCCGCGCATCTCGCCCGCCGCTCGCGTGGTGAACGTGACCGCGAGCACCTCCGTGGGCGCGTAGACGCCCGTGGCGACGCCGTACGCGATCCGGTGGGTGATCGCCCGGGTCTTGCCGGTGCCCGCGCCGGCGAGCACCCGGACCGGCCCGCGCAGCGCCTCCGCGACCCGGCGCTGCTCCGGATCGAGCGCGGCGAGCAGGTCCTCGGGGGCGGGCATGCGGGGGAACAACTCCTGGGTACGGGTGGTTGGATCCGGTGGACGACCCACACCCTAGACGTCGGAGGCGACAGTCCCAGATGAGCAGCTCCTTCACCATGTACACCACCCCCTGGTGCGGCTACTGCCACCGGCTGAAGAGCCAGCTCGACCGTGAGGGCATCGCCTACGACATCGTCGACATCGAGCAGGACCCGTCCGCCGCGGAGGTCGTCGAGTCGGCCAACAACGGCAACCAGACCGTCCCGACGCTGGTCTACGCCGACGGCACCGCGCAGACGAACCCGTCGCTCGCCCAGGTCAAGGAGAAGCTCGCCGCGCTGGTGGGGTGATCTCCGGACGGGGGGTCACCAGGCGCCGGGGAGCGGCCCGCCGTACCAGTGCTCGACGAGCGACCGGCTGATCGAGACGCCGCCGGGGAGCACCAGGGTGCCGGCCTCGGCCAGCTCCTTCATCTCCGCGCGGGTGAACCAGCGGGCGTCCTCGATCTCGTCCCGGTCGACGGTGACCTCGGTCGTCTCCGCGTGCCCGACGAAGCCGACCATCAGGCTCGCCGGGAGCGGCCACGGCTGGTTGCCGAAGTACTCCACCTTCCCGACGGTGATGCCCACCTCCTCGCGCACCTCACGTCGTACGGCGTCCTCGAGGGTCTCCCCGGGCTCGCAGAAGCCGGCCAGCGTGGAGAAGCGGCCCTCGGGCCAGACCGCCTGGCGGCCGAGCAGGCAGCGCTCGTCGTCCGACCCCGGCTCGCCGGAGGTGACGACCATGATCACCGCGGGGTCGGTGCGCGGGAACTGGGTGTGCCCGTTCGCGCACACGAGCTCGTGGCCGGCCTTCCGGGGTCGCAGCGGCTCGCCGCAGCGCGGGCAGTAGCGGGTCACGAACAGCCACTCCGCGAGCCCGAGGGCGTGGAAGACCAGTGGCGCGACCGCGACGGCGTCGTCGGCGAGGTACGGCAGCAGCCCGCGCAGCGGCGTCCACTCCCCCTGCTCCGCGGACTTCGCGACCTCGGCGTCGACGATCACCGCGAACCACGCGCGGCCGTCGTGCTCGCCGAGCAGCACCCGCAGGCCGTCCGGCGCCTCGGCGGGTGAGACCCAGTCGATCTGGCCGTCCCTCGGCCGGATCCGGGTGCCGGACACCACGAGCACGCGGGTCTCCGGGTCCGCCCACCGCTGCTCGAGCCACTCGTCGTTCGCGCGGTGCTCGGCGATCCGGTCGTGGGGGTTCGCGGCCAGTCGCTCGTGCGGATACGTCACCGGGCGAGGCTAGCCCTAGGGTGTGATCACGTGAGCTCACCCCACTCGACCACTCGCTTCGCTCGCGCTCTCGTGGGGACCCCGAAATGAGCACCCACATCGGCGCCCGGCCGGGCGAGATCGCCCCCCTCGTCCTGATGCCCGGCGACCCGCTGCGCGCGAAGTGGATCGCGGAGACGTTCCTCGAGGACGCCCGGCTCTACACCGAGGTCCGCGGGATGCTCGGCTACACCGGCACCTGGCAGGGGCACCCGGTCTCGGTCCAGGGCTCCGGCATGGGCCAGCCGTCGCTGGCCATCTACGTCACCGAGCTGTTCTCCGAGTACGACGTGCAGTCGGTCATCCGGGTCGGCTCCTGCGGTGGCATGTCGCCGCAGGTCGCCGTCCGCGACGTGGTGATCGCGTCCGGGGCGTGCACCGACTCGTCGATGAACCGGATCGCGTTCGAGGGGCTCGACTACGCTCCCGTCGCCGACTTCGGCCTGCTGCGCGCGGCCGCAAATGCCGCGGGGGTCACGACCGGCTCGACCAACGGGCGCGCGCACGTCGGGCTGATCTACAGCAGCGACTCCTTCTACCCGGCGCGGCCCGAGCTCGCCGCCCGGATGGTCGACTACGGCGTGCTGGCCGTCGAGATGGAGGCCAGCGCGCTCTATACGATCGCGGCGAAGCACGGCCGCCGTGCGCTCACCATCTGCACGGTCTCCGACCACGTCGACCGGGGAGGCGACGTCCGCGGCCGAGCGGGAGCGCACCTTCGGGTACATGGTCGAGATCGCGCTGGCCGCGGGGACCGGCGCAGCCGAGTCGTCCGCCTGAGGGTGGCGTATAGGGGCGCGAGAGGCGGACGACCCGAAATAGTCGGGAGGCAGAAAGTGTTGAGGAGGGTGTGGAGATCCTCGACGCCGTCGTCATCGGGGCCGGCCAGGCCGGCCTGTCCGCGTCGTACCACCTGAAGCGGCGCGGGATCGCGCACGTCGTGCTGGACGCCGACCCGGGGCCCGGCGGCGCGTGGCAGCACCGCTGGGACTCGCTGACGATGGACGACGTGCACGGCGTCGCCGCGCTCCCGGACTCCGACTCCCCCGCGGGCGCCACGGGCCGCGCGAACACCGTCGTGCCGGCGTACTTCGCCGCGTACGAGCGCGAGCACGACCTGCCGGTGCTGCGGCCGGTCCGCGTCGACCGGGTCACGAGCGAGGGCGACCTGCTCGTCGTGCACGCCGGCGACCGCACCTGGACGACCCGGACCCTGGTCAACGCCACCGGCACCTGGTCGCAGCCGTACCTGCCGCACAACCCCGGCATCGAGACGTTCCGCGGCGAGCAGCTGCACACGGTGGGCTACCCCGGGCCGGACCACTTCCGCGGGCAGCGCGTGGTCGTCGTCGGCGGCGGCGCGTCCGCTGTCCAGCTGCTCGGCGAGATCGCCCCGGTCGCCGCCGACACGCTGTGGGTCACCCGGCGGGAGCCGGTGTGGCGCACCGACGACTTCACACCCGAGGGCGGGCGGGCGGCGGTCGCCCTGGTCGAGGACCGGGTACGGCGCGGCCTGCCGCCGGCGAGCGTGGTCAGCGTGACCGGGCTGGCGCTGCGCGCGCAGGAGCGTGAGGCGGAGCGGCTGGGCGCGTACCAGCGGCACCCGATGTTCACCGCGATCGAGCCCGACGGCGTCCGGATGCCCGGCCCCCCGCTCGACGACGGCTCCCGGTGGGCGGCCGACGTGATCCTGTGGGCGACCGGCTTCCGGCCCGCGATCGCGCACCTCGCTCCCCTGCACCTGCGCTCCGAGCACGGGGGCATCCGGCTCGACGGCACGACCGCGGTCGCGGATCCCCGGGTGCAGCTGGTCGGCTACGGCCCGTCGGCGAGCACCATCGGCGCCAACCGGGCCGGCCGGGTCGCCGCGCGGGGCGTGGCGACCCACCTCGCTCAGGCCGAGAGCATCGCCTCGAGCGCCTGACGGCCGGGCAGCTCGCCGGGCTCGACGACCTCGCCGGTGCGGACGTAGTAGAACGCCGCGCGTACCCGCTCGAGCGGCACGTCGTGCAGCTCCGCCCAGGCCAGCCGGTAGAGCGCCAGCTGCAGCGGGTCGGCGGTCGCGGCTCGGTTGGTCTTCCAGTCCACGACCAGGAACCCCTGCCCCCCGTCGGGCAGCGTGTCGCCGTAGACCGCGTCGATCCGGCCGCGGACGACCTGGCCGGCCAGGACGAGCGCGAACGGCGCCTCCACCTGGGCGGGCACCCGGGTCGCGAACGGCCCGGCCTCGAACGTGGCGATCAGCTCCTTGAGGTCGGAGTCGTCGTCGATGCCCGCGTCGGCGCGGCCGGGCAGGTCGCCGTAGTCGAACAGGTCCTGCTGGCCGAACCGCGCCTCCACCCAGGCGTGGAAGCGGGTGCCGAACCGCGCGGCCGACGACGGCGGCCGCGGCATCGGCCGGGCGAGCTCGCGAGCGAACTCCTCGGGGTCGTCGCGCAGCCGGCCCAGCGCGGTGGCCGACAGGCTCGACGGCAGGGGTACGGCGAGGTCGGTGCTGCGGTCCCGGCGCGCCTCGGCGAGCAGCCGCTCCAGCTCGGCGTCCCACTCCGCGACCCGGGCCGCCTCGATCATGTCGAGACCGGCGTCCGGCAGGTCCGGGTCGGCCTCGCGCACCCGGCGCGCGGCCTCGATCCGGAGCGCGGCCTCGCGGCCGGTGCACGTCGGCGGCCACGGCCGGGACGGGTCGACGGCGTCGTACGGGTTGGGGTCGCCCTTCTCCGGCCGGTCGAGCCACTCCGCCGGCTCGCCCCAGGCGTCGAGCTGGTCGCGCACGACCTGCTGGTACGCCGAGGGCCCGAACGGGGTGGCCCGCGGGCTCCAGAGGTACGAGGACACGAACAGCCGGCGGGCGGCGCGGGTGAACGCGACGTACCCGAGCCGCAGCTCCTCCTCGGCGTCGTGGTCGCGGGTGGCGGCGCGGTAGGCGTCGAGCGCGGCCTTGTCGAACCCGGCGAGCTGGGGCAGGTCGGCCGCGTCGCCGCGCAGCGGCGCCGGCAGGATCGCCGGCGACGAGGTCCACAGGGTGCGGGACCGGTTGGACGGGAACCGGGTCTCGCAGACCCCGACGAGGAACACCGCGTCCCACTCCAGACCCTTGGACCGGTGCACGGTCAGCAGCTTGACCGAGTCGGCCTCGGTCGGAGTCGCGACGTCCAGGCCGTTGCCCTGGTCGTCCTCGGCGGTCAGGTACGCCAGCAGGGCCGGCAGCGTGACGTCGCCGTCGACGGCCTGGAACTCCGCGACCGCCTTCACGAACAGGTCCAGGTTGTCGCGCCGGGCGGCCGCAGCCGGGCTGACCGCGGAGGCGAGCTCGACGTCGGTGCCGGTGGTGTCGATGATCCGGCGGACGATGTCGAGCAGCGGCTCGCCGACGTACATGCGCAGCATCCGCAGCTCGGCGGCCAGCAGCCCGAACCGCTCCAGCGCCGCGGAGGAGTACGGCAGCTCCCCCGGGTCGGCGAGCGCGTCGTCGAGGGACGGGATCTCGGCGGGGTCGATGCCGTCGGCGATCTCCAGCAGGCTCTCGGTGACCGAGGCGGCGTCGGCCGACCGGCGCTGGCGGCCGGCGATCTCGAACGCGCGCTGGCTGAGCAGCCGCAGGTCGCGCGGCCCGATCGCCCAGCGCGGGCCGGTGAGCAGCGTGAGCAGCGCGGCGTTCGCGGTGACGTCGTGGAGCAGGTGGAGGGTGGCGACGATCTCGGCGACCTCCGGCAGCCGGAGCAGGCCCGAGAGACCGACGATCTCGACCGGGATGCCGGCGCCGGTCAGCGCGTCGAAGACGTCCTCGGCGTGCGCGTTGTCGCGGGTGAGGACGCCGATCTCCGCCCATGACTCGTCGTGGGCGTCCCGCACCGCGGACACGAGCCAGTCGAGCTCGTCGGCGTGCGTCTCGAACACCCGCGCCGTCACCGAGCCGGTCTCGGCCTCGGGCTTGGCGACCAGCGGCTCGACCTGGCCGTACTTCTCGTACAGCGGCGCGGCCAGCCGGTTGGCGACCTCGAGGATGCGGGCGTCGGAGCGCCGGTTGACGGTGAGCGGGTACGTCGGCACCGGCGCGCCGCCGGCGGCGGGGAACGTGTCGGCGAAGTTGAGGATGTTGGAGACCGAGGCGCCGCGCCAGCCGTAGATGGCCTGGTTGGGGTCGCCGACCGCGGTGACCGGGTGGCCACCGGAGAACAGGCGGCCGAGCATCACCGCCTGGGCGACCGACGTGTCCTGGTACTCGTCGAGGAGCACCACCTTGAACCGGCTCCGCTCCAGGGCGCCGACGTCGGGCTGCTCCCGGGCCAGCCGGGCGCCGAGCTCGATCTGGTCGGAGAAGTCCATCAGGCCGAGGTCGCGCTTGAGCCGCCGGTACGCCTCGACCAGGCCCAGCAGCTCGGCCCGCCGGTCGATCGCGGAGATCGCCTTCTCGACGGCCTCGCGGTAGGTGACGCGGTTCTTGCCGGCGACCTCGTCGGCCAGCGCCCGCTCGAAGCCGGCGCGCGCCTCGGCGTCGACGGCGCGCACCGCCTCCGGGGCCACGAGGTGCTCGCTCATCGCGCTGTCGAGGGCGAGGAGGTTCTGGATCACGGTCTCCGGGTGGTCCGACAGCAGCCGGACGTCGCCGGTGTACCGGTCCACCACGCGGGCGCCGAGCTGGTAGCGGGCCGCGTCGGTGATCACCCGGGTGTCGGGCTCGTGCCCGATCCGGAGGCCGTGGTCGGTGAGCAGGCCGGCGGCGTAGGCGTTGTAGGTCGCGACCGTCGGCTCGAGCACGTCCTCGCCATCCTCCGGCTCCTCCAGCGCCCCCGCGGCCTTCAGAGCCTGCCGGATCCGCTGGCGCAGCTCGCTGGCCGCCTTGGTGGTGAACGTCAGGCCGAGCACCTCGTCGGGCCGCACCTGGCCGGTCACCACGAGGTAGACGACGCGGGCGGCCATCAGCGTGGTCTTGCCGGAGCCGGCACCGGCGATCACGACCGCGGGCGTGAGCGGCGCCGAGATCGCCGCCCACTGCTGGGCGCTGGGCGCGTAGGGCGTGCGCATCACCTGCGCGAGCGCCTCGGGACTGTCGATGGTCTGCGGCGTCACTGGCTGGTCACC
Organism: Nocardioides aquiterrae; assembly: GCF_039526625.1. NCBI lineage: Bacteria > Bacillati > Actinomycetota > Actinomycetes > Propionibacteriales > Nocardioidaceae > Nocardioides > Nocardioides aquiterrae. Next base: position 396,828 of record NZ_BAAAJE010000002.1, read on the forward strand.
GGCCCCGCGCTCTTGATCGGACAGATCGGGACGAAGGTGCAGTCGCGGCAGTGCTGCCCCGCGACCGCCGGGAAGGACTCCCCGCGCAGGAGCGAGGCGGCGTGGCCGAGCCGGGCGCGGAGCTCGGCGCGCGCGGCGCCGTCCTCGGGCTGGACGTCCTGCGCCTGCACGACGGCGGCCTCGCCGCCGTCGGTGAGCCCGAGCTGGACCAGCTCGGCGCCACCGGCGCGGGCGCCGGGGACCCGGTCGTCGACGGCGCCGTGGTCGACGGCGTACTGGTACAGCCCGAGCTGGACGTGGCTCTCGACGGACTTGTTGCTGGGCTTGGTGCGCCCGGACTTCAGGTCGACCACGACGACGTTGCCGTCCGCGTCGAGCTCGACGCGGTCGGCGTACCCGCTGATCTGGACCCGCTCGACGCGCTGTCCTGAGCCTGTCGAAGGGCTCTCGAGCTCGACCACGGTGGAGAACCTCGCCTCGGTCTCGACCAGCCGGCGCGGGTTCGCGAGGTGCCACTGCAGGAACCGGTTGATGGCGGCACGGACCCGCTCGTGCTCGCGCAGCTTCGACCAGGGCGTGCGGAAGTCGAGCCGGTCCCAGACCGCGTCGACGTGTGCCATCAGGACGTCGGCCGCGGGCTCGAGCTCGCCCCGGGCGACCCGCTGCGCGAGCTCGTGGAGCATCTCGCCGAGGTTCGCGGACTGGTGCGCGCGGGAGATGCCGCCCGCCTCGCGCTCGAGGAACCACTGGGTCGGGCAGACCGCCACCGACTCCAGCAGGGTCGCGGAGACCGGCACCGGCTGGTCGGGGTCGCGGACCGGCTGCACGGAGCGGGTCGCGGCGCGGGTGCCCCACCACGTCGACGGGTCGGCGATGCGGACCTCGGGGGCCAGCCGCGCGAGCCGGCGGGCGGCGGCCTCGCGGAGCGGCTCGGAGGTGTCGGGGTCGGCGACGGTGCGGCGCAGCTCGGCCACCAGCCCGGCCAGCGACAGCGGCCGCGGCGGCCGGCCGACGACCCGCTCGACGGAGACGCCGAGCTCGTCGAGGAACCGCGACGGCTGCTCGCCCTCGTCGTCGGCGGACGCGACCGCGGTGACGACCAGCCGCTGCCGCGCGCGCGTGCACGCGACGTAGAACAGCCGGCGCTCCTCCATCAGCAGCTCGCGCGAGGTCACCGGGGGCACGACGCCGTGCTCGCCGATCCGGTCGGCCTGGAGCAGCGTGGACCGGCGCCGGAGGTCGGGCCAGCCGTCCTGCTGGACGTGGGCGACGACGACCAGCCGCCACTCGAGGCCCTTGGCGCGGTGGGCGGTCAGCAGGCGTACGGCGGAGCCGCGCGCCCCGCGCTCGGCGAGCGTGTCGGCCGGGATCTGCTGCTGCACGAGCGTGGCCAGGAACGCCCGGACGCCGACGTGGTCGCGCTGCTCCTCGGCCCGCGCGGCGACGTCGAACAGCGCGCACACGGAGTCGAGGTCGCGGTGCGCTCGGCGCGCCGCGCCGCCGCCGAGGTCCACCGAGCGGCGTAGCCGGGCCGGCCACCCGGTGCGCGACCAGAGGGTCCAGAGCAGCTCCTCGGCGGAGGCGCCGGAGCGCATCTCCTCCCGCGCGTCCAGGAGCAGCTGCGTGAGCGCCCGCGCCCGGACCACCTCGGGGCCGTCGAGGCCGTCGAGGAAGCCGGGCTCGACGACCACCCGGCGGACGAGCTCGCGGGAGGTGCGCGGGGTGCGACCGTCGGCCTTGCTCTGCTCCTTCTCGCGGGTGCGCAGCCGCCGGGCGAGGCGGCGTACGTCGCCGGCGTCGAGCCCACCGAGCGGGCCGAGCAGCAGCGCCTCGGCCCGGGCGGGATCCAGGAAGTCGACGTGGTCGGGGTCCTCGTTGTCGAGGTTGACCACCGCGCGGAGCGCGTCCAGCAACGGGAGCACGGCGGGGTCGCGGACCAGCGGGACCTCGTCGCTGGCGACCTCGACCGGCACGCCGGCGGCGCCCAGGGCGCGGCGCAGCGGCGGGATCGACGTCCGGCCGGAGCGGACCAGCACCGCCATCTCGTCCCAGGGGACGCCGTCCTCGAGGTGGGCACGGCGGAGCAGGTCGGCGAGGTGCTCGGCCTCGGCGCGCTCGGTGTCGAAGGTGCGGACCAGCACCCGGCCGTCGCCGAGGTCGTTGGGCGCCGCCTCCGGGGCGAGGAACGCCGTGCGCGCCTCCTCGGGGATGCTCCCCGGCAGCGCGAGCCGGCCCGCGACCCGCTGCGCGGCCACCAGGAGCCGCGGGCCGAACCGGCGGGTGGTGCGCAGCGCGACGACGTCGGCGTGGCGGCCGTCGGCGTGCGGGAACTCCGCCGGGAAGTCGAGGATGCCGCGCACCTCGGCACCGCGGAACCCGTAGATGGACTGGTGCGGGTCGCCCACGACCACCAGGTCGCGACCGTCGCCGGCGAGCGCGCGCAGCAGCGCGACCTGGCCGGGGTCGGTGTCCTGGTACTCGTCGACGAACACCGCCCGGATCCGCGCCCGCAGCTCGTCGCGGTGCGCCTGCGCCTCGATGGTGGCCCGGCGGATCAGGTCGGCGTAGTCGGTGGCGCCCTGGGAGTCGAGGTTGGTGAGGTACTGGTCGAGGAACAGCCCGGCGGCGACGAACTCGGGCAGCCCCTCGGCCTCGCCCAGGGCCCGCAGCGCCTCGCCGTCCAGCCCCTTCTCGCGGGCGCGGGACAGCACGGCGTGCACCTCGCGGGCGAAGCCGCGGGTGCCGAGTGCGCGGGCCAGCGACTCCGGCCAGCTGACCGACTCGGGGTGGTCGGTCAGCAGCTCGCGCAGGACGACGTCCTGCTCCGGCGCGGACAGCAGCCGCAGCGGCGCCTCGTAGAGCTCGGCGGGCGAGTACTGCCGGATCAGCCCGTAGGCGAAGGAGTGGAACGTCGAGCTCAGCGGGGTCGACATGGTGCGGCCCAGCCGGGCCGTCACCCGGTCGCGGAGCTGCTCGGCGGCCTTGCGGGAGAAGGTGAGCGCGAGGATCTCGTCCGGCCGGGCGCCGCGGTTGTCGATCCGGTCGACGATCGCCTCGACCAGCGTCGTGGTCTTGCCGGTGCCGGGGCCGGCCAGCACGAGCAGCGGCCCGCCGGCGTGGTCGACGACCCGGCGCTGGTGCTCGTCGAGATCCGGGACCGTGACGGCGTGCTCGGGTCGCACCAGGTGGTACGTCGTGGCCGTCATGCAGTCATTCGATCATCCGGCGCCGACATGCCAGCACAATGACTCCCGTGAGTCACAGAACGGTCGCGATCCTCGCCTTCGACGACATGGAGGTGCTCGACTTCGCCGGTCCCTACGAGGTCTTCAACGTCGCCGGCGAGCTCGGCGACGGCAACCCCTTCGAGGTGTTCTCCGTCGGCCTCACCGGATCACCGGCGGTCGGCCGCGGCGGGTTCGCCGTGCTGCCGACGTACTCCCTCGACGACGCCCCGCCGCCGGACCTGCTGGTGATCCCGGGCGGCGCCGGATCCCGGGCGCTGACGAAGGACGAGCGGCTGCTCGCGTGGGTCCGGGAGCGCGCGGCCGAGGTCGAGCTGCTGATGTCGGTGTGCACCGGCGCGCTGGTGCTCGGGGCCGCCGGGCTGCTGGAGCGGCGGGCCGCAACCACGCACCACGACGCGTACGACGAGCTCGCGGAGATCTCGCCGACCACCAAGGTCGTGCGCGGGCAGCGGTTCGTGCGCAGCAGCGACACGATCCTGACCTCCGCCGGCGTCTCGGCCGGCGTGGACCTGGCCCTGCACGTCGTGCAGCTGCTCGCCGGGCAGGAGACCAAGGACCGGACGGTCACCGAGATGGAGTGGATGTGGCAGTCGTAGGGCGTCGTCGTCCTCCGGCGTTGTCACCTATCGCCGTAGGCGCCGTCCGGGCTCGTCAGTAGCGTGCCGCCATGACCGCCTCGACCCCGGAGGGCCCCCTCTCCGACCTGCTCGTGCTCGACCTGACCCGCGCGCTCGCCGGGCCGCACGCCGGCATGATGCTCGGCGACATGGGCGCGCGGGTCATCAAGATCGAGCCGCCGACCGGTGACGACACCCGGTCGTGGGGCCCGCCGTTCATCGGCGACGAGGAGGAGCGCGAGTCGACGTACTTCCTCTCGGCGAACCGCAACAAGGAGTCGATGGTCCTCGACCTGAAGAACCCCGCCGACTGCGAGGTCCTGGAGAAGCTGGTCGCGCGCGCGGACGTGCTGATGGAGAACTACCGCGTCGGCGTGCTCGACCGGCTGGGCTTCCCCGTCTCCCGGCTGCACGAGCTGAACCCGCGGCTGGTCGTCCTGTCGATCTCCGGGTTCGGCCACGACGGCCCCGAGGCGAAGCGCGCGGGGTACGACCAGATCGCCCAGGGCGAGGGCGGCCTGATGTCGATCACCGGAACGTCGCAGCCGACCAAGGTGGGCGTCCCGATCGCGGACCTGATCGCGGGGATGAACGGCGCGTTCGGCGTCCTCGCGGCGCTGCACGAGCGCACCCGGACCGGCGTGGGGCGGGTCGTGCGCACGTCGCTGCTCGCCGGGATGATCGGCGTGCACGCCTTCCAGGGCACCCGGTGGACCGTCGCCGGGGAGGTCCCGGGACTGGCGGGCGACCACCACCCGTCGATCGCGCCGTACGGGATGTTCGCGACCGCGACGGCGCCCGTGCAGATCGCCTGCGGCAGCGAGGGGCTGTGGCGGTCGCTGTGCGCGGCGTTCGGCTGGGACCCGGCCGAGCCGTCGTTCGCCACGAACCCGCTCCGCGTGGCCAACCGGGACGCGCTGGTGGCGCGGATCGAGGGCCTGTTCGCCACCGAGCCCGCCGAGCACTGGCTCGCGCTGCTCGCGGAGGCGGGTGTGCCGTCCGGCAAGGTGCGCTCGATGGACGACGTCTACTCGTGGGAGCAGACGCTCTCGCAGGGGCTGCTGCTGTCGGTCGCGCACGCGACCCAAGGGGAGCTGCGGCTCCCCGGCTCGCCGATCCGCTTCGACGACAACCCCTACTCCGGCGGGCGGTCGGAGCACCTCGCGCCGCCCACGCTGGGGCAGCACGACGAGTCGATCCGGGAGTGGCTCGAGACGTGAGCCGGGACTGGCACGACTGGTACCGGGGGTACGACGACCCGTCGTCCTCGCTGTCGCGCCGGCTCGAGACGGTGCGTGCCTGCCTGGAGTCGCTGCTGCGGTCGGCCGACCGGCCGCTGCGGCTGCTGAGCCTCTGCGCGGGTGACGGGCGGGACACGCTGCCGGTCGTCGCCGCGACCGGCGCGACCGTGACCGGCGTCCTGGTGGAGCTCGACCCCGTGCTCGCCGGACGCGCCCGGGCCGCGGCGCCCGCCGGGCTCGAGGTGCGGACCGCGGACGCCGGGACGGCGGCGTCGTACGCCGGCGGCGTGCCGGCCGACGTCCTCCTGGCGTGCGGGGTCTTCGGCAACGTCAGCGACGACGACGTCGCCAGGACCGTGACGGCCCTGCCCTCGCTGCTCGCGCCCGGCGGCTGCGTGATCTGGACGCGCGGCCGTCGCGTGCCGCAGGACCCCTCGACGCACGCCGGCGATCCCGCGGAGCTGGTCCGCTCCCTCTTCGCCGACGCGGGCTTCGAGGAGGTCTCCTACGTCGCCGACGAGTCGGGCTTCCGGGTCGGCGTGCACGAGTGGCCCGGGCCCACCCGGACGCCGCCCGCCGAGGGGCGGCTGTTCAGCTTCGTCTGAGCGCCGCCGCGCTCAGACGAAGGGTGCGTTCCGGCACGGACTTGTCGGCCAATCCCTGACGTTGTCGGCCGAAGTTTCGGCCGACAAGTTCAGGTTTCCCCGGTTGACCGGGGAAACCGCCGCCCCCCTCACCCCAGGTCGACGATGGCCGCGACCGGGCCGCCGCCGTCCGGGCCCTGGTGGGCGGCGGAGACGGAGACGAACACGGCGGGGTCGCCGGTGACGGCCGCGGTGACGCCGCCGACGCAGGCCTTGATCTGGCGGTGCCAGTGCACGTCGGAGTCGTCGAGCATCGCGTTGCGGCGGCCGCGGACCTCGCCGTCCTGGGAGGCCTCGCACTTGAGGAACACGTTGACCAGGCGGCCGTCGAGGTCCGAGGTGTGCGGGCGCTCGGGCAGGTCCAGGCCGGCCGAGCGGATCGCGTCCCAGATGCCGTCCTGGTCGAGCGCGTCCTTCATCACCGAGTGGCCGATTCGGTAGCGGCCGCCGACGCCCGGGGCGTTGCCGACCACGACCACCTGCGCCTGGTCCAGCTCGACGCCGGACGAGCAGGAGGCCACCGACGAGTACAGCGAGCGGTCGTGCATGACGTCCTCGTCGGACGGCATCTCGATCTCGCCGAGGGCGACCGCGATGCCGAGCGCGGTGCAGCCGTTGGAGAGGTCCATCGACTCGTGGGTGTGCTCGGTCCACACGGTCTTCCCGCGCGACTTGGCGTCGCGGATGGTGTGGATGGTCAGCAGCGGCGTCTTGGTCTGCACGTAGTGCACGTCGGCCGGGTCGGTGATGCCGGCCCGCTCCATCGCCACCTTCACCGCGTCGGCGACCTTGGTGATCATCGCGGTGCGGCCGATGTCCTCGGGCGCCAGCCGCTCGCTCATCGCGAAGCCGACGGTCAGCCGGGGCTCGTCGGTCGGCTCGGCGTCGGTGGTCGCGAAGATCGTCGCGTGCGGGCTGATCACGCCGTCGGTGCCGCCGGACCACACGATCGGGACCTGCTTCACCGCGTCCGGGTCGGCGCCCTTCTCGACGAGCACCTCGCGGAACGCGCGGTCGGCGATGATCCGCGTGTAGTCGTTCACGCCGCCGTTGCCCTCGGTCTTGCCGATGATCGCGATGACGCGGCCGGCCTCCATCACCCCGTCGTCGATGAGCTTCGCGAGCTCGCTGGCGTCGGCGACCGAGTGGATCGGGACCTTGCGTACTTCGATGGCGCTGGGCATCTGCTCTCTTCTCCTCGTGGGGGTGCGGCTCGTGGGTGGCTACTGGGCTACGACGACGGTTCCGGCCTCGCCGGCGATGGCGTCGGAGATGTGGTCGAGGTCGGTGATCACGGCGTGCGTCCCGCCCTGCTCGACGAACCGGCAGGCGGCGTCGACCTTGGGCCCCATCGAGCCGCTGGCGAAGTGGCCCTCCGCGGCGTACGCGCGCAGCCGCTCGACGGTGACCGTGCCGAGCGCCTCGGCGGCCGGGGTGCCGTACCGGAGCACGGCGTTCGGGACGTCGGTGCCGATCACCAGCACGTCGGCGGCCACGGTCCGGGCCAGCAGCGCGGCGCCGAGGTCCTTGTCGATGACGGCCTCCACGCCGCGCAGCCGGCCGTCGGCGTCCCGGACGACCGGGATCCCGCCGCCGCCGTTCGCGACGACCACGAACCCCGCCTCGACCAGCACCTGCACGGCGGGGGCGTCCAGGATCTCCCGGGGCTCGGGCGAGGCGACCACGCGCCGCCAGCCCTTCTCGCCGCGGTCCTCCCAGGTCTCGCCGTGCTCGACCAGGACGGCCGCCTCCTCGGCGGGCAGGAACCGGCCGATCGGCTTGCTCGGCCTCGTGAAGCCGGCGTCGTCGGCGTCGACGAGCGCGCGGGTCACCAGCGCGGCCGCACGCCGGTCGACGCCCCGCTCGGCCATCGCGGTCTCGAGGGCGTTCATCAGCACGAACCCGAGCGTCGCCTGCGTCTGGGCGCCACACCAGTCCAGCGGCACCGGCGGTACGACGGCCGCGGCGAGCTCGTTCTTGACCAGCAGGTTGCCGACCTGGGGGCCGTTGCCGTGGGTGATCACGACCTCGACGTCCTCGTGGAGCAGGTCCGCGACCGCCGCCATCGCGACCTGCGCCGCCGCGATCTGGTCCTCCGGGCGGGCCCGGCCGTCGGCGTTCGTCATGGCGTTGCCACCGAGCGCGAGCAGGACCCTCATGCGACGAACCTAGTGACCGCGCCAACGCCGTGCTTCGGCAGGAGTTGCCAAGAGAACCGGGTCCGCGCCGTCACCGTCCCCCAGCAACCCGCAGCGTCGTGCCGGTGACGTACGACGCCTCGTCGCTCATCAGCCACGCGATCGCGTCGGCCACCTCGTGCGGCTCCCCCGCGCGGCCCAGCGGCACCCGCGGGCCGACCCGGTCGATCCGGCCGGGCTCGCCCGCGTCGGCGTGGATGGTGGTGCGGACGATGCCCGGCGCGACGCCCACCACGCGGACGCCATCGCCCGCGACCTCCTGCGCCAGGCCGAGGGTGAGCGCGTCGACGCCCGCCTTCGCGGCGGCGTACTGGACGTACTCCCCCGGTGAGCCGAGCGTCGCCGCGCCGGAGCTGACGTTGACCAGCACGCCGCCGGAGCCGCCGTACGACGTGCCCATCGCGCGGACCGCGGCCCGGGCGACCAGCAGCGCGGCGGTGAGATTGAGGTCGACGGTCGCGGCGATCACCTCGGGCGGGGTCTCGGCGAGCGGGCCGAGGTGCAGCGTGGCGCCGGCGTTGTTGACCACGCCGGTGACCGGGCCCGCCGCCTCGAACAGCCGGTCCACGCCGGACGGGTCGGTCAGGTCGGCGCGCACCGTCCGGCAGCGGGCGCCGGCGTCCTCGACCGCGAGCCGCGTCTCCTCGGCCGCGCGGTCGTCGCGGGCGTACCCGAGCACCAGGTCGTGCCCGTCGCGGGCCAGGCGCAGCGCGGTCGCGGCACCGATGCCGCGGGTGCCGCCGGTGACCAGGGTGAGGCTCATGCGAGCTCGAAGTCGTCGAAGTGGAAGCCCGGCGAGACCAGGCAGCTGACCAGCGCGTCGACGGCGCGCGGCACCGTCCGCTGCCAGGTCCCGGCCGGCACCAGCGCCTGGGGCCGGGCGGCGTCGACCTCGACGACCGCGGCGGGCTCCGGCGTCCCTCCCGAGCCGCCCAGCTCGAGCGTGACGGCGCCCTGATGCGCGAGCCACACCTCGTCCGAGGAGACCCGGTGCCAGGCCGACGACTCGCCGGCCGGCAGCAGGAAGTGGATGAGCGTCGCCGTGGGCCGCACCCGGCCGTCCGCGAGCGTCACCGTCTCGGGCGCGACCCAGGTCTGCCGGTACCACCCGCCCTCGGGGTGCGGCTCCAGGTCGAGCGCCTCGGCGAGCGGCGGCCTCCCGGGGAGACCGCGGTCAACGGGGTGAACCATGGGCCGAGTCTGTCAGCCCGCGTGGCAAGGTAGGGCCGTGCTTCGAGACACTCCGCCGTTCCGTGCCGACCACGTCGGCAGCCTGCTCCGGCCGCGGCACCTGCTGCAGGCCCGCGAAGACCACGCCGCCGGCGCCATCACCGCCGAGCGCCTCCGCGAGATCGAGGACGAGGCGATCCTCGAGGTGATCGACCTGCAACGCGCCGCGGGGCTGCGGTCCGCGACCGACGGGGAGTTCCGCCGCGGCTCGTGGCACATGGACTTCATCTACAGCCTCGACGGCGTGAGCAAGGCGCACGACAACCTCACCGTGCACTTCAAGAACGCCGCCGGCGAGCTCGACTTCACCCCCGCCGCCCTCCGGGTGGACGGGAAGCTCGGCATCTCGGAGACCATCTTCGGCGACGCGTTCGCGTTCCTGCGCGACCACGTCTCCGAGGGCGTCACGCCGAAGCTGACGATCCCGTCGCCGAGCATGGTCCACTACCGCGGTGGCGCCGCGGCGATCGATCCCGAGGTCTACCCCGACGTCGAGGAGTTCTGGAGCGACCTGACGGCGGCGTACCGCGAGCAGGTCCGCCGGGTGCACGAGCTGGGCTGCACCTACCTCCAGCTCGACGACACCTCGCTCGCCTACCTCAACGACCCCGACCAGCGCCGCGCGATGGCCGACCGCGGCGAGGACTCCGAGCACCTCCACGAGGCGTACATCCGGCACCTCAACGAGGCGCTCGACGGGCGGCCGGAGGGGCTCACCGTCACCACGCACATGTGCCGCGGCAACTTCCGCGACTCGTGGGTGGCCGAGGGCGGCTACGACTTCGTCGCCGAGGCGCTGTTCAACCAGCTCGACGTCGACGGCTTCTTCCTCGAGTACGACGACGAGCGGTCCGGCACGTTCGAGCCGCTGCGCCACGTGCCGCCCGGCAAGATGGTCGTGCTCGGGATCGTCACCACCAAGCGCGGCGAGCTGGAGTCCAAGGACGCGCTGAAGCGGCGGCTGGACGACGCCGCGAAGTACGTCGACCTCGACCAGGTCTGCATCTCGCCGCAGTGCGGCTTCTCCTCGACCTTCGAGGGCAACTCGCTCAGCGTCGACCAGGAGAAGGCGAAGCTCGCGCTGCTGGTGGAGCTCGCCGACGAGATCTGGGGTCGGTAGAAGTCGGTCCGGGGCGGCCCGGGGATCGCTACGCTTCGGCGTACCCATCCGCCTCGGGCCACCAGGAAGAAGTCCCATGCAGTCCGAAGTGCTCTACAGCCCGGCGTACGCCACCGCCAAGCTCACCCTCACCCAGGGCGAGGTCGTCCGCGCCGAGTCCGGGGCGATGCTGGCCATGTCCCCCGGCCTCACCATGGAGACCTCCACGCAGGGCGGGGTCCTCAAGGGCCTGAAGCGCGCGGTGCTCGGTGGCGAGTCGTTCTTCATGAACACCTTCACCGCCCAGGCCGACGGCGCGGAGCTCTACGTCGCTCCCGCGCTGCCGGGCGACGTCGTGTCCTGGCCGCTGAACGGCACGCTCTACGTGCAGTCCGGGTCGTTCCTCGCCTGCTCCAACGACATCACCGTCGACACGCAGTGGGGCGGCGGCAAGACGTTCTTCTCCAGCGAGGGCCTGTTCATGCTGCGCATCGCCGGCCAGGGTCAGCTGGTGCTGTCCAGCTACGGCGCGATCCACGCGATCGACCTGCAGGCGGGGCAGACCTACACCGTCGACACCGGCCACATGGTGGCCTGGACCGAGGGCATCCAGTACAACGTGCGGAAGGTCGGCAACTGGAAGTCCACGTTCTTCTCCGGCGAGGGCCTCGTCTGCGACCTCACCGGCCCGGGCCGGATCTACCTCCAGACGCGCAGCCAGGACGCGTTCCTGGGGTGGCTGATCCCGAAGCTGCCCACCCAGAGCAGCAGCTGATCAGCCGGCCGACAGCACGAGCTCCACGTCGTCGCTGCCGGTCAGCGTGAGCGTGCCGCGGTCCAGCGTCGCGTCCATCCCGTCGGTGAAGAGCCCGGCCAACCACTGGTCCTGCTCGGCCAGGTCGGGCGTCGGGCAGGCGATCGTGGTGGACGCGGCCGGGCGGGTCCACTTCAGCGTGCCGTTGTCGTCGACGTCGTACTCGCCGGTCTGCGTGTTGCAGCCGGCCTTGACCGCCAGGGTGCCCTCCTGGAAGGACAGCGTGACGGCGGATCCTTCGACGAGGTCGTGACCGCTGACGTCGGTCGAGGTGAAGGTCGTGGCGTCGAGGTCGGCGGGGTCAGGCGCCGAGGCACCGTCCTGGTCGTCGGAGCCACAGCCGGCGAGCAGGGTGAGGGTGGCGGCGAGGGCCGCGAGGATTCGCATCAGATCAGCTCCCGAGATGGTCGTCCTCACACCCGACCAGAGACCGGATCAGAAGTCCACCGGGTTCCCCCGCTCAGGCCAGCAGCGCCCGGAGGGTCCGGGTGCCGACGGGCAGGCCGTGCCGGTCGTAGTAGGCGAACATCGCCGTCAGCCACGGGTGCGTGCCCGGGTCCGGCACCCGCTCGGCGACGATCCCGGCCTCCTCGGCCAGCTCCCGCACCGTCGCCCGCCGGCTGGCCAGCTCGTACGTCGCGCCGACGTGGCCGTCCTCGAGCAGCACCCGCGCGGCCGCGCGGCCCAGGTCGGCCAGGTCGAGGAAGCCGAAGGGGGCGTCCACGTCGTACGGCACGCGGACGGTCGGTCCGCCGAGGTCGAGGTTCTGCAGGTAGGCGCCGGGCTGGAGGATCGTCCACGCCAGCCCCGACCGGCGGACCAGGTCCTCGGACACCGCCTTCCCCACGTGGTGCGGCATCGCGGGCGCGTACGGCGACGCGACCGAGTGGTAGACCACCCGCGGCACGCCCGCGGCGTGCATCGCGGCCAGCGCGTCCGCGACGTACGCCGGCTCGTCGGGGTGCAGGTTGGGCGCGATCAGGTACGCCGCGGCGCAGCCCGTCAGGTCCCAGCCGTCGCGGCCGAGGAGTCGCGCGTCCGGGAGGTGCGCACCGACCGCGCGGCCGGTCTTGCCGCGGCCGGCGAACACGGCGACTCGGGTCATGCCCGGACTCTAGAACCCCGCGGCGAGTGCCGCGTCGAACGCCTCCGAGTCCTCGAGCGTGGCGTCGAGCTCCCTGCCGTCGAGGACCAGCGAGCGGCCCCGGCCGCACAGCGGCGCACCGGGGTCGACGGAGAGCGTGTGGCCCGGCCAGTGGAAGGTCGCCGAGTACACGTGGAGGTCGCCGACCGGGCTGGCACACGGGCGCCCCGCCGCGCGAGCCGGCGCGCCCCAGAGGCGGTTGTAGGCGGCGACGATCGCCCGCACCCGCGCGGGGTCCGAGACGGTCGTGCTCGCGGGAGGTCCCACGGGACCGGTGACGTCGGTGCGAGTGACGTCGATGCTCGTGACCGCGTCCGGCACGAACGTCTCGGCGGTCCGGTCGGCGCGGGCCGCGATGGTCACGTCGATGCGGATCCGCGTCCGGGCCGGACCGAGCCGGGCGAGGGACACGAAGACGGAGGGCTCCGTGTAGGCGGCGGTGCCCCGGGCGGTCCAGTACGTGTAGTCACCGTCTCGGTGCGCACCCGCGGGACGGTGCCGTCGGTACCACGCGTCGACGTCGTCGGACGGCATCCGTACCACCCACCACAGGGTCCTCGCCAGCGACGGGTCGACGTCCCCGACCCACCCCCGGAGATCATCGACGCGCGGCGACGCGACGGTCCGTGCCCCGGGGGGCACCGGGACGTCGGACGCGAGCCGGTCGGTCTCGAGGATCGCGGCCCGCCGGTTGTGGCCCGGCTCGGTCGGCGTCGGCGTCGGCGACGGCGTCGGCGTCGNNNGCGCCGGCGCCGGCGTCGGACGGGCCGGCTCCGGCCTGGCGTCGTGCCGGGTCGCCAGCAGGCCGCCGGCGACGACCAGGACGACCGACGCCGCGGCCGCGGTGAGGACCCGCCACCCGCGGCGCCGGGCCGGCGGCGTCGCGAGCGCGATCCGGTGCGCGACGGCCGGGTCCGCGTCCGCCTCGTGGGCGGCGAACGTCGCGGCCAGCAGGTCGGCGAGCCGCTCGTCGGTCCAGGTGCTCATCGGGTCTCCTCGGTGACGAGAGCCGCGCGCAGCGAGGCGAGACCGCGCGAGACGTGGGAGCGGACGGTGGCCGCGCTGCAGCCGAGGGCGGCCGCGATCTCCCCGTCCGGCAGGTCCTCGTAGAAGCGCAGCACGAGCGCCGCGCGCTGCTGGCGAGGGAGCGTGGCGAGCCAGCCCCACACGTCGTGCTCGACCTCCACGGGCGCGGTCGTGGGGACGTCGTGCTCCAGCGGCACCGTGCGCAGCCGCCGCCGTCTCCGGTCGGAGACGTGCTCGTTGACCATGACCGTGCGCAGGTACGCCGCGGGCGCCGCCATCGCGGCGATCCGGCGGCCGTGGCGCTGCGCGCGGGCGAACGTCGCCTGCAGCAGGTCCTCGGCGTCCGTGGTCGAGCCGGTGAGCATCACGGCCAGGCGCAGCAGCCCGGGCGCGAGCGCGCCGGCGACCCTCCCCCAGTCGGCCTCGCCGTCCACCACGTCCATGTCCCCCCTAACGCGAGCGGAGCCGGATCCGTGGAGCCTAGAGCGTGGGATTCTCCTCCTCGTCGAAGCGCGGATCGGCCAGGAAGTACTGGGCGACCCGGCCCGGCGGCTTCTTCGGCTCGCGCGCCGGCTCGGGGACCATCCGGCCCTCGACGGTGTCCCAGAAGCCGTCGACGGCGTGCATCACCTTGCGGGCGACCAGCCCCAGCATCCCGGTGTGCGGCGTGTACGGGTGCGGCCGCGTCGGCGCGGCCAGCTCCGCGTGGTAGAGCCGCACGGTCAGCCGGTCCAGCTCCCGGTCGTCGAGCGCCGCGGTCAGCCGGACGCCGAGCTCGCACTCGTGGCGCTGGTGGTCGCCGAGCGCGTCGTCGACGTCCGCCCAGACCTCGGGCCAGGCGAAGGAGGTCTCGTACACCGAGCCGTACTCGTGCGCCTTCACGTGCGCGAGGACGACCTCGAGCTCGCGAGCGGCGCGCAGGTAGTCGTGCACCAGGTGCGGGCCGTCCGCGACCTGCTTGCGGACCGGCCGGAGCAGCACCGCGTCCACCGCGTGCAGGTGCTTGCTCGTGGTGGCGAGGAACGTGTCGATCCGCTCGTACCCGTCCCGCGGCCGGTCCGCCGGGGCCTCCATGGCCCGCGCGGCCGCGAGCCGCTCCGCCATCCGCGAGTGCGCGGACCGGATCGAGCTGCTCAGGACATCGGTCGTGCCCACCGGCATCACCAGCTTCTCAGCGCCGTGTCTTCGATGATGCGCCCGGGCGGACCCACCCACAAGGGTGGACCCGCCTCGGGCACGGCGCCGACCGAGGTCCGGGGAGCGGGTCCTAGCCCAGCTCCACCACGATCTCGGGCTCGCGCGTGATCGAGTTGTGCACCGTGCAGTGGCTGGCGAACCCGAGCAGCGCCGCCCTGCGCTCCTCCGGCACGCCGTCGGGGAGGTCGATCCGGATCCGCAGCGAACCGACCCGGGCGGGTCCGCTCGCCATCGCGTAGTCCGTGCTCACCGCCAGGCCCTGCTCCGGCAGCCCGTGCCGGCGCAGGTACCGGCGCGCGTAGAACGCGACGCAGGAGGCGAGCGAGGCGACGAACAGCTCGGTCGGCGTGGGCCCCCGGTCCCCGCCGTGCGCCTCGAGCGGCTGGTCGACGAGCACGCGGTGGCCGCGCACGACGATCTCGAAGCGGTCGTCGCCGAGGTGCTCGACGTGGAGGGTCTGCAGGTCCTGGGCGGTCGTCACGTTCCGACCATATACCCCGGGGGGTATCGAGCCAGAGGCGAAGGTCCCGCCGCCCGCAGGTCAGCCGACCAGGTCGACCTCGGCGTACGCCGCACCGGCGGCCAGCTCGGCGTAGCCCGGCCCGCGGTCGAAGAACGCCTCGCTCGGCGCCGGCCGGCCGGCTCGCTCGGCGGCGGTCGCGGCCTCGTCGTACCCGAGCGTGTCGTCGTCGAGGGAGCCGGTGAGCACCACCCCGTAGTCGGCGAGCGCGGCCTCCGGGGAGACCTTGCGCCACACGACGTCGCGGACGACGAGGGCGGGGTCGCGGTCGAGCGGGTCGCCCCAGCCGCCGCCGCCCGTGGTGCGGATGCGGATCACCTCGCCGGCGGTGACCGGCTCGGCGTCGGCGAGGGCGTCGACCTCGCGCTCGTTCGGCCCGCCCGGGTCGATGGTGACCTGGAACGGCTTGCCGGCCAGGCCGCCCTTGACGCCCCAGCAGGCCAGGATCGACCGGTCGGCGATCGACATGAAGTGGCCGTCCTTGAGCATCCGGATGTGCTTCTCGTAGCCGAGGCCGCCGCGGAACCTGCCCGCTCCCCCGCTGTCGATCGCCAGCGACAGCGACTCGACCCGGAAGGGGAAGCGCGCCTCGGTGAACTCGCTCGGCAGGTTCCGGGAGTCGGGGACGACGTGGATGGTGTCCTCGCCGTCGGCGTAGTAGCGGCCGCCGGAGCCGCCGCCCAGCACCTCGCGCATGAGGTACGGACGGCCCTCGAGGTCCTCGCCGTACACGCCGGTGTAGCGGATCGTCTCCTGATCGGCGGGCATCCGGCCGTCGACGGCCTTGGCGACCACGCCGGCGAGGACGCCGAGCAGCCGCAGGATCACGAACGTGCGGGCGTTGGTGGGGGCCGGGAAGACCGGGGTGAGCAGCGTGCCCGGCGGCGGGAACCGCATCTCGATCAGCGGCACGATGCCCTCGTTGACGTCGAGCTCGGCCATCCGCTCGGGGGTGTCGGCGAGGTTGCGCAGGATCGGCGCCAGCCACTTCTTGAGGAAGACGCCGTCGCTGTAGTCGCCGCAGTGGTTGATCGGGCCCTTCGCCTGCGGCGAGGTGCCGCCGAAGTCGAGGACCAGCCGCTCGCCGTCGGGGTCGTCGGCCGGGGTGCGGGTGAGCGTGATCCGCTGCGTGTGCAGCATCGGCTCGTCGACCCCGTCGTGCTCGGCGTAGTCCTCCCAGACCCAGGTGCCCACCGGGATCTTGCCGAGGATCTCGCGGCGGTAGGTCTCGGTGGTGCGGCTGATGATCGCGTCGAAGCAGGACTCGACGGTCTCCACGCCGTACCGGTCGAACAGTTCGCCGAGCCGGCGCGCCCCCATCAGGCAGGCCGAGCACTCGGCGTCCAGGTCGGCCGCGAGCGACTCCGGCATCCGGGAGTTGCGGGTCATGATCGACAGCGCCGCCCGGTTGGGGACACCCGCGTCCCAGAGCCGGATCGGCGGGACCATCAGCCCCTCCTCGAAGACGCTGGTGGCGTTGCTCGGCATCGAGCCGGGCACCGCGCCGCCGATGTCGTCGTGGTGGCCGAACGCCTGCACGAACGCGACGACCTGGCCACCGCTGAAGACGGGGACCGTCACGCACAGGTCGGGCAGGTGCCCGATGCCGCCCTCGGACTGGTAGACGTCGTTGTGGAAGAAGACGTCGCCCTCGCGCATCTCCTCGATCGGGAAGTCCCGGGCGACCGGGTGCACGAGCGCGGAGTACGAGCGGCCCGTGAGCTTGCGGAGCAGGCGGTCGTGGATGCCCGCCCGGAAGTCGTGCGCGTCGCGGATCATCGGGCTGCGGCTGGTCCGGCCGATCGCGGTCTCGACCTCCATCTCGACCGAGGCCAGCGAGCCCTGGACGATCTCGACGAGCACCGGGTCGGCGCTCGCTCCTGCGTCCGCGGTCAGGTGGCCGAAGGGGAACTGCGTGGGCGCCCTGCGGCTGTCGGTGACGGTCACTGGTCGGCCTTCCGGGTCACGATGATGTTCAGGTACTCGTCGATGCGGGCGGTGAAGCCCGGGTGCAGGGGCACGGTCGAGCCGAACTCCTCCAGGATCGCCGGGCCGTCGACGACGGTGCCCGGCGCGAGGTCGGGGCGCCACAGCACGGGCGTGTCGACGTACCCCTCGGCGGCGTCGAAGCAGACGGGACGCCGGCCCTTCTCGGCCGGTACGGCGACCGGCTCGACCACCGGGTGCCGCTGGATCTCGGGGCGGCGGATCGGGCCGATGCCGGAGACCCGGAGGTTCACCCACTCGACCTGCTGGCTGGCGTCGCCGGAGAAGTCGTAGCCGTACAGCGCCCGGTGCTCGGCGTGGAAGGCGTCGGCGACCGCCGCCGGGTCCAGCTCGCCGGGAGCGACCGGGACCCGCACCTCGAACGCCTGCCCGAAGTAGCGCAGGTCGGCGGTGCGGACGAACTGGTGCTCGTCCGGGTCGAAGCCCTCCTTGGCCAGGGCCTGCGCGGCCTGGGCGGTGAGCTCGTCGTAGATCCCGGCGACCGCGCTCGGGTCGAGGTGGTCGGCGAGGGTGACGTGGGTGCGGACGTAGTCGTTCTTGACGTCCACGGTCAGCAGGCCGAACGCCGAGACGTTGCCCGGGTTCGGCGCCACCAGCACGGTGGGGATGCCGAGCACGTCCATCAGCCGGCACAGCAGCAGCGAGCCCGAGCCGCCGAAGGTGGTGAGCGTGAAGTCGCGGACGTCGAGGCCGCGCTTGACCGTGACCTGGCGCAGCGCGTTGGCCTGGTTCCACGCGGAGATCTCCAGGACCCCGGTGGCGCACGCCTCCGGGCTGAGCCCGAGCTTGGAGGCGAGCTGCTCGATGCCGTCGCGCGCCGCGTCGACGTCGAGCGGGATCTCGCCGCCGAGCAGGTGCGGCGGGATCCGGCCGAGGAAGACGTGCGCGTCGGTGATGGTGACCTCGGTGCCGCCCTTGGCGTAGCAGAGCGGGCCGGGGTCGGCGCCCGCCGACTGCGGACCGACCTTGAGCGTGCCCTCGGGGCTCAGCCACGCGATCGAGCCGCCGCCGGCGCCGACGGTGACCACGTCGATCATCGGGATCTTCGACGGGAACGCGCCCACCGAGCCCTCGGTCGTCAGCGTCGGCTCGCCGTCGATCACCACGGACACGTCGGTCGACGTACCACCGCCGTCGGAGGTGAGGACCCTGTCGAAGCCGGCGACCTTCGCGATCAGCGCGGCACCGAGCGCGCCCGCGGCCGGCCCGGAGAGCACGGTGGTGATGGGCTGGTGCACGACCTCGTCGGCCGACAGCACGCCGCCGTTGGACTTCATCACGTAGAACGGAATGGGGATGACGCGGTCGTCGCTCCCCGAATATTGGCCAGTCAGGCGGCTCTTGATGTTGTTGACGTACGCCGAGAGCCGCGGCTTGACCGCCGCGTCGACGAGGGTCGTCATCGCGCGCTCGTACTCGCGGTACTCGCGCAGCACCTCGCTGGACAGCGACACGACCGCGTCGGGGTGCTCCTCGGTGAGGATCGCGCGCATCCGCTCCTCGTGCACCGGGTTGGCGTAGGCGTGCAGGAAGCAGACGCCGAGGGTGCCGATGCCCTGCGCCTTGAACCAGCGGGCGACCGCGCGGGCGCCGTCCTCGTCGAAGGGGCGCACCTCCTCGCCGTTCACGTCGAGGCGGCCCTCGACGCCCTTGACGAGGTCCCGCGGGACGATGCGGTCCGGCTTCACCCAGAAGTAGCTGTTGCCGTAGCCGTCCGGCACCGACTGGCGCGCGATCTCGAGCATCGCCTCGTAGCCGGTGTTGGTGATGAACCCGAGCCGGTCGACCTTGCCCTCGAGGAGCTGGTTGGTCGCGACGGTCGTGCCGTGGCTGACCGCGTCGATGTCGGCGCCGGTCGCGCCGAGCAGGCCGAGGACCTTGTCGATGCCGGCGAGGAAGCCGTCGGCCGGGTTGCTCGGCGTCGAGGGGGTCTTGGTCGTGACGAGCTCGCCTGAGTCCTCGTCGAACGCGACGACGTCGGTGAACGTCCCGCCGGTGTCGATGCCGATCCGGATGCGCCGGGTCATGGGGTCCCTTCCAGGTGGGGCAGGTGGAACGTCGTGGACTGGGTGGAGCTCGCGACCAGCCTGCCGGACGCGACGACGTACGCCGGCGCGTCGTGGTGGGCGAGGACGTCGCGGAGGGTGGCGTGGCAGTGGACGACGAGGTCGGCGTTGCCGCCCTCGGCGAGCCGGTGGCCGCCCACGCCGAGGACGTCCGCGGCCGTCGTCGTGACGGCGTCGTAGACGAGCTCGATGCCGGCGCCGTCGACCGCCTCGAGGGCGTGCGCGGCGAGGAACGCGATCTCGGCCATGTTGTGGCGGCCGAAGGGGTAGTAGGCGTCCTCGATGTCGTCCTGGCCGAGGGCCACCGGCACGCCCATCGCCGTCAGCTCACGCACCGGCAGGTGCAGCGGGCCGGTGTGCGGGTCGCTGACGAAGCCGAGCCCGGCGCGCTTGACCAGGCCGACGAGGCGCTCCAGGCCGGGACGCGCGTAGAGGCCGACCGCGCGGGCGTGGTTGGCGACGCCCCGACCCTCGAGGCCGTGCTCGAGCATCGCGCTCGCGAGCATCTCGGTGGTGTGCAGGGTCGCGTCGCCGGCGTCGTCGACCAGCATCGCGACCCGGCGGCCGTGCGCCGCCGCGAGCGCGCACATCCGGCGCACGTGCTCACGGGCCTCGGCGTCGGTGTGCTCGATCCACGGGATGCCGCCGACGACGTCGGCGCCGAGCTCGACGGCCTCGCGCACCAGGTCCTCGGCGCCCGGGTCGCGCAGCAGCCCGTCCTGCGGGAACGCCACGACCTGCAGGTCGACCACGCCCCGGAACTCGTCGCGGAGCGCCAGCAGCGGGATGACGCCCTCCAGCCGCGCCTGGGTGTCGACGTCGGCGAAGGCGAGCACGTGGCGCACGCCGTACCCGATCGCCTGGAGCACCGCGTGCCGGGCGTTGGGCTCGATCCAGGCGCGGTCGTACCCCGCCTTCACGGCGCTCGCGAGCTCGATGGAGTGCAGCGCGGAGCCCATGTCGCCGGCGGTGTACGCCGTCAGCGCCGCGTCTCCGATCCGGTCGAGCGTGTGCACCTTGTCCAGGTGCAGGTGCCCGTTGACGAAGCTCTCGGTGACCAGTCCGCCGGCCGCGTCGAGCTCGTCGGCGCCGGTCAGCGGGTCCTGGGTGACGGCCGTGACCCGGCCGCCGTCGATGCCGATCTGCCAGCGGCCGTCACGACCGCGCAGCGCCGCGTCCGCGACGACGAGCTGGTGGGAGGGCACGCGTCGATTCAACCGGCGCCGCTCCCGCGCGGCCACGGCAGAGGTTGCCGACGGGCGGGCCGTTCTCCGGCAATCTCTGCCAGGGCCTGGACCCGTCAGGCGTCGGGCGCGCGGTCGTTGTAGACGCCCGCCTCCTCCTGCCCGGACAGCGCCTGGATGGCCGTCATGATCTCGTCGGTGACCAGCCGGCGCGCCTTGCCGGGCGGGACGCCGTCGTACCGGCCGGCGACCTCGATCGGCGCACCGAACCGCACGGTGATCGGCACGATCCGCGGCAGCCTCGCGCCGACGGGCTGGAGCCGCTCGGTGCCGGTGATGCCGACGGGTACGACGGGGACGCCGGCCGTGAGCGCGAGGTGCGCGACCCCGGTGCGGCCGCGGTACAGCCGGCCGTCGCGGGACCGGGTGCCCTCCGGGTAGAGCCCGAACGCCTCGCCGCGGCCGAGCACCTCGAGCGCGGTGTCCAGGCTCCCGAGCGCGGCCTTGGGGTCGTCGCGGTCGACCGGCAGCATGCCCATCCCCTCGAACCACGCCTTCTGCAGCGTGCCCTTGACGCCCCCGCCCCGGAAGTAGTCGGACTTGGCGAGGAAGTGCACCTTGCGCGGCGCGACGATCGGGATCACCAGCGAGTCCGCGAAGCTGAGGTGGTTGCTGGCCAGGATCACCGCGCCGGTGCGCGGCACGTTCTCGAGGCCGGTCACCGTCGGTCGCCAGACCACCTTGGCGAGCGGCGGGACGACCGCGTGCAGGACCGTGTACATCACCACGGTCCCAGTGTCGCGGTTACCGGCCGGTCTGCCGATTCGCTGCCCGCGGGACGGGCCGGAAATAGGTGAAGGGCCCTCGAAAGTATGAGTTCCAAGGGCCCTTCGGTTGACCGGTACTGGTGACGCTCCCGGTCGACAGCTCGTCTCCTCCGGTCCCGGCGGCCTCGTCACCCAGCCGCCGCGGTGGTCCACCGGCAAGCCGGCGGTCCTCCGTCTGGACCCTCGTCTCCGAGCTGTCCCGCTCTCCGTTGCCGGAGTGCGTGGGAGAAGTTCTATGCCCTCCGCGACGAACAGCGCAAGGGCTTCGGCGAACATTCTCCTGGTTCCACCGAAAGTCACCGGGTGCTCCACAGACCGACACCCCGTTGTCCACAGAAAGTGCTCGAATTCCCACAGCCGAAGGGTGTCCGGGGGCCGGCGTGAGCGCCCGCACCCGCTGCCGCCGATGCCGCGCGCCCGTCCTGGGTACACCCCTGGTGCACACAACAGAGAAGGGCCCTTGCGAGTATGAGTCGCAAGGGCCCTTCGGGTGACCGGTACCGGTGACGCTTCCGGTCGACAACTCTTCTCCTCCGGTCCCAGCGACCTCGTCACCCAGCCGCTGCGCCACGAGCCGGCAAGCCGCCTCGCGTCGTTCGGACCCTCGTCTCCGAGCTGTCCCGCTCTCCGTTGCCGGAGTGCGTGGGAGAAGTTCTATGCCCGAGCGCTTCGGGTGCGCAAGGGCTGGTGCGGACAAACTTCCGGTCCCACAGGAACTCGTCGGTTCCGCACAGGATCGACCCCGGTCGTCCACAGCCGATCGGACTATTGCCCACAGGTTTTCCACCGTTGCCTGTGGATGAGCAATCGCGTTGCGTCGTGGGCGGCGGCGGATCTAGCGTCCCGCGGGTGACCTCCGAGCTCGTCGCACTCTGCCTCGACGCGCACGATCCCGCCGGCCTCGCCCGGTTCTGGTCGGTGCTGCTCGGCTGGGACGTGGCCGTGGACGGCGCCTGCGCCGCGCTGGTGCCGCCCGGCGGCGCCGGCTACCGGCTCGGGTTCGTCGCGAGCCGGGAGCCCAAGCCCGGCCCGAACCGGATCCACCTCGACCTGACCAGCTCCTCCGACGGGGACCAGCGGCGGACCGTCGCCCGGGCGCTCGAGCTCGGCGCCCGGCACCTCGACTTCGACCTCGGCCCGGGCGAGCGGCACGTCCCGCTCGCCGACCCCGAGGGCAACGAGCTGTGCGTGATCGAGGCGGACAACCGGTTCCTCGCCGGGTGCGGGCGGATCGGCGCGATCAACTGCGAGGGCACCCGTCAGGTCGGCCACTTCTGGAGCGAGGCGTTGGGTTGGCCCCTGGACTGGGACCAGGACGAGGAGACCGCGATCCAGTCGCCGCGGGGCGGCACGAAGATCACCTGGAGCGGCCCGCCGGTGGCCCCGCGGCTCGGCCCGGACCGCCAGTGGTTCGAGCTGGCCACGGCCGGTGACCTGCGCGACGAGGTCGACCGGCTGGTCGCGCTGGGCGCGACGCGGCTCGACCAGGAGACCCTCGCCGACCCGGACGGCAACCACTTCCGGGTCGGTCACCGGGCGTGACCGGCCCGCCGACCGGCAGACGTGGCACGACGCCCGAACAGCCGGCGGTGGTGCGATCATCGACCGCATGACTCCCGACCAGACCGCGCGGAGCATCGTCGCCGGGCTCCAGGACGCCGTCGACGCTCACGACCCCGACGCGATGGCCGCGCGCTTCGCCCCCGGGGCGGTGCTCGTCGGGTCGGCGGGCTACAGCGCGGGTGACTCCGCGGTGCGGCGGTACCTCGAGGGCGTCGCCACTATCGGCCTCCTGCACTGGCACCTGGAGCGGTACGACGTGTTCCTGTCGACCCCGGACGTGCTCGGCTTCGCCGCCGAGGGCGAGATCGAGTGGCGCGACGCCGAGGACGCGAGCAGGGACCCGTTCCGGCTCACCATCGTCGCGGTCCCGGACGGCCAGGACTGGCGGATCCAGCACTTCCACGGCTCCATGCGGAGCGACTGACGGTCGGCCTACGTTCGTCGGTGGTAGCGGGCGTGGTGTCGGGGGCAGAGCAGGCGGGCGTGTTCGGTGTCGGTGGGTCCACCGTGGGCCCAGGGCTGGTCGTGGTGGGTGTGGCACATGGCGGGTGGCCAGTCGCAGCCGGGTTCGGTGCAGTGCTGGTCGCGGAGGGCGATCGCGATCCGCTGGGCGCGGGTGTGGAAGCGGCGTTTGCGGCCGAGGTCGAGGATCTGGGATCTGCCGCCGAGGACGACGGGGAGCAGGCCGGCCTCGCAGGCCAGCCGGCGGGCCAGGGCCGGAGAGATCTTGCCGCCGGTGTCGAGGAGGCAGGCCTGCTGCAGGCGTTCTTCGAGGACCTCGAGGGGGATGGTGACCACGACCGTGGCACCGACGCCGCCGGTGCTGGGTAGGTCCTTGTCGCCGATGCGTTCGATGAGCTCGCACAGGGCCCGGCCCAGGGCCTGGGGTCCGGGCCGGCGCGGGGCGCCGGCGCCCTCGGTGGCGGTGCGGTGCTTGGGGTTGGTGAAGGCCATCAGCATCTTGGTCAGCGCGGCGCCGTGGAAGGACGGGATCGTGAACGTGCCGTGGCACTTGCCGTGCCCGTCGTCGCGCATCTTGAACTTCGCGGCGACCAGGGCGTCGGCCTCCTCCTTGGCGAGCTGCTCGGCCTCGTAGGCGTCGACCAGGTCCGGGGCGACCACCTCGAGCAGCCGCTTGCCCAACAGCCGCAGCACCCGGGCGTCATGATTGCGGGCTTCGGCGACCAGGTGCCGTTCGGCCTTGTCCACCAGGCCGGGGTCCAGGTCGCCGGGCAGCGCCGCGAGCGCTTCGACGATGACCTGGGCCTGCTCCACCACCAGGTCACCGGCCGCGAGTGCCGCGCGCACGTGTGACCGGGTGACTAGGGCCTGGCCGAGCTTGACCGCCCGGAGTGCTGCGGGGCGGCGCTGCCTGGTCTGGTGTGCCCAGGTGTCGAGGGTCTGGTCGTCGGCGTGCTCGGCGACCCGGGCCTCGAACTCGGCGGCCCGGGCTTTGAGGCGGGTGATCTCGACCAGGGTGGCCCGGGTCTCCTCAGGGGTCATGGACCACACCGAGGCGTCGGTGACGGTGTCCAGCTCCGCGTGGGCGTGGGCGACCGCCACCGAGACTCGGTGTCGAGGGGTCGCCATCGCTGTCATACCTCTACCCAAGCATCGACCACCGACAGTGATGGGGCTCAGAACCCTTGTTTCACAGGGTTCTGGGAATTTCGTAGGTAAAGTTTCGGGGCCACTTTCCGTCCACAGGCCAGCGTGCGGATCGATGCGGCCGTGAGCCGGGCGCCGACAGTGACCACCCGCCCGCCGTTCCCGTCGCTGCCTTGTCGGTCGCAACCCCAGGCCGCCTGGAAGGTTCCGGGGTCTCGACAAGCTCGACCAACGGGGACCTCGGTGGCTTCGAGGCTCGCTTCGCTCGCACCTCAACCACCGGGTACGTCCGGTGAGCCGGGCGCCGGCCGTGATCACCCGCCCCGCCGTCCCCGTCGCTGCCATGTCGGTCGCAACCCCAGGCCGCCTGCACGGTTCCGGGGTCTCGACAGGCTCGACCAACGGCGATCCAACGGACGCGCCCGTGTGCCGGGCGCCGACAGCGACCACCCGCCCGCCGTCCCGTCGCTGCCATGTCGGTCGCAACCCGACGCAGCCTGCACGGTTGGGGGGTCTCGACGGGCTCGACCAACGGGGGCCTCGGTGGTTTCGAGGCTCGCTTCGCTCGCACCTCAACCACCGATATCGCCAGAGAGCCGGGCGCCGACAGCGACCACCCGCCGTTCCCGTCGCTGCCATGTCGGTCGCAACCCGAGCCGCCTGCAAGCGGCCGGCAGTCAGCCTGCGAGCACCGCCGCCTCGAACGCCGCGGCGACCTCGAGCAGGAACCGGTCGCGGCCGTGGGCGGCGACGATCTGGATGCCGACCGGCAGCCCCTCGCTCGTCGTACCGAAGGGGACCGAGATCGCCGGGCAGCCGGTGACGGTGATGAAGTACGCCGCGCGCATCCAGTCCAGGTACGACGCCATCGGCTTACCGTTGATCGAGGTCGGGAACTCCTGGTCGGCCGGGAACGGCGGCACCTGCGAGACCGGCAGCACCAGCACGTCGTACGTCTCGAAGAACTCGCGCATCCGCTCGGCGAGCAGGGTCCGCTGGTGGTAGGCGCGGGCGACGTCGGCGCCGGTGAGCGACTCCCCCGCGCGGATGTTGTCGGCGAGCGACTGCTTGAAGGCGTCCGGGTGCTCGGCCAGGAGCGAGCCGAACTTCGCCTGGAAGTGCCAGGCGCGCAGCGTGCGGAACGTGTCGTCGGCCTCGGAGAGATCCGGGTGGGCCGGGACGACCGTGCCGAAGACGGACGCGGACGACGCGACGATCGCCGCGACCTCCTCGTCCACCTCGAACGCCCCGCCCAGGTCGACCGACAGCGCGACCCGCAGTCCGGCGAGCGACCCCGCGACCGGGGGCGCGAAGGCCGAGCCCGGG
Organism: Nocardioides aquiterrae; assembly: GCF_039526625.1. Lineage (NCBI taxonomy): Bacteria > Bacillati > Actinomycetota > Actinomycetes > Propionibacteriales > Nocardioidaceae > Nocardioides > Nocardioides aquiterrae. Next base: position 422,387 of record NZ_BAAAJE010000002.1, read on the forward strand.
TCCCCGAGGGCCAGCGGCGCGCGCGGGTCGGGTCCCGCCAGCACGGACAGCAGCAGCGCGAGGTCCCCGACGTTGCGCGCCATCGGCCCGCCGACCGAGGTCGTCTCCCACTGGTTGTACAGCGGCCACTCCGGCACCCGCCCGAGCGACGGCCGCAGCCCCACGACGCCGCAGAAGGACGCCGGGTTGCGCAGCGAGCCGCCCATGTCGGAGCCGTCCGCGAGCGGCACCATCCCGGCCGCCAGCGCGCACGCGGCGCCGCCCGAGGAGCCGCCGGCCGACCGGCTCGGGTCGACGGGGTTCAGCGTGGTGCCGAAGACCGTGTTGAACGTGTGCGAGCCGGCGGCGAACTCCGGCACGTTGGTCTTGCCGATCACGACCACGCCGGCGCGCCGCACCCGCTCGACCAGCAGCTCGTCGCGGTCCGGGACGTGGTCGCGGTAGAGCGGTGAGCCGTACGTCGTCCGCCAGCCCGCGACCGCGTGCGTGTCCTTGAACGCGAACGGCAGGCCGTGCAGCGGCCCGACCTCGGCGCCCGACGCCAGCGCCTCGTCGGCGGCCAGCGCCCCCTCCCGCGCCCGGTCGGGGTCGAGGGAGACGATCGCGTTGAGCTCCGGGTTGCGCTCGGCGATCCGGTCCAGGTGCAGGTCCAGCAGCTCACGCGCCGAGATCTCGCGGCGGCGTACGGCGTCCGCCTGCTCGCGGGCGGTCGCCTCGACCGTGACGCTCACCGCGGCTCCCGGGCGGACTGGTGGGGCAATCCCTGATGTTCTGGGGTGAAATTTCGGCCCAGAACATCAGGTTTCCCCGGCCCACCGGGGAAACCGCCGCCGCCCGGCACCCACCCCGTCATCGGCGGCGGCCGAAGAGCCCGCCGACGACGACGCCGAGCACGACCAGGCCGGCACCGACCGCGACGCCCTTGAGGAAGTCGCCGGGCGCGGACACCGCGGCCGGCCTCGCGGGCGCGGTGAAGACACCGGGAGCCGCCTCGACGCCTGCGGGGGCCTCGGCAGCCTCGACCACCGCCGCGGCGGGCCCGCCGGCGATCGCCTGGCCGACGTTGCCGAAGAACTCGCCGGCCATCCGCTTCGACACGCTGGTCAGCATCCGCTGGCCGACGCCGCCGACCATGCCGCCGACGATCGCGTCCGCCTCGTACGAGATCTCGGTGGCCCCGGGGGCGGGCCGGCCGAACGAGACCTGGACGGTGGCGTCGATGGTGCCGGGCGCGCCGGCGCCGGAGAGGCGCATGGTCAGGCCCTCGTGCTGCCGGAGGTCCGACAGCGTGCACTGGCCCTGGTAGGTGCCCTTGATCGCCGCGACGCCGGCGGTGACGGTCATGTCGTAGGCGTGGTCACCGGGGCCGCCGGTCGCGACCAGCCGCTCGCAGCCGGGGATCGTGGCGACCAGCACCCGAGGGTCGAGCAGGGCCTCCCAGACCTTCTCGACGGGCTGCTCGACGACGTTGGTGCCGCTGATCTTCATGAGGAGTGCTCCTGGCTGCGCTGGGATTCGCGAAGGTGGAAGAGCTCGGACGGCGAGATCGGCATCGCCCGGACCGGGATGCCCTCGGCGTCCTCGATCGCGGCGGCGAAGACCGCGGCGGACGGGATCACGCCCGCCTCGCCGGCGCCCTTGATGCCGAGCGGGTTCAGCGGGGACGGCGTCTCGAGGTGGTCGATCGCGATGCCGTCGGGGATCTCGGTGACGTAGGGCATCAGGAAGTCCATGAACGACGCGTTGAGCAGCTGCCCGGACTCGTCGTACGCCATCCGCTCGTAGAGCGCTCCCCCGACGCCCTGGGCGACGCCGCCGTGGATCTGGCCCTCGACGATCATCGGGTTGATCAGGTGGCCGCAGTCGTGGACGACGGCGTACTTCAGGATCGTGATCTCCGCGGTGTCCGGGTCGGTCTCGACGATCACGGCGTGCATGCCCGAGGCGAACGTCGCCCGCTCGGGCGAGTAGAAGTCCTTGCCCTCCAGGCCCGGCTCCTCGTCCTCGGCCACCGGCGGCTTGCCCGGGTCGCCGACCGAGAACTGGGTGGCGGCCTTCGACGCCTCGTCGAAGGCGTACCGCAGCGGGTTCGAGAGCACCGAGACGGTGCCGAGGTCGATCGAGGTGCCCGGCGACCCCTTGACCGAGACCACGCCGTCGACGATCTGGAGGTCGTTCTCGTCGGCCTCCAGGGCCTCGGCCGCGATCTTGAGCACCTTCTCCTTGGTCCGCTTGGCCGCCAGGTGGATGGCCGAGCCGCTCATCACCGCGGCACGGGACGCGAAGGTGCCGACGGCGTACGGCATCCGGCGGGTGTCGCCGGTGACGACCTCGACGTCCTCGAACTTCACGCCGAGCTCGTCGGCGACCAGCTGCGCGAACACCGTGGCGTGGCCCTGGCCCTGGGTGGTGAGGCCGGTCGCGACCTTGACCTTGCCGGAGGTCTCGACGTGCACGTGCGCGCCCTCGTACGGGCCGACGCCGGTGCCCTCGACGTAGCAGGCCAGGCCGATGCCGACCTTCCGGCCCTGCGCCGCCATCTCCCGCTGGTACGCCGGGAACTCGTCCCACCCGATCAGCGCCTTGATCTTCTCCAGCGAGGCCGGGTAGTCGCCGGAGTCGTACTCCAGCTCGCGGCCGTCCTGGAAGATCAGCCCCTGGTCGTAGGGGAACTCGTCGGGCTGGATGAAGTTGACGGCCCGCACGTCGGCGCGGTCCTTGCCGAGGTACGCCGCGATCGCGTCCATGGTCCGCTCCATCGCGTAGCAGCCCTGCGGCCGCCCGGCGCCGCGGTACGGCGTGACCATCACGGTGTTGGTGTAGAGCGACTCGAACACGACCCGGTAGCTCTGCGGCTTGTACGGCCCGAGCAGCTGGGTGGAGGTGATGATCGGGACGATCAGGCCGTACGGCGTGAACGCGCCGTGGTCGTGCCAGAACTCGACATCCAGCCCGAGCAGCCGGCCGTCGTCGTCGAACCCGACCTCGATGTGCTGGACCTGGCCGCGCTCGTGGGCGGAGGAGATGAAGTGCTCGCGCCGGTCCTCGGTGAACTTCACCGTGCGGCCGAGGACGCGGGCCGCCATCGGCACCAGCAGCTCCTCCGGCCACGGGTGGTTGATCTTCACGCCGAAGCCGCCGCCGACGTCGGGCGTGATCACGTCGACCTGCCCGAGGTCGAGGCCCATCTTCACCGCGATCGCGGCGCGGACGCCGGTCGAGCTCTGCGTGGACGTCCACACCTGGAGCCGGTTGACGTCGGGGTCCCAGCGCGCGACGGTGCCGCGGCCCTCCATCGGCATGCACGCGCTGCGCTCGACCGTGAGGTCGAGCTCGAGCCGGTGCGGCGCCTTCGCGATCGCGGCGGGCGCGTCCCCGACGTTCTGCTCCAGCCGGGCGCCGACGTTGCCGGGCACGTCCGGGTGCACGAGGTGCTCGGCGGCGCGCGCCGCCTCGACCCCGACCACCGGCGGCAGGAACTCGTAGTCGACCCGGATCCGCGAGACCGCGTCCTCGGCGACGTAGCGGTCCTCGGCGACGACGAAGGCGATGGCCTCGCCGACGTAGTTGACCTCGTCCTTCGCCAGCGCGTACTGCGTGCGCCCGTGGGTCAGCGCCGGGTGCGGGATCAGCAGCGGGAGCGGCTCGGCCATCGGGCCGGTGAGGTCGTCGTAGGTGTAGACCGCGTGCACGCCCTCGACGTCGAGGACGTCGGTGACGTCGATGTCCAGGATCTTCGCGTGCGCGTGCGGCGACCGGAGGACGGCGGCGTGCAGGGTGCCCGGGCCGACCGCGACGTCGTCGACGTACCGGCCCTCCCCGCGCAGGAACCGCTGGTCCTCGACCCGCTGGACGGCCTGGCCCATCAGCTTGGTCGTCATGAGGACAGCTCCCCCTGGAGCTCCGCCGCCCGCTCGACCGCCTTGACGATGTTCTGGTAGCCGGTGCAGCGGCACAGGTTGCCGGCGATCATGTCGCGCGCCTCCTCGTGCGTGGGGCGCGGGTTGTCGCGCAGCCCGGCCGTGATCGTGGTGAGGAAGCCCGGCGTGCAGAACCCGCACTGCAGCCCGTGGCACTCCGCGAACGCCTGCTGCACCGGACCGAGCGAGCCGTCCTCGTTCGTCAGCCCCTCGACGGTCGTGAGCTCGTGGTCCGCCGCCGAGACCGCGAGCATGAGGCAGGAGCGCATCGGCGCGCCGTCGACGAGGATCGTGCAGGCGCCGCACACGCCGTGCTCGCAGCCGACGTGGGTGCCGGTGAGCCCCAGGTCGTGGCGCAGCGCGTCGGACAGGAGCCGGCGCGCGGGGACCCGGACCTCGTGGGTCGTCCCGTTCACCGTCAGCCGGACGTCGTGCAGCTGCTCGCTCACCGTGCTCCCTCCGAGAAGTTCCGGGCAGATCGAACCACGCGGCCGGTGAGCACCCGCACCAGCTGGGCGCGGTACGCCGCGGTGGCGTGGATGTCGTCCTGGGGCTCCAGCTGCGCGAGGGCCGCCTCCCCCAGGTCGTCGTCGGCGACGCCCGTCAGGTCGACGACCGTGGGCACGTCGCTCACCGACAGGTAGCCGACCCGGACCTGGTCGCCCTCGACCAGCGCGGCCGCGCCGACCAGTGCATAGTCGCCGTGCCGGCGGGCGATCTCCTCGAACGCCACCCCGGCACCCGGCCGCAGCGCGGGGAAGAACGCCGAGACGGCGATCTCGTCGTGCCCGACCGTGGACTCGAGCGGGCCGGCGTACAGGTCGTCGGCGTGGATGGTGCGGCGGCCGGCGGGTCCCTCGACCTCGACCGAGCCACCGAGCAGCGTCAGCACGACCGGCATCTCTGCGGCGGCGTCGGCGTGGACCAGCGAGCCGACGGTGGTGCCGCGGTTGCGGATCGTGGCGTGCGCGACGTGCGCCAGCGCGAGCGGCACGAGCGGCTGCACACGGCGGACGTCGGGCGAGGCCAGGACGGCGGCGTGCCGGGCGAGCGCCCCCACGCACACCCCTGACACGCCGCCGACGTCGGCGGCCTCGATGGTGTCCAGGCCCGGGATCGCGTTGATGTCGACGAGCAGCGCCGGTGCGGCGAGCCTCATCGACAGCAGCGGGACCAGGCTCTGGCCTCCCGCCAGCACCTTGGCGTTCGGCTCGCCGGCCAGGGCTGCCACCGCTTCGGCGAGCGTCCCTGGCCGGCGATAGTCGAATGGTGCTGGCTTCACGGTTTCCTGTTCTGGGTCGGGATCAGTGCTTGTGGTCGCCGTGGCGGTGCGGCGCCGCGTGATCCTCCACGCTGGTGCCGGTGCCACCGACCGAGATGATCGCGCCCTCGTCGTCGGTCCGCGGCGCCACCAGGCGAGCCAGGTGGTAGCCGAGCACGACGACCAGGGTGCCGAGCGCGATGCCGCTCAGGATGAAGTTGTCGGTGAACTTCAGGCTGCCGTTGCCGATCGCGAGGATGATGCCGGCGCTGATCGGGACCAGGTTGACCGGGTTGGCGAAGTTGACCCCGTTCTCCTTCCAGATCTTCGCGCCGAGCAGGCCGATCATGCCGTAGAGCACGAGCGTGATGCCGCCGAGCACGGCCGGGGGCGTCGCGTTCACGATCGCCCCGAACTTCGGGATCAGGCCGAGCAGGATCGCCACGATCGCGGCCACGAAGTAGGCGGCGGTCGAGTACACCCGAGTGGCGGCCATGACGCCGATGTTCTCGGCGTACGTCGTGGTCGGCGAGCCACCCACGGCGCTGGCGATCACGGTGCCGACACCGTCTGCGGCGACCGCGCGCCCCATCACCGGGTCCAGGTCGGCGCCGGTCATCTCGGAGACGGCCTTGACGTGCCCGACGTTCTCCGCGATCAGCGCGATCACGGCCGGCAGCACGAGCAGGACGAACGTGACCGAGAAGGCAGGCGTGTGCCAGCCGACCGCGTCGAGGTTGTTCGCGAGCGTCTGGTTGCCCACCAGGCCGTCGGCGGTGTGCTTGGGGAAGCCGAACCAGTCGGCCCCCGTGACGCCGCTCCAGTCGACGCGGTTGTGCGGACCCGGGTCGGCGCTGCTCGGCAGCGGGAGCGAGGTCTTGCCGAAGATGCCGTCGAAGATCCAGGACACCACGTAGCCGAAGATCAGGCCCAGGAAGATCGCGATCCGGCCGATGAAGCCACGCAGCCCGACCGCCATCAAGATCACGGCCGTCATGGTGATGATCGCGACCCACGGGTCCGAGGGCATGTACGTCGCGGTGGCGACGGGCGCGAGGTTGAAGCCAATCAGCATCACGACCGCGCCCGTGACGACGGGCGGCAGCACCGCGTTCACTGCGCCGGCGCCGAGGTAGTGGATGATCACACCGACGATCGCGAGCACCACGCCCGCGACCAGGATCGCCCCGGTGACGTCGGCCGGGCCGCCGGGTCCGCCGGAGCCGCTGTAGGTGTAGATCGCGGTGGCCCCGCCGACGAACGAGGCCGACGTGCCGAGGTAGCTCGGCACCTTGCCGCCGACGATCAGCAGGAAGCAGATCGTGGCGATACCGCTCATCATGATCGCGAGGTTGGCGTTGAGGCCCATGATGATCGGGAACACGAACGTCGCGCCGAACATCGCCACGACGTGCTGGGCGCCCAAGCCCACCGTCTTGCCCCAGGCCAGCCGCTGGTGCGGCGCCACGGCCTCACCGGGTTTGGGATCGACCACTTCCCACTTGAACATCGACATGACAGCACCCCTTCGGTGTGTGAGGGCCCGAGTTCCCGTCAAACTAATGACCCACATGACACACCCACGAGGGCGACAAATGCCGAAGGAACGCCGGATTGGCTGGCACCTGTTGTGGGCGCGCCGCGGTGGTCCGGACCGGTGGCCCGGACGGTTCGGCCGATCACCTGCGCGGTTCGGGCCGGCGCGTCAGTGGTGGCAGACCCGCGGGGTCGTCAGCATCGAGTCCTGGGGATAGCCGTCGGTGTTCTCCCAGACCGTGAACTGGTCGGTGCCCGAGACACCGCCCACGCCGACACTGAATCCCCACGGGAACCCGACCCCGGCGCTCCACGAGTCCTTGCTGGTCCCCCACGTGTGGGTGTAGCCCCCGTGCACGTAGAGCCGGTCGTAGCACCGGCCCCGCGAGGGCAGCGGGTTGAACCAGACGTCGTACCGGAACGACTTGCCCTTCAGGTCCGACCAGTAGGTGGTGGTCACGCCGTCCCAGGTCAGCTTGACCCTCGGCATCGTGTCCCTCTTGCAGGTCCCACTGTGGCCCGACGAGTTCTCCGCGTAGCTCACGAAGGTCGTGTCGTCCACGGCGGCATACGCGTTGTCGAAGGAGCCGCTCCGTAGCCTCTTCGCCCGGTGGAACGTCGTCGACCCGCAGACCTCGCCGTTGCGGATGGCGAACTTCCGGAAGCCGACGGAGTCGCTGAAGCGCAGACGCGCCACGTCCTTGCTGCCGATGTGGCCGCCGCTCCCCGGGACCATGGCCGGCCAGCAGAACCTCGTGGAGGCGCAGGCCGCTCGCCAGAACCCGTAGACCCGGATGTGGTAGGCCTTCAGCCGCTTGTCGTAGCCGACGAAGTACGGCGTGCTGACGTCGACCATCTTCGGGTTCGTGTGGCTCATGCCCCGTCGTGCGGCCGCGGTGTCGGGGGTGGAACCGGGGGCTGCGCCCGCCGAGGCAGACGGCATCGTGACAGACGACAGGAGCAGGACGAGCACGGCGCAGGCCGCGCCGAGGTGCCGTGCAAGGAGGTTCATGAGCGGCGGATACCCGCTGCGCGGGCGTCGAACCGGCGGTTGCAGGAACCTGCAAGCTCAGCCGGTGATCTCCAGGACCCGCAGGGCCACGGCGACGTCCAGGCGCAGGTGCGGGTCTGCGGAGAGGGGGCCGAGCAGCCGCTCCAGCTTCGCGACCCGGTAGCGCATCGTGTTGTAGTGGAAGAACTGCACGCGCGCGGCCTCGGCGACGTTGAAGTTCGTGTCCAGCAGCACCTGGAGGGTCTCGCGCAGGTCGGCCGCCTCGGTGGTGTCCTCCGCGAGCGGGCCGAGCACGTCGCGGACGAAGGACCGCAGCTCGCCGTTCCCCTCGGGACCGTCGGGCACGAGCGCGATCAGCCGGTGCAGGCCGAGCTGGTCGAAGAACGTCGTCGACCCGCCGCCGCGGACCCGCCGGCCGACCTCGACGGCGCGGCGCGCCTGCGCGTAGGCCTCCGGCAGCCCCTCCAGGCTCGTGGCGACCCGGCTGACGCCCACCGAGAACGGCCGGCGCCCGCCGCCCTTGTCGCCGGCGACCGCCAGCACCACGCGGCGCACGATGTCGTGGCCCTGCTCGTCGTCCGGCCCGACCGGGAGCAGGCACACGACCTCCGACGAGAAGTCGACGGCGGGGCTGCCGGGGGTGAGCTGGACGGTGACCTGGCGCCAGGCCGCGGAGAACCGCTCCTGCCACTGGCGGCGCTGGGCGCTCGTCCCGGGCTCGTCGCCGGGGTCCAGCTCCGCGGCGACCACGACCACCGGCCGGTCCAGGTCCCAGCCGAAGGTCGCGGCGTGCTCGGCGACGTACGCCGGGTCGGCGGTGCGGCGCAGCAGCAGGTCACGCAGGAAGTCGCCCTGGTACTTGTTCTCGACGGCGGTGACCGCCTCCTCGCGGGTGATCAGCAGCGCGGCGACCGCCGCGGCCCGCTCGAGCGCGTGCACGTCGTCGTCGAGCAGCGGCCGGCCCGGCCGGACGCACACGAGCCGCGCGAGGTCCGCCCCGCCGGCGGCGACCCGCAGCGCGCGGACGTGGCCGTCGCCGCCCATCCGCTCGACCCGTAGCCGCCCGCTCGGGTCGGCGAGGTCGGCGTCGGCGACGAGGCCCGCGACCTCGTCGGTCGAGGCCAGCTCGGCGACGGTCGCGACGTACGGGCGCCG